>NZ_CAKMNW010000007.1 GCF_927904885.1 Candidatus Nitrotoga sp. M5
TCACGTAAAACCCTGATTGAAATAATTGCCGATACTTTACGATGTAAAGCTTTACATTGTCAAGCAATAAAAGTCTAAACACTTTTCTATAGCAATTGAGTTGGCGCGAGCCTTCGCTGGCGCGGACGTCTCACGCCAACTCAACTGACTACAAATTTCGACATATGGGATTTTGCTGGTAGGATTTGGGGTTAATGTATTTGTAGCCCCCCGTGTTACTTGAACGGGGAGGTAATGGGAGTATGCAATGTGAAAAAAAATAATAAAAAGATTGCAACCCAAAACAAAACGGTTGCGGTAGAAGAAAATTTATCGCAAAATTGCGATAAATTGGGATGGAAATTTATGGTCTATATTTCCCCTACGGGTAGTACTGCATTACAAAAACAGATCGACGAAATAGATGAAGTTGTAATTCAAAAATTTAAAACAAGAGTTAGGTATTTATCGAATACTTTTAAGCGTGACTGGAATCGACCTCACGCTAGAAAACTAAAAGGAGCGACCGATATCTACGAGATAAGATTTGAAGCCAATGGCGTTCAGCAGAGGCCAATAGGCTTTTTTGGCCTCTTGAGTAACGACTTTACCATATTAATTTGGGCAACTCATAAACAGGATATATATGACCCAGCTGAAGCCATTGAAACAGCCAGCAAACGCCGAGATTTCCTTAAAAAAGGAACAGCTAGTAATTCACCTCTCCAAATCGATGGAGAAAAGTTTCCTTGCTCTGAAGAATCCTAAAGCAAGGGCCGCTTATGTTGAGGCGGAACTAGTTAATAGTTTGGCTCACCAAATTCGTATAATTCGGCAACAACGTGGCTTATCACAGAGACAACTTGCTGAAAAACTGGGAACGACGCAGACAACCGTATCAAGACTTGAAGATCCATCATACGGTCGTTATTCAATGCGATCTTTATTGGCGTTAAGTAAGGTGTTTGATACGGCTATTTTGGTTCGATTCATGCCATTTTCTAGATTTATGCCAGATACTTGGGATACACACCCTAAAAATTTTGAGGCTTTATCTTATGAAGATGAAGCGCCATTGGTACATTTTTATACTGAGAATAAAAATGGTGCGCACATTGTCCTAAATGAGAGCAAAAGTGTTGCTCTATACGAAAGCAAGAACATTTTTAGTGAAAGCTCTCAGCATTTAATTGAGTCGTGTTATATGTGAGAAAATTTAAAAATTAAGGATTGATATGACAGAGGAAAATGACTTCGACACAATAACAAATGAACAATTTGTATTAAAAGGCCGTTTAACTGCCGATGATCTTTACGTTGATGGGTTATCACAAATTACTTTTGGATTTCCGGTTACAAAATTGTTATTCCATACCATTATTGAAACGAGAAGTGCAATCAATCTCGAAAAACGAATAGCAAGGCAATATATGACAATACCAACGGTAGCTGCTATAGAATTGGCTCATCTGATTCTTACTATTGCAAAAAAATCAGAAGCCCAGTTGATGAAAGACCTAAATGAAGGCGGAAAGGAAAAGGTAGAAAAGTTGTTGAATGATTTTCACTATACTGTCTCCCGTAAGGGTGTTGAAGAAGAAAATAAGGTAAAAATTGCAACTGCCAAAACTAAAAAAGCAAAATTTATTCAAGCAGAATGATCAATTGCCAGTGCCCAGATTTATCTCTTCTGGCGCACCAGTAAATCAAAGGGTTAGGCAGAAATGCTTAACCCTTTTTCTATCCTGGCTAGCACCAGACTGGATAGTTGCAAACATCTCATCTAATAGCAACGATCAAACTTCATTTCATAATGAGCAGCATGATGAACGCTGTAGACAAGTATCGAAATACGTACCTGTATCACAGCGTTACTATGAGATAAATTGTACTGATTGAAAATCACATACTTAACTACCACCTACTAAAGTAGGTGTGTTAGCGTGGCCGGCGCAGAGGACTAAAGTCCTCTTGCACGTTCGGATAAACGCGCAAAACCAGCAGGGCAAAACGTGATGTAGTTGTTCCTCACATGCTAAATTTGCAAGACTAAAGCTGACTGGCTAAAGTCGGTAGTTTAAACCTTGCAATTGAAATTAAGTATCAAAGTCGCGGCCAGCTCTGTGGAGAGGAAAAGCGCAGCGGGCTTGTTTCACCATGCCAGATTGTCTAGCATCAACTGAAAGACTCTAAACAGTGGCCAGCGATAGGCAAGCCGAGGATTACACGGGTCAAAAAAACTAGGCCCCTACATGAGATCCGCCGGCACTTGAAGGTACGCCAACATCCTGTATATTCCGAGTTGGTATCGCGGCTATAACCGCCGTCGTAGCGCTTTGGAGCAGACCCATAAATGTAACGACAATAGATTTTGCTTCGAGCATTATTTCCAATTAAGCTCGGCTCAAACAAATGAGCGCGCTGGGGTACTTCAAGGCCAACTGCCTAGGACAGATACGTCGCTGATGCGGTCTCTTTGTGCTTCAGATTAGTAGGCTGAAAAAGGAATACTCGACACCAATTTGTGCAAGCCGGAGGGAAAAGCCTTGTCTAAGAATTGACGGAGGGGAAAACGTCAACCTCTCTGTGTAAAAAAAGCTAAAACATGGACTAAATTCCACACTTTTAAATCAGTTCTACAAGCTGACTCATTTGGATGATGACTCAAAGGAAAATTGAGACCGCTCAAATTGCTCAGATCACATAAAACTATTTACACCATCCGGTTAACTGGTACTATACGCTAGTCAAGTCAACCTTGATCCTATATAACCATCCTTCCAACTTTATATTTAGGAGCTTTTCATGAAAAAGAGTCTTATAAATATCACAATTATGTCTTGTTTTGCATTAGGTGCTACCTTGGCGCATGCTGGTAACATGACCGGTATTACTGCCTCTGGTATATACACCAACACAGGGGTATCCTATGGGCCATCTGGCGGCAGAGGTAACCAGCTTGCAGGCGCGGATGGCCGTGTTCAGCCATCTGGAACAGCATTTGAGATTCAGACACAACCGCCTGCACACTATCATTACAAGCATGTTTCTAACCAAACCAACATCGTTCAGTCTGGACCTAATGGACCGTTCAATCAATTGGGAAATCCAGGGATGTACCAACAAGAGTATTACCCCATGGGGAGGTAATAAAATACGTTCAGTAGCAATGAATGATCATTTCCTCAAAGAAATAAAGGCCGGCTTAAAGCTGGCCTTTATTTTCTATTCGCGTAATCGATTGGGTAAATTTGATATTTTTAGAGCCTCGAGTGCATAGACGTGAGCTTTTAGTCGCAGATATACATAATCGTGCAGGCCGTATGCACGGTATAGATGACTCCAGTTTGATTATTGAATTCCGCAAAGCCTAATGAGACTTTATTCTCCGGTTTGCAATAGGCTGAAATTCTATCCAATGACGTTCAATCATTACAGTATATTCACATAAAGTTTTAATCATTGTCATTTTGAGTGGCGCCGGTTAATTTGCTGCCCAGATCTTTGCGATCAGCCATGAGCTGTTATGCCAAAACAGTCCAACTAAAGCGGCGTCAGTTTGCTACTAGCGTCGTTCGTCTTAAAATGACGCATACAATCAGATTGGAGAATCATCCTTACCCACAACTAAATCAAAGAAACTGGAACTGGCGTCGCATCAACAGAAAGATTGTACGACAAGCAGTGAGATATTTGAGCACATTGGGCCGATAGTGTGCTGCTGTGCTAGCGCTTTCATCCGAGTGCGTAGGTAGAAAGAATGCTGGATAGATCCGCCCACTTGGCTCACATCACGGGACAGCATGCCATGGGAAAAAGATTCTCGCCTTGAGCATAAGCGGTGCAATAGGCTTTGTGTTTATCTATTACGAGTTATTTATCAGTGCAACAAAAATACCAAGTACTACACCACTGATGATCTGACTGGCCCACGAGCAACGCGTTAGGACGTTGAAGTAAGTAGCCAAGAAAAGCAAGCCTTACAAGCATCTTGCTGAATTAAATTTAAGTTCGAATCGCTAGTTATTTATCAACACATCTGCGATTATCTATATTAAAAAAAATAATAGGTTAAACCTATAACATCAAATCCAATATGTAATGATGTCTATCTCCTATGAAACCCTACTCAGAATCATGCGAACAAAATCAGGTTCCTATACTTAAAGTTTTACAAAAAATATTTGTCAAGCAAAAGCATGTATTGGAAATAGCAAGTGGAACCGGCCAGCATGCCGTTTATTTCGGACGTGCGCTCTCTCACCTTACTTGGCAAACCAGTGACTTATTGCAAAATCATGCGGGCATTTTGACCTGGCTGGACGAGGCTAAGTTACCTAACGTACTTCCACCTGTGGTCATAAATGTTAATGATAGCCAATGGCCTATCGAAGTAGTAGATGCTGTGTTTAATGCCAACACGGTGCATATCATATCGTGGCCGGAAGTTGAACTAATGTTTGCAGGAGTAGCACGTATTTTAAGTGCAGGGGGTATTCTGTGTCTGTACGGCCCCTTTAACTATGAGGGGAAATTTACCTCTGAAAGCAATGCACGGTTCGATACATGGCTTAAATCACGCGACAGGGACAGCGGTGTACGGGATTTTGAAAATATTAATCGGCTCGCCGAAACGCATGGCCTTTTCCTACTCGAAGATGTAACCATGCCCAGCAACAACCGAATTCTGGTATGGCAACGCACTCCACCACCCATACAGCAGCATGAGCATTAAAATAATCGAATCCATAGCAGATATTGCTGAGACGCAATGGAACGCCCTCGCGGGAAATAATCCATTTCTTTCCTATGCCTTCTTACGGGCACTGCAAGAAAGTGGCTGTGCATCCGCGCGTACTGGATGGGAAGTGCAATTTCTAACAGTCTGGCAAGACAATATTCTTGCTGGTGCCATGCCGATTTATCGAAAATATCACTCCTTCGGCGAATTCGTTTTCGATTGGGCATGGGCCGACGCTTACCAGCAACATGGGCTAAATTATTACCCCAAATTATTGTGTGCTATTCCTTTTACGCCTATCACCGGAACACGACTGTTGGCGACAGCCCCTGAAATTCGAACACAACTAATTCGCTATGCTCTGCAAATGGCGCAGGAGTCTGGCGTATCCTCCCTGCATTGCCTGTTTCCTGACGAAAATCAGGCTCTTGAAATGCAACAGGAAGGAATGATGTTGCGTCGCGGTGTACAGTTTCATTGGCAGAACCCTGGATATGCCACTTTCGATGATTATCTGACCAGCCTGCGTCAAGAAAAACGCAAAAAAATTAAGCATGAGCGGCGCAAGGTGAAAGAAGCCAATATTAGCTTCAATCGTATTCGCGGCAATGAAATCTCAGAAGCACAGTGGAATTTTTTCTACCAGTGTTATACCCGTACCCATAGTCAGTACAATTCCCCGCCGTCCTTAAATTTTAATTTTTTTAAAAATATCGGCACGGCTATGCCGGAAAATATTCTACTGATCATTGCATTGCGCAACGGTAAACAAATTGCCAGTGCACTCAATTTTTTTAACACAGATGTTCTTTACGGTCGCTCATGGGGTACGTTGGAGTATCATCCTGGACTGCACTTCGAAGCTTGCTATTACCAAGCAATTGAATTTTGCATTGAACATAAGATCACTATCTTCGAAGGCGGTGCCCAAGGAGAGCATAAACTTGCCAGAGGTTTTCTTCCCGTAACAACTTGGTCAGCACATTGGCTGGCGCATCCGCAATTCTCACAAGCAGTGGAAGATTACTTAAAGCGTGAGACAGGAAACATCACCCAGTATGTGGATGAGCTAAACGACAGCAATCCTTTCAAACACAAGCAACCGGTCGGACTTAAATAATCGTAGCGATAATTGAGCTGATCGAGGGGTGATTTTGCGTGCTTTCACCCCAAGTGGCATCCCTGACTTCCCCACTTGACGATTTTGCAATATAACAATAGACCGTTATCCAAAAAACAGTGATAAATACACTGATATGCTCAATTTGCTGTCGATTAATTTGTTGGGCCGTTTCCTTGGACAGAATGTCGCCGCATTAAATTTGTGCTATTACGACAAAGGCGCTCAGATCAAAAATCCGTCCCATATCTCAAAACTGGTTGCAAACAGGGCTTAAGCGCGGCATGAGTCGGTTGACGCAGGCGATATCAGCTTACATAACAGCTAACCATCTGAGCCCCCGCGCGGAGAAGGCTTGAGCGGCATCACCTTGTCACTGGTGTTAGATCGAATGCTACACTCAGCGAGGTATAAACGGCAGTTGTTGCCACGCTAACGCGCTGGGTGGCGCATTGGTCAAAGGTCACCGCAACCGATTCCTTTCATTTTTCAAGACGACCTGAAATTGCTATCTGAACTATTAGCACAACAAGCAACTTAGCTGACGCTGCAAGCATCCGTCAAGCGAACAAAAGGGACTGTCGGGCTCATTTTTTCAATCTTTGCGACATTGAAATCACACCAAATTCCGGCGCATTTATTGTAGTAGCCAACACTTGGATATAACTTTAATCAAATCCTTACATCAAGGTTATGTTATTATAAATAACAAGTTAATTGACTCATGGTTGAAGCAAGAATTAGTAGCCTCTTCGAATTAAAAGCAACAAGTGGCAAGCCCTTATTTCTTTTGAGGGTAAGAGATGCTGAATGGATTACAAATTTACATAGCATAGAATTGAAGGCAACTTAACAGTATGTTTGTCCTGCACGATACCGCTTTTTGATACCCTCTCTCATAGATTAAAGAGGTCAAAATCCTAGACTAGCAAAGCTAATCAGTCAGACTTACACTAAAGCTTTTCATGTTTTATCCGATGACCAATCATTAGCCTAGTAAAAACTCAATTAACTTAATAATTGAAAGTTTAGCAACAAAATACGGCCTCATCTTATCAACATGAAAGGCGATAGTTATGCGCGTAGCAAACCTGCCATCATCACAAAAATCGAAAACCTAAGGAAGCTCAGATGAACACCTCATATAACAATACTCTGAAAATGCTAGCTTTTTTTACTGTAGCACTTTCGATCTTCGCACTCGGGGGTTGTGCCAACACCCCACGTATAACTCTTTCTCCATCAGACGAACCCCCCTCACATGACTACCTGATTGGCCCAGGCGACGCCATTAATATTATAGTTTGGCACAATCCAGAAGTCTCCATGTCAGTTCCCGTTCGCCCAGATGGCAAAATCACGACCCCTTTGGTAGAAGACCTGCCTGCCATGGGAAAAACGTCAACACATTTGGCCCGTGACATTGAAAAAGCACTGGCTATATACATTCAAGATCCAATTGTCACGGTTATTGTGACTAACTTTGTTGGACCATATACTGAGCAAATTCGTGTTATAGGAGAAGCTGCTACCCCCCAAGCTCTTAGTTATAAGAATGGTATGTCACTAATGGATGTCTTGATTGCTGTAGGTGGCGTAACAGATTATGCCGCAGGCAACAAAGCCAGCGTTATCCGCAAAATCGATGGAAAGTTGCAGCATATTGCTGTCCGGTTAGAGGATCTCATTCAAGATGCCGATCTCTCAACCAACATTCCAATGCGTCCAGGGGATGTATTAGTAATACCTGAAAGTTTTTTCTGATTGATATTATCTTCCTAAGTGTACAGACGTAGTTTGAGTGAGAAAGCGTCACACATAAAACTATTCAATACATTCCATAACAAAATAAGCATTTCGTTATGCAATCACGAAATGCTGTTAAATTAAAAACTGATACCACACCATTATGGAGAAATTAGCAAAATGGAGGAATTAATATCCCTGATACTTTCCTACTTAAAGGGCATATGGAAATACCGGTGGTATGCGGTGGTTATTGCATGGATCGTTGTTTTAGCGGGAGGTTACAAGGTATATTCCTTACCTAACAACTATCAGTCTTCCGCGAGAGTTTTCGTGGATACCAGAACTATCTTAAAGCCACTGCTGGCAGGTATGACAACTGTTCCCAACATGGATCAGCAGGTTTCAATCATGAGCCGTACTCTTCTAAGTCGTCCAAACATAGAGCGAGTATTACGAATGGTTGATTTAGATCTCAAGGCAACAGATGCCAAAGATCATGAGCGGCTAGTCAGTGACATGAAGAGCCGAATAAGTATCAACGCAAGCAATGGCGCCGATCTCTATGTTTTTTCTTATAACGACCAAAATCCAACAATTGCGAAGGATGTGGTCCAATCCTTTTTAACCATCTTTGTTGAAGGCAGCTTTGGAAATCAGAAGCAAGACTCCGAAAAAGCAATTAAATTCATCAATGAGCAAATCAAAAATTATGAGGATAGATTGATTCTTGCGGAAAAGGCTGTCACGGACTTCAAAATAAAGAATCGTGGTCTATTGCCCCGGGATGGTGATTTTGGCACACAATTACAAGCTGTTTCGGACAGCCTCAACGAAGCAAAATTGGGACTACGTGAAGCAGAACAAGCGCGCAACGCTATAAAAAATCAAATTGAAGATTACGCTCCTTATGAAGATCTGGATACAGAACAAGCTCCATCAACTATCGTTAACCCAGCAATTGATGCTCGGATCCAAGCGTTAGTTAATGACATGGATGCCTTACGTCTGCGCTTTACAGAACGCCACCCGGATGTTATTTCAATTAAACGTCTAATTGCACAACTTGAAGAGCGTAAGCTGGAGGAGGCCAAACTTCAAAAACCTGCCACTACTCGAGATCGAGATCGAGATCGAGGTCGGAATTACAGCCCAATGCTGCAACAACTCAATTTTTCTTTATCAGAGGCAGAAGCCAGGGTCGCCGCAATGAAAGCTCGAGTAGACGAGTACTCTTCTCGCGCAGCTCAATTAACTGCATTGACTATTGCGAAGCCTCAAGTGGCAGAAGAGTTTGCTCAACTCAACCGTGATTATCATATCAATAAAAATAATTATGAAAACCTCATAGGACGCCGAGAGTCAGCAAAATTATCAGGAGAATTGAGTGCCACTTCAGATATGCTGACGTTCAAGGTCATAGACCCACCTACGGTTCCACTTGCGCCCTCAGGACCGAACCGGTTAATGTTATTCAGTATGGTTTTTCTGGGTGCGCTACTGGGCGGAATAGGGGTTGCGCTCTTAATGAGCCAAATTAGACCTACTTTTATGAGTCAGAATAGCCTACGGGAAACAATTGGTTTACCGATACTGGGTACCGTGACTATGAATTGGACTCCCCATGAAAAGACAAAGCACAAAAGGAGTCTTTATGCTTTCGGGCTCGCTATTACGCTACTGGTTGCCCTGTATAGCGTGGTAATGATAATTTTATACCTTAAATTATGATATTAAAGGCGCCTCTTCATAACCTAAAACAACAATTATGGTCTAGCTAATTACGGACAGAAATTTATTTAATTCAAAACGACCAAATTGAAGAACATAAAAACAGCCAGACAAAATACTGTTGGGAGATCATGTGAGCATTATTGAAAAAGCAGCAAACAGATTTGAGCAGACCAAAGGCGATCTAACGCCCCTATCAAAGATACCGTTAAAAAGTCCTAGTGAACAAAATTCAAAAATAATTAATGATCACCGTGCCCGTAACTCAGATAGAAAAACAATTGCACAAGTCGAAATAAACCTTGCCAACTTACACCAATTAGGCATGATTACTCCGGACCAAGGGAAAACTTTAGCCGCTCAAGAGTTTAGAGGAATAAAACGCTCATTAATTCAAAATGCTTTCATTAAAGGCGCCGGAGCGATACACCATGGAAATTTAATCATGGTAACCAGTGCATTACCTCAAGAGGGGAAAACATTCTGCGCCATTAATTTGGCAATGAGCATTGCCACAGAGATGGATCACACAGTTTTGCTAATAGATGCGGATGTAGCTCGGCCATCGGTACTCCGCACACTAGGATTGAAGTCAGCTGTCGGTTTAATGGATATTCTTCTCGACGAAAAACTCGACTTAGCAGACGCCATGTTTAAAACCAATGTTGATACTCTTAGAATTCTACCCGCAGGAACAAGTCACAGACACGCTACTGAACTATTGACAAGCCAAGCCATGAGCAGTCTGTTAAATGAGATTGCAAACCGATATCCAGATCGCATTGTGATATTTGATTCCCCACCCTTGCTGCCTACAACTGAGGCACGTGTCCTGGCAAGTCAGATGGGCCAGATTGTCATGGTGGTAGAAGCCGAAGTCACTACTCAGCATGCTGTTAAAGAGGCGCTTCGTCAGATCGAAACAAACCCTCACATTAACTTAGTCTACAATAAATCGAAGGCATTCGCCGGCGGATCCAATTACGGTTACGGCTACTATGACTAAGGTGGCTGGAAATAATGGATTTCGCCTTGTTTTCCATAAGACAGTCAAAATAGTTACTATAATCTTACTGATATGCCCTGCCTACTCCACCGCTGCTGACTGGAAATTAACGCCTCAACTAAGACTAGTAGAAACTTATACCGACAATGTGACGCTGGATACACAAGGAAACGAGAAAAGCGACTTCATCACCCAAGTTAATCCTGGAGTATCATTGACTGGAGACGGACCACGCTTGAAAGTCAATATCAACTATATAATGCAGAATCTTTTTTACGCCAAGATGAGCAATCGGAACAGGACTGCTCAACAGTTAAATGCAACAGCAAACGCAGAGCTAATTAAAAACTTTTTTTTCCTTGATAGTACCGCAAACATCAGTCAGCGAAACATTTCTCTCCTTGGCCCACTCCCAGACACTAATGAAAATATTACGGGCAACCGAACCAATGTAAAAACCTATAGCATTAGTCCTTATATTCGTCACAACCTCTCGAATTTTGCTTCAACTGAAGCGCGCTACACACATAATGAAATATCCACAGGTGCTGCGGGGCAAGCTGGGACGCAATCAGACGCCATTTTATTTAGCTTAACCAGTGGCTCTTCCTTCAGAGAAGTAGGATGGGGCTTGAATTATAATAAACGAAAATTGGACAGTCGTGACAGATCCATAGAAAATGAGCGATATACTGGCAATCTTAGTTACCGGATTTCATCCAAATTCAGCTTGACCGGCACCAGTGGATATCAAAAATACAGCTATACATCAACAACCGGATTATCGGCTGGGTCTTTTTGGACAGCTGGTTTTGTTTGGGCACCAACTGCGAGAACTAATATCACTGCCAATACTGGTAAAGCTTTTTTTGGCACTACGTACACACTCGCTGCCAGCCATCGCACTCGCAGATCAGCTTGGAGCCTAAACTACAACCAGAATATCACCACAACCCGCGATCAATTTTTTATCCCCCCCACGACCGATACGGCAAGTTTCCTGAACCAACTATGGACTTCCAACATCCCTGACCCATTAATGCGTCAGCAAACAGTAGATACCTTTATTAGAGACAATGGACTGGAAGCCTCCATTTTTGACCCAATCAATTTCTTTACAAATCAATTTTTTCTGCAAAAGCGCTTGCAGGCAAGCGTTGCTTTAAGTGGCGCAAGAAATACGCTCATATTTAGCATTTTCCATATGTTACGCGAACCACAAACAGCTGGAGATGCAAATGATGCTGCACTTATTGGGACAAACAGTATTGGACTTAACGGAAGCATAAAGCAAATTGGCGGCAATGTTAGTTGGAATTGGAAAATTGGTCCACGAACCACCGCCAATGTCGGCGGCAGGTTCATTAGATCAAGTATCCTCGCTACGGGCAGAGAAGATGATACAAAAAACTTCACAGTCGGTCTGACAAGACAAATACAGCCCAAACTTAATGGAGCAGTAAACTTACGACATATTGAGCGAACCTCTAACCAAATTGGCAGTGATTATCGCGAAAATGCCCTCATCGCATCTCTGACAATGAGTTTCTAGCTGGAGCAACCAAATATATGTATCAATCTTACTACGGACTGAGTGCCAAGCCCTTTCAACTAAAGCCTGATCCACAGTTCTTTTTTGGCAGCAGCGGTCATAAACGCGCTATGGCCTACTTGGAATATGGCCTTTCTCAAGGTGAAGGCTTCATCGTCATAACCGGTGAAATAGGCGCAGGCAAAACCACCTTAGTGCGTGGTCTTTTCTGCAAGCTTGAATCGGAAAAAATTCTAGCTGCACAAATCGTAAACACCAACCTTAATGCAGAAGATACATTAAAAATGGTAGTCGCAGCATTTGGGCTCCCCAACGAAGATGGCTCTAAAGCCACCCTGCTGACCAGGCTTGAGCAGTTTCTTCGGCAATGTGATCAAAAAGGAAAACGCGCATTACTGATAGTTGATGAAGCACAGAATCTTTCACCCCAAGCAGTGGAAGAATTAAGAATGCTGTCCAATTTTCAAACTGCTGACAAATCATTGCTTCAAATTTTCCTGCTAGGTCAGCCGGAATTCAGGAGAACCCTTCTTAGTCACGACATGCAACAATTGCAACAGAGGGTAATTGCAACCTACCACTTGGGGCCACTAAATTTATTGGAAACAAAAGGCTATATCGAGCATCGATTGAATACCGTTGGCTGGAATGGAGACCCTTCTTTGAACGAAGATGCTTTTTTAGAAATTTATAATTTTACTGGCGGCATCCCGCGCAAAATAAATACACTTTGCGATCGACTTTTTCTAATGGGCTATCTCGAAGAACGTCATCATTTCGGAAGCTCCGATGTGGCGGAGGTAATTAGCGATATTCAAAAGGAGTTTGCTCTCCCTGAATCGGAAGCCGCATCACAAAATGTATCTGACACCCTACAAACGAGGCAGGAAGATGATACTCAGGGGAGTTTGGAAAGTATGGACGGCAGGCTTTTTAAGATGGAAAGTTCAGTCATATCCGTTCTGGACCTGGTTAAACGGATTCTTGCTCGTCCCGATTCAAACATCAATGACCTTAACAAGTAACAAACCACGTAAGCATCATTGATTGCTCAATGGGGAATTAATTTACCTGCGCGTGCAACTATTGCGAAATTGTATAAGGTGCAAATCACAAATTAGCTGAAGTCAAGAATTAAATCCGCACAAAATATTGCAGAGCAAGGTCAACGAAAATGAAATAAAAAGCTGGCTAAAAAACTGCAGTGAAAGCAATGGCAAGTATGCCAGCACCTTGCGCTTTTCTTAGCTCAAAGAGGTTGGAATAGCATATAGATTCTGATTCAGTAGAACATAATCCAAAATTAGCGGCCAGTGGCAGATCACTTGCAATATCAGGAGTAGTCAAACTGCAATACGATATACAGGTTAACCATAGCATAGAGACGTCAACTAGGTCGACTCCGCATTAACGAATTTTGAGAATTCTTAATCAGAAAGCCCATATACACCAAGCCTATAGAATCAATGCGATCACTTTAAAAAATATAATAGTAGAGCAACGGGCGATGTCGCAACGTGCATTTTTAGACCACGTGTCAAGCCAGCATAGCTAAGGGTGCAACAGCGTGCGGTACCCCGCGCAAATTTATTAAAAATAATATTATCAATATCATAAATTATGGAAATCAATAAATCATCTGCTCCTACACCTTACAGCATTCTATGTGTTGTAGGCGCGCGCCCTAACTTTATGAAAATGGCTCCTATTATCGAAGCCTTTGCTGCTCTTGGACCTGAAATCAATGTATGTTTGGTTCACACTGGGCAACATTATGACGTAGCCATGAACCACCAGTATTTCGAAGCGCTTGGTATACCACAGCCCGATATAAATTTAGATGTTGGCTCCGGCAGCCACACAACACAAACCGCCAATGTGATGCTCCGCTTCGAATCAGTTCTGGACACAAAGAACCCTTCCGCAGTGCTAGTAGTCGGCGATGTGAATTCCACCCTAGCCTGCGCGCTTGTAGCAGTAAAAAAGGGTATTCCCGTAATTCACGTTGAGGCTGGTCTGCGTAGTTTCGACCGTGCTATGCCAGAAGAAATCAACCGGGTATTGACCGACCAGATATCTGAGCTCCTTTTTATCACTGAGCGCAGTGGTCGCGAAAATCTCTTGCGTGAGGGAATATCCAAACATCGCATTCGATTTGTCGGCAATGTCATGATTGATACCTTGCATCACAACCTGAAAAAAGCAGTACCAGTATCTAAAATTCTGAAAAATTCTGACAGTGAAAAATTTCTTACCGGCCATGACGGATATGGGGTCCTAACCGCACACCGGCCTTCCAATGTTGATGATCCCGACACGCTGCGTTCATTGCTTGAAATAGCCATCAAAATTAGTGCTCAATTACCAATTATTTTTCCGATGCACCCACGCACTCGTGACATGATTCAAAAGTTTGGATTGAATAAAATATTGGATGTTCCGACAGTATTGCAACTGCCGCCAATGGGTTATTTGGAAATGCTGGGGCTTATGAAGGATGCACGAGTTGTATTGACTGACTCAGGCGGTATTCAGGAAGAAACCACTGCTCTTGGTGTTCCCTGCATTACACTCAGAGATAACACAGAAAGACCGATCACAGTGGATGAGGGAACCAACACGATTGCCGGATTAGACTCAGCAAAGATACTAACAATATTTGACGAAGTCATGCTTACCGGCGGGAAAGCAGGCAGAACCCCTGAACTCTGGGATGGACAGGCCTCAACACGTATTGCAGCGGAAGTTTTAGATTGGCTTAAAAACGGCTATCCCAACAAATAAATATTGTCGCCTCTACGAATACTGAGTGCCCAAAAAACGCGGGAAGCTTGCGAGCATACTAATGTGCAGCCTGTTGGCTAGACAAAGTTCGTCAGCAATTCTAATCACGACCAGTAAGAAAGACACTTTTTTTGCAATGCTCATAGATGAAGATGAAACGATTTAAGCAAGCAGTCTGCGCAACAAATGTGCGCAAATATGAATTTTTACAGGGAAAAACATGATGGCCAAAGCGCTGATGCGTAATGCGATGACTATCGACGTGGAAGATTACTTCCAGGTTTCAGCTTTCGCCTCCACCATCCCGCGAGAGCAATGGGAAAGTCTGCCGTGCCGAGTGGAACGCAATATAGATATCGCACTAGCCTTGCTAGACGAAGGAAATGCGCAGGCAACCTTCTTCACTTTAGGCTGGATCGCTGAACGCTACCCTGCAATCGTGCGTCGCATTGTAGATAATGGACACGAGCTTGCCAGTCATGGTTACGGTCATCAACGCGTAAGCGAGCTAAGCCGCGACGAATTTAACGAAGATATTTCACGAGCAAAAAAAATATTAGAAGACATCTCAGGTAGCCAGGTCATTGGCTATCGTGCACCGAGTTTTTCCATAGGCACTGATAATCTATGGGCACTTGACTCACTACAGGAAGCTGGCTATCAATATAGCTCCAGCATTTATCCGATACGACACGACCATTACGGTATGCCCGAGGCACCTCGTTTTGCCCACTATCCACGCGGAAAGGAAGGCATGCTGGAACTCCCCCCCACCACTGCAGTATTCATGGGCCGAAACTTACCCGCAGCAGGCGGAGGCTATTTCAGATTACTACCCTATCAAGCATCGCGCTGGCTCATACGACGTGTCAACCAGCAAGACGAAAAACCCTGTATTTTTTATTTTCACCCGTGGGAGCTTGATCCAGACCAACCACGTCAAAATAACATCTCGACGAAAACACGCTTTCGCCATTACATCAATCTGAAACGTATGGCATCCCGCTTACAATCTTTGCTGCGGGATTTTAACTGGGGCCGCATGGATCACATATTTATGAATGCAGGCGCATGATGGACGTTTCAACAGTCATACCTGCGCTGCAGGTACGCGTGATGACACCAAATGACGCCGTACGCTGGGATGAATTTGTTTATGCGTGTCCTGAAGCCACTTTTTTTCATCGTGCTGGCTGGAAAGAGGTAATTGAACGAGCCTTCGGACACCACACTCATTTTCTGCTGGCTGAAGAAAATGGAATAATTCAGGGCATTTTGCCGCTGGCAGAAATTAACAGCATATTATTTGGACATTCCTTATCTTCACTTCCGTTTTGCGTTTACGGCGGCATCATTGCAAGTACAGAGCAAGCGAGGATGGCGCTAGATGATGCAGCTCAGACTTTGGCTGCAAAACTAGCTGTGGACTTCTTAGAATACCGCAACATTCAGCCCTTCCACACGGAATGGCCAAGCAAGAATCTTTATGTTTGTTTTCGCAAGATTATTGAGCCGGATATAGAAGCAAACATGCTCGCCATCCCTCGCAAACAAAGGGCTATGGTTAGAAAGGGCATTAAAAATGGTCTCGTTAGCGAAATCGACGAAGGTGTGGAGCGCTTTTTTTCCGTGTTCGCTGATAACGTCCACCGCCATGGCACTCCCACATTACCCATGCGCTATTTTGTATTACTCAAAGAAATATTTGGTAAAGACTGCGAAATACTGTCCGTAGTTAAGGATGGACTCATTTTAAGTGGCGTAATGAGCTTTTATTTCCGCGACGAAGTATTACCCTACTATGCTGGTGACACCGTGGAAGCTCGCAATTTTGCGGCCAATGATTTTAAATACTGGGAACTGATGCGGCGGGCTTGCGAACGCGGCATTAAGATTTTTGACTATGGACGCAGCAAGCGCGGTACTGGGCCGTTCGATTTCAAAAAAAACTGGGGGTTCGAGCCGCAACCGCTACATTACGAATATCAATTGATTCGAGCAAAAGCTGTGCCTGATACCAACCCTTTGAACCCGAAATACCAGTTATTCATCAAGACCTGGCAAAAATTGCCGCTACCAGTAGTCAACTGGCTTGGACCCTACATCGTAAAAAACCTGGGATAGGGCCGATGGAACATTTGCTGTATCTCACCCACCGTATCCCTTACCCGCCCAACAAGGGTGACAAAATACGTTCATATCATTTGCTGAAATACTTGGCACAACACTACCATGTTCATCTCGGCACCTTTGTCGATGATCCAGATGATTGGCAATACGTAAATACAGTAAAGCAATTGTGTAAAGAAACCTATTTCGCTTCTTTAAATCCCCGCACGGCGCGCCTGCGTAGTTTGGGCGCATTAACCATGAATCGCCCTCTTACACTGGATTATTACCGAAATATTGGATTGCAGGAGTGGGTAAAAGATGTAATCAAGACACAGTCTATAAAGCGCGTTCTAATATTCTCTTCTGCCATGGCGCAATTTATAACCGGCATCCAACAAACGCGCTGCATCATCGATTTTGTCGACATAGATTCGGACAAATGGCGTCAATACGCTAATAGGAAGCCATGGCCCATGAGTTGGCTATTTCAAAGAGAAAGCCGTTTACTGCTCCGTTACGAGAGACAATTGGCATGCACGTATGATGCATCGCTGTTCGTTTCAGAAGCTGAGGCTGATCTTTTTAAACAACTGGCACCGGAAAGCGCTCAGAAAATTGGATTCTTCAATAATGGTGTGGATAGTGACTATTATTCGCCTAACCGAGAATATTCAGACCCGTACCAAGCAAACATAGCAGCTATTGTATTTACTGGCGCCATGGACTACTGGCCAAATGTAGACGCTGTGCACTGGTTCGCACAGGAGATTTTCCCATCTGTACTTGCCAATCATCCGCATGCACGCTTTTATATCGTGGGATCTCGCCCAACTGCAGCCGTACAGGAACTGGCGCATCTATCTGGAGTCGTGGTAACGGGTGCCGTAGATGATGTCAGACCCTATCTCGCCTACGCCAAACTTTCTGTGGCGCCTTTACGCATCGCCAGAGGCTTACAAAATAAAGTATTGGAAGCCATGGCCATGGCGAAAACGGTTATTGCATCCCCCCAGGCAGCAGAAGGCATTTTAGCGACATCAGGCAAAGAACTGCATATCGCCAGCAATGGCCCGGAGTTTAGCCGTATTATTATCTCGATGCTCTCAAACAAAGCAGCAGGACATTCTGGTGAAACCGCCCGCGCCCGAATTCTGGCTGATTACGAATGGGAACGCAGCCTTGACCATGTCAGGACATTGCTTACTGATTCTCCTATAACTGTGTCTGAATCCTGCAAGCCAGACACCAGGACTCAGGTAACACAAGAAACACCACACTTGGTCACTATCAAGGATTCGCAGCGATGACTGGCACAACACCACAAGCGTTAACTACTCCCAATATCGACAACCATATTGGGCAGCCAAAATCACAATGGCGTTTTATGGCGATCCTCACGCTTGCGGCCATTGCTACAATTCTCGCCATTTATCAGCAAACCGTATTATCCACTGTCGCTATCTGGCTAAGATCCGAGACATTTACTCACGGTTTCTTTATTTTGCCGATTAGCGCCTATCTTATATGGCTGAAGCGTAAATCGCTTGCCGAGATAGCCCCATACCCGGATTACCGGGGCTTGTTCGTTCTGGCAGGGCTAGGCCTGGGCTGGCTGCTTGCCGATGCCGGTAGTGTGCAGGTTGTCGCTCAGTTTTGTTTGGTCGCAATGATGCCAGTGACAGTCTGGACTATGTTGGGGCTGCGGGTAACTCGTGCGATTACATTTCCCCTCGGATTCCTGTTTTTTGCCGTTCCCTTTGGGGAATTTCTGATCCCCCCGTTGATGGATTTCACTGCCGATTTTGTAGTAACCGCACTACAAATAACTAATATTCCGGTTTACCGTGAAGGATTGTTTTTCACAATACCAAGTGGTCACTGGTCCGTCGTAGAAGGTTGTAGTGGTTTGCGCTACCTGATCGCATCTTGTACTTTGGGCACGTTGTACGGCTACCTTACCTATCGCAGTAATAAACGCAGATTGATCTTTGCAGCAATGTCACTGATCGTCCCCATTTTTGCCAATGGAATGCGCGCTTATATGATCGTGATGATCGCCCACTTAAGCAATATGAAATTAGCATTGGGAGTTGACCATTACATCTACGGCTGGGTCTTTTTCGGAATCGTTATGACGTTGCTATTCTGGATTGGCTCTTTCTGGCGAGAAGATCAATCCGATCTCCAGCCACAAAGAAATATGATTGCCGATAACACGGCTCAGAGGACTATTACGAATCAAGGATTTGCCATGATGGGCATTGTTACCATTCTGACTGCTGCCTTGTGGCCTGCCTACGCAGCTTATTTGAACAATCGCCCAATCAAAACAGATGGGTTAGTGATCAAGCTACCTGATTCACATCAAGGCTGGAATTTACAAACTACGCCATTTACAGATTGGCAGCCACATTACGTTGGTACACATGCACAAGCCATGCATACTTATCGCAAGGGAGATAAAATCATCGGCGTATACCTCGGGTATTACCGGACTCAACGCCAGGATGCAGAATTAATTAATTCCCAAAACTTTATGATCCGGCAGAAACATCCGTTATGGAGCAACGTAGGTGAAGGACCGCGTAAGATTTCTCTCAGCGGAAAGAATGAAACAATCCTGCAAACATTATTACGCGCCGGTAATAACCGATTATTAATATGGAATTGGAATAGCTTGGACGGTACATATACTACCAACCCATATCTGGCAAAGTTGCTTTTGGCAAAGGACAAACTATTTGGGCGGCAAGACGATGGTGCAGCAATTGTTATTGCCGCGCCCTATGAGGGTACGCCGGAAACAGCTGCATCGTCTATGCAATCTTTTGTCAACGATATGTTGCCGGCAATCAATAGCAGTATCAATGAAGTTGCAGAGCACGGCACACATGCACACTAATAATCCACCGTTAATTGCGCATGTTATTCATCATTTTGGCGTGGGCGGCATGGAAAATGGTATTGTAAATTTGATCAACCATATGCCACCAGGACGCTATCGGCACGCCATCGTATGCTTGACCGGATACAGCGAGTTTCGTAAACGCCTGAATCAACACGTCGAATTGGTAGCGCTTAACAAGCGCGCTGGCAATGATATAGGGCTGTATGGTCGATTGTTTCGCGAGTTGCGGCGACTCAAACCAGCCATTGTGCATACACGCAACCTCGCGGCCTTGGAAGGCCAAGTGGTTGCCACTGCCGCTGGCATCAGCAACAGAGTACATAGTGAACATGGGCGTGACATGTTTGACTTGCAGGGCAGGAATCGCAAATACAATTTGCTGAGGCAAGCAATCCGACCGTTGGTAAAGCATTACATTCCAGTGAGCAAAGATCTGGAACAATGGTTAATTAATACCGTGCGTGTAAATCCGGCAATCTCTACTCAAATTTACAACGGTGTTGATAGTGTAAAATTCTCACCACTCATTACGCCAAGAGTCAACTTCGGCCCGCCGGAGTTTTGCCCGCCGGACGGCTTTGTGATCGGCGCCGTGGGGCGCATGGCAGAGGTAAAGGACTATCCTAATTTGGTGCGTGCTTTTGTGCACATGCTCGAACTTAGGCCTGAAATCTGCGCTCGCGCGCGGCTGGTAATTTTAGGAGAAGGAGAGGCACGTAAGTCTTGCCTGGCTTTGCTCAAGCAAGCCAATGTCGAGCATCTCGCCTGGCTACCGGGCAACCGTGACGACATAGCGGATTTGATGCGCCAATTCGATGTCTTCTGCTTGTCGTCGTTGGGTGAAGGCGTGTCCAACACCATTCTGGAAGCGATGGCATGTGGTTTGCCGGTAGTTGCAACCGCCGTCGGCGGCAACAGCGAACTAGTAGACGAAGGCATTACTGGCACGCTGGTGCCGTCGACCAACCCGACAGCGATGGCACATGCATTGCTAACGTATTATCAAGATAGCGCTCGTACCCGCACACATGGTGCGGCGGGGCGAGTCAAAATTGAGGCACACTTTTCAATGTCAGCCATGGTACGCGGATACCTGAACGTATATGACACAGTGCTGAATAATTTAACTAAAGACAAATAACATAACAAATTGAAAACAAAATCATGTGTGGAATAGCCGGTATATTTGATACACAAACCAAACGTCCCATTGATCAGGCGTTGCTCGAGCGCATGAACCAGACTCAGCATCATCGCGGTCCAGATGAGAGCGGCTTGCACGCAGAGCCAGGAATGGCAATGGCGCACAAGCGGCTCTCGATCATAGACCTTTCCTCCGGTCACCAGCCTTTGTTCAATGAAGACGGCAGCGTAGTGGTGGTGTTCAATGGTGAGATATACAATTTCGTCGATTTAATTCCTGAATTGCAAGCATTGGGACATACCTTCCGCACCCGTTGCGATACTGAAGTCATCGTACATGCTTGGGAGCAATGGGGTGAAGCCTGCGTCGAGCGCTTTCGTGGCATGTTCGCATTCGGATTATGGGACCGCAATCAAGAGACGTTTTTTCTGGCACGCGATCGCCTCGGTGTGAAGCCGCTCTACTATGCACTGCTTGACGACGGGCAACTTATCTTTGGATCCGAACTCAAAGTCCTTACCGCTCACCCAGCGTTGCGACGTGACATTGATCCGCGCGCAATTGAGGAATATTTCGCCTACGGCTATATTCCCGAACCACGCACCATATACCAGCAAGCCTTTAAGCTGTCACCTGCGCATACCCTCACCGTGAAACGTGGGCAGCCAATGCCCCAACCGCGAGAATATTGGGACGTACCATTCCATCCTCTGGCGCCAATGACGGAAGCCGAGGCGCAAGAAGAGCTTGTACCGCTACTGCGCGAATCTGTAAAAATTCGTATGGCCTCAGAGGTACCACTAGGCGCTTTCCTTTCCGGTGGCGTAGATTCCAGCGCTGTAGTAGCAATGATGGCTGAATTGTCCACCGAACCAGTTAATACTTGTTCTATCTCTTTCGGCGACCCAGCATTTAATGAATCCGAATACGCAGCAATGGTCGCAAAACGCTATCACACTAATCATCGAGTGGAACAAGTTGATACCGATGATTTCGAGCTCATCGATAAGTTGGCTGCACTCTACGATGAACCTTACGCAGACAGCTCTGCCATTCCCACGTACCGCGTGTGCCAACTTGCGCGACGCAATGTCACGGTTGCGCTTTCCGGTGACGGTGGCGACGAAAACCTTGCTGGTTACCGACGTTATCGCTGGCATCTGAACGAAGAACGCATGCGCAGTTTTATTCCAGCTACTGTGCGTCGCCCCGTATTCAACCTGCTAGGCAAGCTCTATCCAAAAGCAGATTGGGCACCTAAAATTTTTCGTGCCAAATCTACATTCGAAGGTATGGCGCGAGATTCGGTAGAAGGTTATTTTCATAGTATCTCGCTCTTCAGCGATGCAATGCGCGCACGTCTGTTCAGTCCGGACTTTAAGCGGGCGTTAGATGGCTACCGCGCGGTGGAAGTGATGTACCGGCACGATGAACACTCGCCTGCAGAAGAACCCTTGGCGCGAGTGCAGTATCTCGATATCAAAACCTATCTCGTGGGCGACATTCTCACCAAGGTGGATCGTGCCAGCATGGCGCATGCGCTTGAAGTACGTGAACCTCTGCTTGACCACAAATTAGTGGAGTGGGCTTCACGCTTACCCGCATCGCTCAAGCTTCAAGGTGGGGAAGGTAAATATATATTCAAGAAAGCGATGGAGCCTCACCTGCCAACTGAAATCTTATATCGCAAGAAAATGGGTTTCGCGGTGCCGCTTGCAAGCTGGTTTCGCGGCCCATTGAAAGAAAAGGTACGCCAGGCAGTACTGGGGCCAACCCTTGCAGCCACTGGTTACTTTAATGCAGATTACCTCTGTGAACTGGTCGACCAGCATCAAGCGGGACTGCGTGATTACAGTACTCCATTGTGGACCCTGCTAATGTTCGAAGCATTTCTTCGCCAGAGTTGTAGTATAAAAGAGCAACCAGGGCTTTAAGTTCATGCATCGCACTACATCAGGTCAAACCAAACGAACAAAGCAGAAGCCACATTCTGGAAACGACATACCGCGGTTTACATCGTTCGATTACCTGCGCCTTTTCGCGATGATTTTGGTTACACTGCAGCACGGAATGGCAGTCGCTGGCTATTACGAACAAACCACTTGGGAAAATATTAATTTGGGGCAGGTGGGTGTGGGATTGTTCTGCGCTCTGAGCGGCTATCTAGCTTTCTCCGGCGGGGCAGCACCTGCTATTGACTGGCTGAAAAAGCGTTTATGGCAGATATATCCAGCTTACTGGATAACGACAATTGCAGCCTTCCTCCTCACCTGGGCGGCAGGCACGAAGAGCATTGATGGGTGGCTTTTTTTATCTCAAATGGCAGGCACGGGTTATTTCACGCATGGTTGGGAGCTAATCAATGTCGTGTCCTGGTTTATCTCACTCATTTTGCTATGCTATGTCATTGCGTTTATCTGCAAATGGCTCAGCGCACCGCGACTAATACTTATCATTGTCGTCATCATCACCCTTGCCCTGCTTGCAACTCGCAGCGAGGTTGATCTTAGTCGCCATATACTATCGTTCTGCGTAGCAGGTCTCATAGCCCAGACCTGCCAGCGTCCCGCCGTGTTGCTCGCTGTAATATCCAGCCTATTATGTGCAGCCTTTCTTTGGCCACAATCTTTTTATGCGGCTTTCAGTATCGCGTTGCTTGCGCTAGCTCTTGCATGGCACACTTCCGATACTTGGTTGACCAGCGTTTCGCGCAACTATGTTTATGAATATTTTTTGGTTCATGGCATTTTCCTTGTCGGGTTCGCACGATTCGCGCCCCAACAAAAGCTTTTGAGCGGCACGATTGCGATTACCTTGGCCATTGTTGCCGCAGTCATTTTGAAGAAGCTCACCGAACGTTTGGTAGCTTGGCTGCGGCGATATGACTCAACAAAAACTTCAACAGCTTAATCATGCGTATTTTGTACCTACTTGACCACTCGACTCCACTCCGATTTGATTACACCTCCCGCAGGCTCTAAAAGCTGCGCGAACAAAGCGCTGAGTTGGGAAGGTTTAACCTAACCAGCACAAAACAAACTTTAATCACGGCAACAAAATGGAAATACAGAATTACCAGTACAACCGGATTCATCGGCATGCATCTTCCAAGCGCATAGTAATCAAGTCGCTTGGCGTATACAGACTGGAATTAATGATATTCAGCGCGCCTAAAGTTGGCTCATTTTTTTCCGATCAAATTAGTTTGATTAATAATTCATAATGCGAATGCTACTTTCGCAGAGCATCTATGATTTAAGGACACCGCAATGAAAAAGGTTTTGATCCTTGGTGTAAACGGCTTCATAGGCCACCACTTGTCCAATTGCATTCTTGCTACAACTGATTGGGATATATACGGCATGGATGTAAACACAGACCGTATAACAGATCTGCTCGTGCAGCCACGCTTTCACTTTTTTGAAGGTGACATCACCATCAACAAAGAATGGATGGAATATCATATAAAGAAATGCGATGTGATTTTACCGTTAGTGGCTATTGCTACGCCCTCCACCTATGTCAAGGAGCCACTGCGGGTATTTGAGTTGGACTTCGAAGCAAATCTACCCATCGTGCGTGCAGCCGTGAAACACAAGAAACACCTAATATTTCCGTCAACATCTGAAGTTTATGGCATGTGTCATGATGAGGAATTTGACCCCGAAAATTCTGAGCTTGTATGCGGCCCGATTAACAAACCGCGCTGGATTTATTCCTGCGCTAAGCAATTAATGGACCGTGTTATTTGGGGCTATGGAATGGAACAAGGATTAAACTTTACCCTCTTTCGTCCATTCAACTGGATCGGCTCAGGACTGGACTCCATCCACACCCCAAAAGAAGGAAGCTCGCGCGTGCTGACACAATTTTTCGGCCACATTGTGCGCGGCGAAAATATAAATCTGGTAGACGGTGGACAACAGAAACGCGCATTCACTTATATCGATGATGGCATAGCTGCACTCATGAAGATCATTACGAACAAGAATGGAATTGCTTCCGGCAAAATTTACAACATCGGCAACCCAGCTAACAACTATTCCATCCGTAGCTTGGCTACCATGATGCTTAAACTAGCTGAAGAATATCCGGAGTACCGCGATTCTGCGAGCAAGGTACAACTGGTAGCAACCACTGCAGCAGTCTATTACGGCAATGGCTACCAGGACGTGCAAAACCGAGTTCCCAAGATCACCAACACCTGTGAGGAACTGGGATGGGAACCAACCATTTCGATGGCAGATGCGCTGCGCAAAATTTTTGATGCTTATCGCGGACAAGTTTTATGATCCGTGCAACCTGTGAGATTAATTTACAAAATACTGAGTTTAGAAGCCTGGAGAGATACTTTCAAAATAGCAGAACGCCAAATCAAGCCGCTATTAGTTACTTTACTTTGAATTTAAATTCGCAATTTAAACATAAGCAAACGATTTAAAAAAATGCGTATCCTACATATCCTCGATCACTCAATCCCATTACACAGTGGCTATACTTTTCGCACGCTTTCAATTCTTAAAGAACAACGCGCATTGGGATGGGAAACCACTCACCTGACTAGTCCAAAGCAGGGTGTCTGTAGCGCAAGCGAAGAGAAAATCGATGGCTGGCATTTTTTCCGTACTCACCATGCAACTACTCAAATAGCGAAAGTACCTATCTTAAATCAGGTTTCCATCATTAACAGTCTTGCCCGCCGTCTTGATGAAGTAGCCAGAAAAGTTAAACCGGATATTTTACATGCACACTCCCCTGCCCTGAATGCCATAGCCGCATTGCGTGTTGGACGCAGTTTGGGCATTCCTGTGGTCTATGAGGTTCGCGCATTCTGGGAAGATGCAGCGGTAGATCATGGCACCAGCAAAGAACACGGTCTGCGTTACCGCCTCACACGTGCGCTTGAAACCTATGCATTCAAGCGCGTGAATGCCATTACTACAATCTGTGAAGGCTTGCGCAACGATATCGTGATGCGTGGTATTTCAGCACAAAAAATTACCGTCATTCCTAATGCTGTGGATATTGAAAAATTTTCCTTGGAAAGCACACCGGATAACGTACTTAAACAGCAACTAAATCTGACAGGCTACCGCGTCATCGGCTTCATAGGCTCATTCTATGCCTATGAAGGACTGGATTTGTTGCTAACTGCATTACCACGCATTCTCGACCAAGCACCGGATGTACGTATTTTGTTAGTGGGCGGTGGGCCACAAGAAGAAGCGCTGAAACAGCAATCTCGCCAACTCGGCATTGCAGATAAAATTGTGTTCACTGGTCGAGTGCCACACAGTGAAGTAAACCGCTATTACGACCTGGTGGACGTACTCGTTTATCCACGCCATTCAATGCGTCTCACTGAACTAGTTACACCGTTGAAACCACTGGAAGCAATGGCACAGGGCCGTTTATTTGTGGCTTCCAACGTAGGTGGTCACAAAGAACTGATTCGTGATGGCGAAACGGGCATGTTGTTCAAAGCTGAGTCTCCGCAAGACCTGGCAAGCAAGGTGCTCGACTTACTTAGCGCGCCCGAACGCTGGCCAACGATGAAAGCTGCTGGGCGGCGCTTTGTTGAGACAGAGCGGAACTGGAAAGTGTCCGTAGCTAACTATCGCAACGTTTACACTAGCTTAATCGACAAAGCGACAGGGTAAGCAGAATGCGAATTCAAGATGTAAAAATTGCCCTCGTTGGGCCGTTGCCACCACCTTCGGGCGGCATGGCCAACCAGACAAGGCAACTGGCTGAGCTACTGAAGCAAGAAGGGATTAACGTAGCGCTTGTTCCAGTGAACGCGCCCTACCGTCCACGCTGCGTCGGTCGTATCAAAGGACTGCGTGCCATCTTTCGCTTGCTTCCATACTTATTTCAACTATGGCGTACTGCAGGTAGAGTCGATTTATTTCACGTTATGGCCAACTCTGGCTGGTCATGGCATTTATTTGCAGCACCGGCGGTGTGGGCCGCAAAGTTGCGCGGCAAAGCAGTGATAGTCAATTACCGCGGTGGGGAGGCAGATGATTTTTTCACTCGGGCATTTGCTTGGGTGCAGCCTACACTGAGGCGAGCCAATGTAATCGTCGTGCCTTCCGGTTTCCTGGAAAATGTATTTGCGAAGCGAGAGTTCACCACTCGCATAGTACCCAACATTGTAGATTTGAGCCGCTTCATACCTAACTATTCGCGCAAACGAAACATTTTGGCACCGCATATCGTGGTGGCGCGTAATTTAGAACCTCTGTACGACAACACCACCGCGCTTAAAGCATTTCGCATTGTGCGCGAATCTATCCCTGATGCGCATATGACGATCGCGGGTTCCGGCCCGGAACGTCAGTACCTGGAAGAGATGGCAAATGAATTTGGCTTGGCCGACGCTGTTATATTTGCAGGTCAAGTAGACAACGTACGCATGCCCATGCTTTACCACGAAGCAGATATCGCTCTTAATCCCAGCCTGGCAGATAATATGCCGATTTCAATTTTGGAAGCATTGGCAAGCGGCGTGCCGGTGATTAGCACAAATGTTGGCGGTATACCATTTCTGGTAGAAGACGGAAAAACCGCATTGCTGGTGCCACCGCGTGATCCACAACGGATGGCCGCGGCCATCCTGCGCGTGTTGCGTGATGAATCCTTGCGAGAAAGCATGGTTCAAACTGGACTGGATCACGCGCGGCGATTCGCTTGGGAATGCGTACGGGGTGAATTATTTTTGGCATACGAAATGGCATTAGACAGGGTGACATTGGCTGTTACCCCAGATGAAAAATAAACATGGCCAATATCTATACCAAATTAGTGGCGCATACCCTGTTCCCCCTGCATGAAAGGCTGATGCAACGCCCCACCTTCGATTACTTGGATGAACTGGAAAAGAGCCAATGGCTGTCCCGCACAGAGGTAGAGCAATTGCAAATGCTCAAACTCAAGCGTCTTCTCCAGTCGGCGGAGCAACACAGTCCATGGCATGCCGAGCACATTCGCTCAGCTGGCTTGGAGCCGCTATCTAGCATGCCGCTCACTCTTGAAGCACTGCGAAGCTTACCAACCATGACCAAACAGGATGCCACCCGCAACATCGAGCAACTGGTTTGGCGCGACATTCCCAGTGGAGCCTATAAATATAATACTGGCGGCTCTAGCGGTCAGCCCCTGATCTTTTACTATGGACGCCTGCGCCAAGCTTCCGATGCCGCCGGCCGCCTACGTGCACGACGCTGGTGGGGCGTTGAGGTGGGTGACCGAGAAGTCTATCTTTGGGGCGCGCCGGTCGAATTGAACAAAACCGGTCGTATCAAAACGCTACGGGACCGGCTACTCAACCAATTGGTGATGAATGCTTTCGACATGTCCACGGCCAACATGAACGTTTACATCGAAGCCATCCAGGGGTTCCAGCCCAAATGCATTTATGGCTACGCTAGCAGCTTGGCTCTACTAGCGGCACATGCCGCGGATCGCGGCATCAAGCTTAATTTACCCTCGCTTAAAGTGGTGTGTACTACTGGCGAACCGCTTTATCCGCACCAACGCAAACTTATCGAAGAAATTTTCGGTGTCCCCGCCGCCAATGAATTCGGCAGTCGCGACATTGGTTTCACCGCCCATGAGTCTCCAGACGGCCAGACGCTGCTGATGAGCGAAAGTATTATTCTCGAAATTCTTGATAAACAAGGCAATCCGGTCGCACCCGGCGAATCCGGAGAAGCAGTCATGACCGGGCTCTGTTCCTTCGCACAGCCCTTCATCCGTTATCGCACCGGTGACGTGGTACGCTACTCCAGCGACACCTGCAAAACAGGACGCGGGCTGCACGTGATCGGAGAGGTGATGGGCCGCACCACGGATTTTGTTGTACGTTCTGACGGCACGATCATGCATGCGCTTGCAGTAATTTACGTATTGCGGGCAACAGACGGTATTGACGAGTTCAAATTCATTCAGCACGGCATTCGCGACGTAGAAATTCTGGTGGTACGAAACCCTGACTGGAGCGAGCAATCTCATGACAAAACCGTGAGCGGAATTCAAGCCCGTCTCGGCAACGACGTACGGATCGAAATACGGTTTGTGGATTCGATTCCACCCGAACTCTCGGGGAAATACCGTTACGTGGTGAGCCATGTACCACTGCAATCGGGCTTGGAGAATGCGCTCCGAGAATCTCCACCCGCCATACAACCTGAAAAAATTTAACAAGAAAATAAGTCACATGAACCTTACCAATTTACTTGCACTCCCTTTCCGATACCGTCCTTGGCGGCCGCGGCATATGCGTCTGATCCTTAAAAATATTTCTGCACCGGCCCAGTCAGAACTCGACCATGCGACTCACCTCGCGAGCGTGATTGACTGGTTGTGCCGTGCCCAGGACATAAGGGACGGCTACCCCGATGCAGGGGGCGTTTCAGCGGGATGGAGTTTTGAAGATGGCTGGCTGCCAAGCTATCCAGAAACCACCGGCTATATAATCGAAACCTTTCTCGCAGCGAGCAAAGTGCTGGAACGTCCTGATCTGGGGAAACGTGCTTTACGCATGATCGACTGGGAACTCTCCATACAGCAGAATGATGGAGCGTTTCCTGGGCACTTCGGCGAAGCGGGTAGCCGCCCGGTAATCTTCAATACCGGTCAAATCATGCATGGTATGCTCGCCGGATATCTGCAACTGGGTCGTCCGGAATGTCTGGAAGCAGCGGTCAAAGCTGGTTTATGGCTAGTACGTCAACAAGATGCCAGTGGCTGCTGGCATCGCTTCGAACACAATGATGTACCTCACGTTTACAACACTCGGGGCACTTGGGCATTAGTGGCTACGGGCTTGATTGCGAACGAGCCAGAACTAACCCAAGCAGCGCGACGCAATCTCGATTGGGCACTCACCCAGCAAACAGCTTCGGGATGGTTTCGAACCAACGCCTTTACTCCAGACAAAGCACCATTTACTCATACCATCGCCTATGCGATTCGTGGTTTTTTGGAAAGTGGCGTATTGCTAGACGATGCACGTTACCTTTCAGCGGCGCTTGTCGCTGCACAAGGCATGGCACAGGTACAGCGCGCAGACGGCATGCTTGCCGGCACTTATACGGATAATTGGGTACCAAGCGCCAACTACTGCTGTCTCACTGGCGTAGCGCAAATGAGCCTAAATTGGACACGCTTGGCGCAAGAAGGCAGCGAGCCGGCATTTCGTGAGAACGCGCGCCTTGCAATCGGCTATGTAAAACGCACGCAGCGCCTAAGTGATGCTGATGACGCAGTGCGAGGTGGTATCGCAGGCTCCTCGCCAATCTGGGGCGATTACTCCCGTTTCGAATATCCGAACTGGTCAGCTAAATTTTTTGCCGATGCATTGATGATGGATATGCACGATTGTGCGGTTCCTCCCGTCGCTACAAGAATTGCCAAGCCAGGAGAATCTTTACATGACTGATCTTTCTATCATGGTGCTATGCGGCCGCGCACCACGACATCTTTATGTCGCAAACCGACTGTGTGGTTCCGCGCACGTAGTCGCTATCGTACAGGAAGCAGGCAGCCACTGGACTTTAAAAAAAATACTCAAGGTGCTGCGTCCAGATAACCTGTGGCGTAAAGTCTGGCGCTGGCTACGCGACCGCAAACGTTATGCTGACGGAGGTGAAGGTAAGTTTTTCTTTGGTGATGCCGAGCCGCGACTCGATAGTCCCGAATTGGTAACTGAGGTGCCGCATATTAACCATCCGAGCGTAATCGAACTTGCCGATCGGCTGCGGCCTGACGTAATTGCTGTATTCGGCACCTCGTTAATCAAAGGCGCGCTACTTACGCGCGGCGCTTTGGGCATCGTCAATCTGCATGGTGGCTTATCGCCCGAATACCGCGGCGCAGATTGCACATTCTGGGCGCTCTATAACGGCGAACCAGAAAAAATAGGCTGCACACTACATTTCATCGACGCCGGAATCGATACCGGCAGGTTGCTCGCTCATATTTGCCCCGAAGTGCATGAAGGCGATAACGAACTCACGCTGTTTTGGCGCGCTGTGCAAGATAGCGCTGAAGTCTACGCTGAAGCGATCGGCCGGTTTGCGCGGAACGAAAACCTGGGTGCAGCACAATCAGGTAAGGGGAAGCTATATCAAGTTAAAGATCGCGGCTGGCACCAAGAGCAGCACCTCGCACAAAATTTGCAAAATGGTTTGCTCAAAGACATACATTTAAAGAAGCGCGTGACATGGTTCTCCGTCACACCCTCCGAGAAAGAACGGAGATAAATTAGTGCGCGACTTATTCGTCACACTTGTCGTGTTTGGGCTTATACCCATGGCCTTGTCGCGTCCATATGTTGGCCTTTACCTTTATTCCTGGTTGAGCTACATGAATCCCCATCGGCTTGCTTGGGGTTTCGCGACCTCCATGCCCTTTGCATACATCGTGGCAATTACGACAATAGTTAGCGTATTCACTTCAAAAGAGCCGAAACGCATGCCATGGACACGCGAGATGACGGTACTATCCATGTATATTGTATGGATGTTGGTCACCACATATTTTGCGCTTTACTCCAATCTGGCCTCGGAGCAGTTGCTGAAAGTCATCAAAATTCAAATCATGATCTTTCTTACCCCTCTTGTAATAACCAATCGCCAACGGCTGAATGGACTAATTTGGACAATAACCCTGTCACTAGGTTTTTATGGGATAAAAGGCGGGATTTTCACGATACTAAAGGGGGGAGCATTTCGAGTCCAGGGACCGCCAGGCACTTTCATAGCCGGTAACAATGAAATGGCCTTGGCTTTGTTAATGACTATCCCACTAATACGTTATTTACACTTGCAAGAAACACGCAAGTGGCTGAAGCAAGGATTGGGAGCGGCTATGGTACTGACCATAATAGCAACAATCGGCTCACAATCACGAGGTGCGCTGGTAGGCGCGACAGTGATGGGCTTTATCTTCTGGATGAAAAGCCGAAATAAATTTTTCACCAGCGTAATGATTACCGCCGCAATCGGTATTGTGGCTCTGGTTATGCCGCAAGAGTGGTATGACCGAATGTCAACCATTCAAACATATGACCAGGATGCATCAGCCTTAGGCCGAATTAACGCTTGGTGGACAGCATGGAATGTGGCTAATGCTCGCGTCACCGGCGGTGGATTTGAAATGTTCCAATATCAAACATTCCACGCATACGCACCAGAACCGTTTAGAGTCCATGATGTACATAGTGTATATTTTGAGGTACTGGGTGAGCATGGCTTTATCGGGCTTGGTCTATGGTTATTGCTTGTATTGTTGACGTGGCGAACTGGCTCTTGGGTAATAAAGAATGCAAAACGCGACCCTGGAAAAAAATGGGCGGCGGATTTAGCCGCAATGGGGCAAGTAAGCATGGTTGGCTTTGGGGTGGCCGGAGCCTTTTTAGGACTGTCCAATTTCGATCTCTTTTACCACCTACTGATGATTATTATTCTGACTAAAGTAATCTTATTGAAGGAGGAAGCGCAGGCGATCAGTGCATTAAATTTATCGAAAGTAGAAACGCAAACGAACAGTGAATTGACAACTACTCGTTAACCATGAAGTGCATAGTTGCATTTAATTTCTGGAGCGCTGTTACTGTAAAATAATCAAAACCACATGCTAATTAAACTAATTTACAATTGAATATATTGCCGACTTGATCAATTTGTTAACCGACATTTGATCATATTGCGAAGTTACACTCCATACAATAAACTCTTCTATATCCACCAATCTAAGAAAATATATGACAAATACACTGAAAATTGGCCTTGTTTCAATTAGCGACCGGGCCAGCAGCGGGGTTTATCAGGACGCAGGCTTACCAGCATTGCAAGAGTGGTTTACACAAACGCTGACTAGCCCATGGCAATGTGTCACACGTTTGATACCGGATGAACAGGCGGTGATTGAGGCGACACTCATTGAATTGGCAGATCAGGAAAAATGCCATTTAATCTTGACTACAGGTGGGACCGGTCCAGCGTTACGCGATGTCACACCAGAAGCAACATTGGCCGTGGCACACAAGGTGTTACCTGGTTTCGGAGAACAGATGCGTGCTGTCAGCCTGCGTTATGTACCTACGGCAATCTTATCACGCCAGCTTGGCGTGATACGCGGACAATCCCTGATTATAAATCTGCCGGGGCAACCGAAGGCAATCAAGGAAACACTGGATGGAATTTTTGCCGCCGTGCCTTACTGTGTAGATTTGATTGGTGGACCCTACATAGAAACGAATCCAGACGTATTAACGTCATTTCGTCCCAAGTCAGCTCAACGACAAAAATGATTATGCAGCTTGCCAATGGCCTGAACGTCCACCCATTTTTTCCAGTAAGCGTATGCGGTTAATTTCCATGCCACGATCAACCGCCTTGCACATATCGTAGATAGTAAGCAGGGCGATACTTACCGCGGTCATGGCCTCTATTTCGACACCAGTGCGACCAAACGTTTCTGCTGTGGCAATACATTCCACCGTATTGCTCTCATGGTCGAGATGAAATTCCACTGCAACACGTGTCAGATACAGTGGGTGGCATAATGGAATCAACTCAGCGGTTCGCTTACTCGCCTGTATCGCTGCAATGCGTGCTATACCCAGCACATCGCCCTTCTTTGCTGTACCTGAAGCAATCAACTCCAGCGTACTGGGACTCATTTTGATACTACCGGACGCTTTTGCGATACGCTGTGTCTCGCTCTTGCCGGCAACATCCACCATATGCGCCTGACCATCTTGATCGAAGTGGGTCATTCCATTTGTCATGCTGATTTCCTGTCTGTATCGTTATGCCAATGTTCCATGCGTTTCACATCAGTCTCACGTGTTTCCAGCCACTGAGAACCTTCACTGGTTTGTTCTTTTTTCCAGAATGGGGCGGCCGTTTTCAAGTAATCAATAATAAATTCACAGCCCGCAAACGCTTCACCACGATGCAATGCCGTAGTCGCAACTAGCACAATTTGTTCATTTGCAAACAATTGCCCAATGCGGTGGATGACACGAACATTAATTAAGCTCCACCGTTCAGTCGCTTCAGCAATGATTTTATTCAGCGCCTTTTCAGTCATGCCGGGATAATATTCAAGATAAATACTCTCTATTGTTTCATCATGACTAAAATCGCGCACTAAACCGACAAAGCTAACCATGGCACCCACTTTCGAGTTTCCAGAACGCAGGGTTGCTAATTCGGAGGCCAAGTCAAAATCCTCTTCCTGTATCAAAACGCTCATTATCAACCTCCAGAGATAGGTGAAAAAATGGCGACCTCGTCATTTTCGTTGATGGCGGCAGGTAACCCAGCAAACTCTTGATTGATCGCGCAACGCACGCGACTGTCTGCCAATTCTTGCGCCCATATATCCCCGCGCAAACGCAGCCATGCCAGCAGGTCCGCCAGCGTAGATGTCTCTGCTGGTACATCGGCAGTTTCGCGTGACATCTTCAAATGTTCTCTCGGCCGACCGAAATACACTAATTCAATTTTCATAGTAGTTCCTTGAAAAACAATTCAAAATAAATACGGCCAGTTCCTTTGGGCATACCTATATTAAGTTATAGATAATGAGAATATCCTGGCTCTTTACTCTATATAGAATAGAGTGGTCAATCAACCTGCAACCGCCCGCAAAATAATTAAATCCGATCATCCTTAGAACGACTCAAAGGATGAGCGGATTCACTGTTCACCAAGCGAAAAACCGCCATACGGCGCGCGAGAGTTTTTGCGATATAGAATATATTACGCGTAAATCAAGACCATTCACTCGGTTTCATGCGTGCATGATTTGGCCTTAAGCGTGGATCATCGACCCAAAATTCTGCACAACCATGGTAATGGGCGGTGATGGCAATTTCATCATTATCGTTCAATGGTTTTGCCAGCCCGGCAAACTCCTGATTAACCGCACAGCGCACACGATCTTCGTTCATTTCTTGTGCCCATACATCTCCACGCAAACATAACCATGCAAGCAGACCGGAAAGCGTCAATGACTCTTCCGGAACATCTACAGTTTCCTGCGATATGTTTAAATTTTCTTTCGGTTTACCAAAATACACTATCTCAAATTTCATGACTTTCCCTTGAACAATAATTCAAAATAAACGTGGCCACATCCTTTGGCGCGTTAATATCAAGCACAGGTAGCGGAAATTTGTCTTCGCTGTTTGTCACAACTGCAATAATACCCGGTTCGGATGGATATAGACTTTCAGCCCCAGTCTCTTTGCGATGCACTTCCAGTTTTGGTATGGCTGCATGTTTGTAACCCTCTGCCAATATAAGGTCATAAGCTGTGAACCGTGAACAAAGATATTCCAAGGTAGGCTCCGTTTCATCGCTCAGCTCATGCATTAACGCCCATCTTTGCGAAGAAACAATCAACACTTCGCTTGCACCTGCCTTGCGATGACGGTAGGTATCTTTACCTGGTTTGTCGATATCAAAATCATGATGGGCATGCTTGATAACGGCAATACGCAAGCCTTGTGCAGTCAAAAAAGGAATAACTTTTTCCAGTAATGTCGTTTTACCACTACCGGAATAACCCGCGAAGCCAATAATTTTCTTATCAAACATAAAGTTTATTTAAACGCACGTGACTAAATTGTGGCGTGAGCGTAGCGTACAGTCAACCCATCCGTCAAGACTGAAGTCAATCTAACTTAAGCGCAATAATATATCCCTATCACAACAACACTACGTCACTTCATTTTCGCCAGCACGCGAGCCTATGCACTCTTCGACCCCATATTAAAATGCTATTTTCACATCTCGATATTTCATCTCAAAACTTGATGCTCCTCTGCTATCCCGGCAAACCTTAAGCACCAATAAAAGATTTATTACTTCAGTCTCTAATGACCCACAAGTTGTCATGTAAAATATTAACCAGACTACGAAAAATGAGACATGCATCATCCGAACGAAATAATCTTCCGTTTTTCGGATGCTGCATTCAGAAGAAACAGCATCCCTTATGCAAATTTATCCATATATGAGCAACGACCCTGCAGCCCAATTTTGCTTGTGTGAGACTACATCGTGAACCCAGCAAAACGGCAGGAAATTTTTCTACGCCTGCAAGCAGCCAATCCGCACCCTACCACTGAGCTGGAATACCACTCAGCGTTTGAACTCTTGGTGGCGGTAACCCTCTCGGCACAAGCTACTGATGTCAGCGTAAATTCCGCCACACGGCAATTATTTCCAGTGGCAAACACCCCACAGGGCATTCTCGACTTGGGCGAAGAAAAATTGCGTGATTATGTGCAGCGCATCGGACTTTACAAAACCAAGGCCAAGCACATTATTCATACCTGCCGACTATTATTGGAACATCATGGTGGCACAGTACCGCAGACGCGTGAGGCGTTGGAAGCACTGCCAGGCGTAGGACGCAAAACCGCAAACGTAATACTCAACACTGCCTTTGGCCACCCCACCATCGCTGTGGATACACACATCTTTCGCGTATCCAACCGCACCGGCCTTGCCCCCGGCAAGACCGTGCTAGAAGTAGAACTAAAATTACTCAAGTTCGTGCCGGACAAATTCAAACATAATGCACACCATTGGCTGATCCTGCATGGTCGCTATGTATGCCAAGCGCGCAAACCAAAATGTGGTATTTGTAGCATCGTTGATCTGTGCGAATACCCTCACAAGGAAATATAATGTTCAATCCCAGCAGAGATGAAGCACGAATGTTTCTGATCGATACCTGGCGCAAGCGTCGCGCAGGTACATTACTCACGCCACTGGAAGACCTCGCTGCGCAACTTATCGAAAAACATCCTGAGTATTACGCAATACTGGAAAACCCAGAACGCTACAAGGATAAAGATTACACACCAGAACAAGGCACGACTAACCCATTTCTGCACCTGATGATGCACCTCACCATCGAGGAACAGATTTCCATCGACCAGCCGCATGGCATTCGCGAACGCTTTCAGCGTCTTGTCACACAACATCAATCAGAACACAACGCCCAACATCGCATGATGGAATGTCTGGGTGAAATGATCTGGCAGGCACAACGAAACGGCACAGCACCCGATGCAAATGTATATTTGAATTGTCTGGAGGAGAAATAGTGGCTAATCGTTTAAGCAAAATTGTCACCCGCACGGGAGATAAGGGAACCACCGGGCTAGCCGATGGCACCCGCGTGGAAAAGCATTGCGCACGCATTCATGCTATCGGCAGCATAGATGAACTCAACAGCCATCTCGGCGTACTGCTCGCTGAAACTTTATTGGATGACGTGCGTGACTTGATGCTGCATATTCAGCATGACTTGTTCGACCTCGGTGGCGCACTGGCATATCCTGCTGCCCAATTTACCGAAGACAAGCTTCTGTATATGGATACTGCCATTGCTCACTATAACGCCGACCTGCCACCACTTAAAGAATTCATACTGCCAGGTGGAACCCGTGCCGCGGCACAATGCCATGTGGCGCGTACCGTGGCACGCCGCGCTGAAAGAGACTTCAACGCGCTCGCTCAGCTCGAAACCGTGCCGCAATATGGCCTGCCCTACCTGAACCGTCTTTCTGATTTATTGTTCATACTCTGCCGTGAAATCAATCGCACAATGGGACAAAAAGAAACGTTATGGCAAAGGTAATTTGTGAAGCGGCAAGAGACATAACCGTCAATCGCATACTCCCGCATTTTGTCAAAGATTGCCGTCGATAGATCAAACAAACAACATTAAGCTGAAACTCTCAGAGTGTCCGTAGTTTGTCCGTATACAAGACAGAGCCATTACAGCAAATCAATAGAAGAACAAATTACATTAGACGCCAAGGAAAGCGCGACTCCATTTGTTAGCGTGTCCCGTCTCAACGTAGCGACAAAATGCAAAGCAATTGACGAATATTCTTACACTTTTCATTAGAAACATATTATTTGATTTATTACACTCATCTTTAAATAAATTAAGATATTGTAAATAAAACATATTCAATTATTCGTTATTGCCTGGCATGGTTCATGCTTGCAAACAAGGTAGCATCATTACTCTCATTTTCTGTATCTTAAAGGCCCTTATGAAATTTAATTTTTTGATCATTGCTTCTACTCGATAGTTGTGTTAATACATAAATCAACTATGTTAATGTGGCAGAAAAAAAATGTCTCTGGCAATAAATTGTGTCTGCAACATCACACGGCATAATTACCAGCGTAACGTCCGTCTGAATTTACAAAGCCTAGTCACATTGAATCATCGAATATCCTCGATTTAACCAACAATTTCAGGAGATCAATATGTTTAATAAATCCCCACTTGTATATATATTTACTCTTGTATGTGCCGTGACAATCACCCCTGCACATGCCATCCAACGGGCTTCTGTCGCATCTTACGGGAATGATGCCAACATCTGCAGCTCCTCCTTCCCATGCCGCACATTTGGCAAGGCGGTAACTGTAGTCGATCCCAACGGGGAGGTCGTGGCACTCGATTCCGCCGGCTTTGGTTCTGTCACGCTTACCCAGTCCATCTCACTGACGGCTGCCCCAGGTGTCGTTGCCGGCGTTACCGTCTTTTCAGGTGCCGGAATTACAATCGCCACTCCCGGCGTAAATGTGGTATTGCGCGGCCTGACTATCAATAGCCAAGGCGGTGCTACCGGAGTTTCAATGACCGCTGGCGCCAAGCTTTCAATCGAAAACTGTGTCATATCTAACTTTAGTAGCGTCACCCAACGTGGTATTTTTGTAAACACCCCAGCTACGGTGCGAATAGTTAATACCCTTGTTCGCGACAGCGACATTGGCGTTGAATTTCAAGGGGGAGCTACGGCCGATATCTCTGGTTCTCAGTTTCTCGGAAATGGCAATGGCATCCTTGCTACAAGCACAGCGGGCACAACTACGGCTGTTACCATCAGTGATACTACCGTGACAGGGGGAATCAACGGCATTGAGGCATTTTCAAGCACATCCGGAACGTCCCGGATAGATATGATGCGTGCGACAGTAACGGATAATGCCGAAGGTGTAAAAACGTCTGCCTCGTCCGGCATTGCCAAGATCACCCTCAGCGACAGCATGGTGACAGGAAATGGAATTGGAATTTCTTGGCCCAGTGGAACGCTAAACACACTTGTCAATAATACCGTGACCGATAACATAACGAACGCTTCCCCGGCACTTGGCGGCCCCAATCAAATTCCACTTATGTAAAACCAGCGGAACCCGGGCGTATCCGAGGCAGCCAGGAAGACTCAAGCCGTAAAATAAAGCAAAGGAGTTCATAATGTTAAGAAATTTCACAGCTGCATATTTGTTTGCTATTTTGTATGCCTTCATGGCGACCCCTGCACAGGCCATCCAACGAGCTTCTGTCGCTTCTTATGGGAATGATGCCAACATCTGCAGCTCCTCATCCCCATGCCGCACATTTGCCAAGGCGGTGACTGTGGTCGATCCCAACGGTGAGGTCGTGGCACTCGATTCCGCCGGTTATGGTACTGTCACGCTCACCCAGTCAATCTCGCTGACGGCCGCCCCAGGGGCCGTTGCCGGCATTACCGTCTTTCCGGGTACAAACGGTGTGACGATCGCCACTCCTGGGGTGAATGTAGTACTGCGTGGCCTGACTATCAATAGCCAAGGCGGTGATACTGGGATTTTAATGACCGCTGGCGACAAGCTTTCGATCGAAAACTGTGTCATTTCTAATTTTTCGATCAGTGGCAGTGCCTTTAACCAGATCGCTATTTTCGTTGAAGCAGCTGCAACGGTGCGAGTGGTTAAAACCCTTATTCGAGATAATGACATAGGGGCTCAATTTCTAAAGGGCGCTACAGCTGACATTTCTGGATCGACGTTTTTTGGTAATACAAGTGCCGGCATCATTGCACAAAATTCCACAGCTGGCTCGACCACTACTGTTGCTATAAACAAAACTGTCGTGGCAGGAAGTAGCATCGGCATATACTCACTAGCGGACACCAATACTGCCTCAGCAAAAGTAGATATAACCCATTCGATAGTTTCAAATTCTGGCATAGGCGTTGCTTCCGAAAGCGCAGCTGGTGCCGCCTCGGTTAGTATGCGCAAGAACATGGTGACAGGAAGCAGTACACACGGGTTATCACAATTATTCAGTGGAACGCTGACATCTTACGGCAAAAATGCCCTGTCGAATAACGCCATAAACGTAGCTGGCACACTAACCACAGCAGCCCCCCTTTAATCCGCTGACTTAAGCACATTTAAGGCATCTGGAACGGTAAATTTTCAGACTGTTATGTGATACCAAGTTAAACTGCCTCCGCAATTGAAAGTGGCTTATTGGGGTAGGCCCCTACAATGGTGGTGTAAACCAAACCCTGAGCCGCCCAAAACGGTTATAACCTTGTCTCATCCAGTCATCATGCCAATCATTACTCGGATCCACGTACTATTCGGTTATGGTACTTTTCGAAGGCACCTCTAATACACACTTCAATCTTGCATGGTTGATTGAAAAATGAAATAACACTTTGAAGCCTGATGGAGCGTAACTTAAGCTGTTGAATATAAATTCAATACGAACAACTAATATTCAAAAATAGGCTGAATTAAGCACAGGAATTGAAAAGACATATTAAAGACTTTTTAACTCACGTTAGCAATAACATATGCCTGAAATTTTGTTGAATAAGATTGGAGCCAAGTGACCCGCATGGGTGAAGCTTTTCAATGAGGACATCACTCGGTTTTGACCCTGCATTACTACGTAACCAGCCGCGTTATTGCAGCGGCAAAATGTAAAGATGTTTCGATAATTCAAATGCGCACCGTTAGATCCTACTCTCCAATACTTTTTGGTATTCCCGCTCAAGCTCATCAACATACTGATCAATATCTATTGGCCGGACAGCAGCTCCTGATAGCTTTTCCAATAGATTGTGGTCGTCTATTAAACGCATGACCATTTGAGCCAATCCAGATGCTGAACCTGGGCTAAACAAAAGTCCGTTTTTGCCAGGGTCAATGACGTCTGACAATCCTCCAATGTCTGATGCGATAAGAGGACAACCCGCTGCCTGAGCAGATAACGAAACCAACGGCATATTCTCATGCCACAAAGAAGGGATAACCAAGGCATCGATTCCATCCAGTATGACGGGCATTCTCTCGTTCTCGAAGGTACCAAGAAATTTTATTCTTTTATCACCCATTGCAAGCATACGCAGGCCATCTGCATAGGCGGAATCTCCAGCTGGTGATTTTCCATAGATCTTGATTGTGACAACAGCATCCGCAGGTAAAAGCCTGCTCGCTTCAACTAATACATGGAGTCCCTTGTGAGGCAACATCGAGCCGATAAAGCCTAGCACCAAAGGCTTATCTGTTCTCTGCCGTATACGTTTTATATATCCATGACTTTTGATTCCGAATGGCAGAACTCGAAATTTCTCACCCCTTATTCCAGCAGTTTCAAACATTCTTTTAGCATGACTGGAAGCGACAAAAATTCTTTCCAAGAGGAGGAGTCTGGCGCTAATTATTTCACTTCTTCTTGCCAGAGCCTGAACATCGCCGACATTGCCTGAAGGCCTTATGTTTGATCTTTTGAGATAACCCAAAATGCGCTCCACGACACAAGTAGGAATGGAACTTACCATTCCAGCCACCCATTTTGGCTGAGATATAGCAGTCACATGTTTTAGGCAGTTTGCGCCACCGTTAGCAGGCCCATCGCACATTTTTTCATTTGGCAACAGTAGCGTATGCGCTGGGCAGACATACCAAAAGTCTGTTGCAGTCAGAAACGCAGGTATCTTTCTTTCTTTGCATGCGTCAATTGCTTTAATTGATAACCGCTCCAAGTGATGAAAATGCACTACATCCGGTTCGATCTCTACAAGCAGTTGACGAAACCGGGCTTCAAAAACAGGGTTGTCATAGTCATTTTGCATGACACTGCTTTGCTCTCCCAATGCAGTACGTCCATGCCTGAATCGAATAACGCGGATGGAATCGACCTCATACTCATCAAACCGATTAATGTAGTCTGGCTCATCCTTTTCAGGATAGCCTGTCACGACCGTAACGGTATGCCCCCTTTGTTTCAAGGCAAGTGCAACACCAAGAACGAGTGTTTCCGTCCCACCAAAATGTTCTGGCAAAAACACGTGCGTCGTTAAAAGAATTTTCATTGCATAAATTTCTGGCCCCGGTAACTACCATATGACAGTGTCTCGTCAATTCGCAGCAACCGAGAAATCAACACTTTTAGACCAGTAGCATACCGAGGAAAAAAATAATGAACCGTAAGAAGAATCTTTATATAATCGAAATCCTGAGGTCGGATCAAGTATCTAACTTTTTCAATTCACGCTTCATCCACAAGGCTGTGCGAACAACGCCATCTCTTAATGGCACCTCGGGCACCCACCCCAACTCATGCATGGCGAGAGAATTGCTGAGTATACTCACCGGAACGTCAAAAGAGCGTCCCGGCAGATAGCGACGCTCGATGGAGGTATCTAACACATCCTCTAACAGCTCAATAAGTGCATTCAAACTGGTACCAGCACCCGAGCTTATATTGAAAACGCTACTCGACCCAGAATAGCTCACAGCTTTCGCAAAGGCATCGGCAACATTACTGATGTAGAGATAATCCCTAGCCACGCTGCCGTCACCCCAAATATCAACAGGCAACCCATGGAGGGCGCGATGCATAAAAACACCGACTACGCCTTGAGCTGTCTCAACTCGCTGCCGTTCTCCAAAAGGATTGGCAACCCGCAGGATAATTGCCTTGATTCCATACAACCGCTCATACATAAGCAGATATTTTTCAATGGCAAGTTTTGTAATGCCATAAGAAACCTGCGGCTCAGTTGGGTGATGTTCATCTATAGGCAAATATGTTGGTGGTCCATATACCGTGCCGCCAGACGAAATAAAAATAATCTTCGGCACTTTGCGTGCCACCATGGCGTTGAGCATCTGCAACGTTGCCACAAGGTTACTTTGAACATCATAGATCGGATCATCATTCGAATTTTTAGGGAGCGTGGTAGATACCAGATGGAAAATAATATCAGTGCCGTCTATCGCATCCTCCACATCATGAGTGCTGAGCATATCGCCCACCATCCACTCTACCTTTTCGTGTGCTTCAAACTTGCGATATGGCTCAACGCGAGGACGCTCGAAAATCCGGAGCGAATGTCCATCTCGCAACAAACGCTCGACGATAGCCGAGCCTATAAAGCCCCCACCGCCAAAAACAACGCATTTCATAAATATCCTGTCAGACTAAAGCGAGTTTTAAATCTACCTCATTAATAGGGCAGCGCTCCACCAACAGCGCATTGATCAATTCTAACATCACGCCTCAGAAAGTCTGAGTAAGCCAAGCGAAGCCCCTCATAGAATGAGGTACTGGCTTGCCAACCCAACTCCAGATTACGCGAACTATCCAATAGTTTCCTAGGGGTACCACCCGGCTTGCTTGGGTCGTAAATTATTTCGCCTTCGTAACCCACCGCTTGTTTGACTAGTTCTGCCAGCTCTTTGATCGTAATGTCTTTACCAACGCCAATGTTAATTACCGGCGATAGCCCATAATTACGATTTGCCGCAAGCAATGGTAGGAATTTATCATCAGTTAAGTTCATGAGGTGAACACAGGCATCGGCCATATCGTCACTGTAAAGAAACTCCCTTCTAGGAGTCCCTGTACCCCAGACGGTGACATTAGGCGCACGGCTATTTTTTGCCTCATGAAATTTGCGGATAAGCGCAGGTAGCACATGAGAGTTGTTGAGCTCATAGTTGTCACCAGGGCCATAAAGGTTGGTTGGCATTACAGCCAGATACTGAGTGCCATATTGCCTCTTGTAGCTCCAGCACATCTCGATTCCGGCGATTTTGGCCAAGGCGTAGGGGCGGTTTGTTGATTCCAGCGGGCCGGTAAGGAGGTGCTCCTTCTTCATTGGCTGGGGGCAATCGCGCGGGTAGATGCAGCTCGAGCCAAGAAACAATAAGCGCTTGACCTGGTTTTTGTATGCGGCGTGAATAATGTTGGTCTGAATAGCCAGGTTCTGATAGATAAAATCGGTCGGATAGTTATTGTTAGCAAGAATGCCGCCCACCTTGGCAGCAGCCAGAAATACATACTCGGGTTTTTCTTGCTCGAAGAAATCTTCCGTCTCTGCCTGGTTGATAAGGTTGAGTTCGGCATGGGTTCGGGTAAGCAGGTTTAAATAACCCCCTGCCTCCAATCGGCGAATAAGGGCCGAACCAACTAAACCTAGGTGACCCGCGATGAAAATTTTATCTTGCAGATTCATAAATACAACCCTATTCGTGACAATTCAGGACCGACTAGCCATGTTTCTTGACCAGTTCATCTCGCTCGGCGGCCTTCAGATCTTCGCACACCATTTCAGCCACTAATTCATCGAATGTAACTTTGGGTGACCAACCAAGCTTTACCTTGGCCTTGGTGGCGTCCCCAAGCAAGGTTTCAACTTCAGTATGGCGGAAGTAGCGCGGATCGACAGAGACGATACATTTGCCGGAGTGATCATATCCTTTTTCATCCACCCCCACACCATCCCAGCGAATCTGCATACCCAGTTCTTTAGCGGCGGCATTCACGAAATCGCGCACACTGTATTGCTTGCCGGTAGCAATACGAAACCTTCTGGCTCGTCCTGTTGCAGCATAAGCCACTGCATATTGGACTCTAGTGGATAATCGATCTCCTACTCACGAAGACGAATTTTGGAGATGTAATCAAAACTGTTCCATTCTTCCCTAGGCATAAACCTGAAGAAAAAATTCAGGACTTCGGTCTTGCGAACGTCCAAGAAATGACCTCCGCCAATATCAAGTGGAGAGCCATCCACCTGCTCCAAACGGCAATGACCACCAACCGTAGATTCATTCTCAAGCAATACTACCTTATCCTGCGGCACCCCCTATCAATTAGGGAGTATGCCGGAGCTAGCCCGCTCGGGCCTCCCCCGAGAATCAGGTATTTCACTTTTTTCATTACATGCCTTTCAATTTTTCTATCCTGTGCCACTTAAGATATGCTGCTCGTAAATTGCCAAAGTTTCTTCTGCCATTATATTTGTAGTTCTCTCATATTCTGTTTTAGTTGCTAGAGAATAGAGATTCTCAGGATTATTGACTAACTTACTGAGACATTGCTCAAGGTGATCAACATTTCCCCTCTCGAAGGCGTATCCGTTGCGGCCTGATTCAAGAAACTCCGTCATACCAGCAACATCCGATACCAAAACAGGTGTATGAGTGGCGAGAGCATTCAGCAAAACTAAGGGGCTATTCTCATACCAGCGAGATGGAATGACGAGGAGATCCATGTCACGTAGAACATCGGCCATGGCGTCTTTAGGAAAAGTACCCATGAAATGAATATCGTGCCCTGTCGCTAGCGACTTCAGACTACTCATAAAGCTTGGGTCTTGATCAGATGGCCCATAAATACGAAGTTCCGCATCATTACGAGGTAGGCGTTTGAATGCTTTGATAAGCAGATCGGTGCCTTTGTGGGGAGCAATCTGGCCGATGTAGCCAATTACTGGTTTGTGCCCTTCGCTTCTCGTGGGTTTCGGACTGCGATCAATATCAACCCCAAACCAGATGTCATGCATCGGCACGCTGATTCTATTGTTTTGGTATGCATTTTTCAGAAATCGTGTTGGTGCAACAGCCCCCTTGTAACTTCCATTGTATAGCCCTACGAGCGTATCCGGCCGCTGCAAGATGTCTTCAACAAGTCCGTCAATTGGGCCACCTTTCAATGTCGGCAGCCGCTTGGCCAAGTTGACTCCCGTAGCAATTAACTGCGCAGAAAAAGACGTAGTTGCCCATCTCATCCATGAATTTGCATGCGCACTACGCGATGCCTCCTTTAGATGGCAAGCCAAGCAGTTGGTACGCGATGGTGATGGCCCCTTGCAAAGCTCGCCATCAGCGGCCTCAAGTTTATTGTTAAGACAGAAGCCAAAAAAATCGGTGAATGTGGCATAAGTGGGAATTCCAAGTTGCTTTGTTACCTCCAACAAAGCGGCAGTATGGTTAATGAGATGTGTAACATGAACAAGATCAGGTTGCAGATCACGTAGCACTTTTTCCAGCACTCCCCTCATCTCGGGCTGGTAATAGGTTTCTTTGACGCGAGAATGTGGCAGCTGGTTTTTGTCGATGCAGACAACAGAGATACCCTGATACGTGTATTGCGTCACCAAGTCTACAGCTTGCGGCTCACCCTGAAAAATTGCTGAAACGACAGTTACATTATGCCCGCTAGCCTTATAGTGTCGAGCCAAATCTAAAGTATAGGTTTCTGTACCATAGAAATGGTCAGGGAAAAAGCAATGGACAAAAAATACAATCTTCATTATGGAGTATTCTCATTAACATTTATTGATAGACGTGCTGCGGGGTTGCAATAACAACTTGCAGGGCGGCTATCCTTGCCTATCAGAATCGAGCATAGGGTGGATATCCTTAGCTGAACCACTATCTCACCACCCTTTGGATAACAGCGGGTCGTAAGCTCGTCACAGCTCCTCCATTATTGTATAAAAGCTGACTTATTGACTGTCAAGATCGAGTTTGGCTGCTGGATTTCCTCAGTCTGGACATACTGCAATTGAATTAACTTCCAGCTCAAATTGAGCGTGTAACAAGTAGGGATTCAAGTGGCTGAAAAAGCCGAAACGATCATCGCCGTCATCAAGATTAAATCGCTTTACTATATCCGGCCGATGCACATCTATGAGAATTGAGGATACCACTACGCCCGTCTGAGAAACCTCAACGACCTTAAATTGCAATTCTCCCAAAATAGCCAGCCTTGCAACGCAAAGAGTTCGTTAACTTTATCGTCTCTTATTCGCTGATCATCAGAATATCGGTTACTGAAACACCTCTAGTAAACAGTTTTGCAATGCTTTCGACTTTATCCATCACACAGCCCGTATATATGTTTTTGGAGCGTGCTCAGCCATCATCTCCTGGTAAATAGCGCTGTATGCCTTGATCATAGCTTGCACTGAAAAATAGTCTTGGGCACGACATCGTTGAAGTTCGCCGATCTTTTCGCGTTCTGCTGGTGATTCAAGCAATCGCACAATAATATCAGACAACATTTCAGGGTTCTCGGGTTCTGCCAAAAGTGCCTTATTGTCCACTATTTCACCGATAGCGCCGATATCGTAGCCCACTACCGGTATTCGCATATTCATCGCGAATGCGCTAACTTGGCCAAAACTTTCTTTCCAGACTGGAGCTACAAAAACTGACATTCGGCGATAGAAATCCGGTAACGCATCATAACTGACATATCCGGTAAATTCGAAATTGTCATTTAGCCCCGCCGTTGAAACCGCGCGACGGAAGTGCTCAAGCAGGCTACCCCCTCCCACGATCAATACACGTGTTTGAGGACGCTTTTGAACAGCCTTGATAAATGGCTCAATGGCACCCTCGTTGAGCTTATCGCGTTCCATACGATAGACCATCCCAATACAATTATCAGCCAGCATCTCACCTGATTTTCGGTCAAAGTGTGAGAAGTCCGATCCGGGGTATACCGTGATATGTGAGGGATGATTCTGACCAAACACATGTCGAACATAGTCGCTGACGTAGACATAACGCCGAACGGCATCAGACATATATGGTGTTACAGGTGTGTTGATATTCTCGACTATGGGAATGCCGAGATATTCTGCTGCAGAGATTGCCTTCTCGTACCATGGCTCATCGCAATCTCCCCAGTAATGAACGTGAAGTAGATCGGGTTTCAGTTGTGAAAAATGATCAATAAATGGTTGTGCATTTTCAGGGAAACGAAATTCCGTAATATCAACACCAATGTATGCTGGTGGTGTAGGAATGTAACTCGTTACTACACTTTGCTCATAATGAGCAGCAAGATATTCGATCAAGTCAACAACGAGACGCGTGGAACCGCCGGTCATAAAATTGGCAATAATATGCGCCACATGCGGGCGGTTAAGCACGGCAGGTGCCGGTTGCCGAACCAGATAGGCGGAGTTTTCATTGGATTTTGACAAAAACGCAGGCTGCGAGGCATTTAGCCGAGCTTTAATTCGTGACACCGTCGGCGAGAGTCTTGAGCGAATAAATGGAGGAATTGCCATCGCGCCAGCCAAGTACGCAACACGAGCAAATTTTCTGGCTCCCCATGGTTGATGGATTATTGCGTCCCGCAATCTAAACCATTTGGTTCGCCGAATTGACTGTAACTCAGCTTCTGCTCGTGAGAACTCCTCTTTGACATTGGCAAGCACTTCTTCCATATGCCTTAGCGAATTATTTAGCGTCTCAACTGACTGGTCTCGCTGGGATAACGATGATTTCAGCGAATTGATTCCCTCGGTATATTGAGCGACTTCATGCTGAGTATTTTTAAGTTCAGAAGAAAGTTGCCGAATTTCTTCCGCTCGAACCTCGATTGCACCATCCTTGGCTAGCACAACCGAATTTAATCGGTGGACTTTATCAGCCACAGCATGGCTAATACTAACGATCTGTTCATCACACTTGGCTACCATTTGAGCAAGGCTGGTGATCTGGCCGCCGCGCTCAGCCACAGCTTGGTTAAGGTTGGCGACTTGCCCTTCCAACTCAACAAATGAACGCAGCTCATAAACATCAAACTTATCGGTCAATTTGATGAAATCCACATATGAGAAAGAATAAATCTCTAATATTTTGTTCCTACGTGTTTCGTCATTGAACAAGTCGAACAGCAATTTCAAACCAAAATTCCATGCACTTTTTTGCTGACATTCATACAAGCAAGCCATTGCCAACAAAAATATATTGTCAGCGCCTTCAGTATTTCTTAAACATTGGGGACTGGGAAATATCGCAACCATATCTTCGATATTTGAAATCGAAAGATAGTTCTCTCGCAACACATTCCATTCGTTGCTCGCCCTGATGGCAACTTCTATTCTAGAGCCACTGGTATTTGACTTATCCGAAGGCAGCCTATGCTTTGTCAGATTCTCCTGAATAACGTGTATAGGATATTTAATTAAAACTCTACTCCACATTTCAGCATCACCCGTCTGCGCTAGGCCATATCGATATGTCCCCACATCTTGGTAGCATTGCTTTCTGATCAGAACGCTAGGGTGGTTTAGATGATTTTGTTCAAAAAAAAGCTGATTGAGCCACTGCCATTGAGTTTTATTTTCCTGTTTAAACCAATTGTTTTCCAACTTGGCGCCGTTCTCGTCGATTATTTGCGCCCATGTAAAAACAGCGCCAATTTCACTATGATTATCCAAGTAGGCAACTTGCTTTTCCAATTTATCGAGTTCCCATGCATCATCTGAATGATGAATGGCGATGTATTCACCGGTAGCCACCTCAGAGATGGCTTTGTTGATTCCATAGATTCCTCTCTTCGTCGCTTCATTTCGAAATGCTTTAATACGTGGATCTGAATAGCTATTGATGACTTCCCAAGAACCATCAGAGGAAGCATCGTCCCAAATAATCAGCTCGTAATCAGTAAAGGTCTGATTAAGGACGCTATCAATCGCTTCGCGAAGGTATAATTCATGATTGAACGATGTCAGAATGACAGAGATTTTAGACATGCTTGCCCCCCTGAAGAAAAATATCCAACGGGGTGTTTTTAAGTTCTAACATAATTTGTTTCACAATTTCATTGGGCAAGACATCTTGCCAACGATCATCACCCGCCTTGGAGCGAAAAACCGAATATGGATCGGAATCATGCCTCGATTTACTTTCGCTGAGGAAGTCTTCTACCTGGCCACAAACTTCTAACCCACTAAATTTAAACAATTTATTTGTTGTATCAAGCGGCATCCTATTCAACTCGTCATAGCAGACCAAGGAAAATTGCTGTGGAAATTGGATTTTAAAACGCAAAAACGCCTCAGCAGATTTCTTCCATTTGTCAAAACCATAAAACTCTTCTGGCCTATTCTGGTTTTTGCTTGGTGCCCATCGCCACTCACTGTAAATATCCCACCCTGGATTAAATTCCTTTGGTGCCAATACCCAGGAAGCAAGCACTGCCAGCGGATTCCTGATAATCCCTATTACTTTAACGTCACTACACTGAGCAAGCATGTTCTCAACGATGTGAAGATATCTCGTCTCTTTAAAAACAATATGAGTAGGCCGTGCGGTTTTTTGAAATGCTGGAAAGTTATTTTGTGTCTCAGATGTCATTGTTGCGAAAGCATCTTGGGTATGAAGAATTTCTTCAAAAAATGTTCGGATCTCTTCAGCAGAAGAGCGTGCAGTCAGGCTGCCTTTGTGACCGTATGAAAAAAGCGGCTGAAATCTTAACGCCACGTCAGGATGGCTGTTGTAAATATGCCCGAGCCACGATGTACCGGAGCGCGGCACACCAAAGATACCTATCTTCTTCATTGGCATTTTTTAAGGAGAATATCAGCTCGATTATATGCCTTATACAACGACATTGACCGAGGTGAAAATGTTGTCATAGATCTGCGTCCTGAAAAAATTCGCTCAATTTTCTCCATTATCTACCACCGACCCATATGTGGTTTACCCTCACGCTCACTCCGCAGGTAAAAAGCGAATGTCTTTTCAGAATAATAAGACGCGCTTAATTCTGCTTTATTTGGGATACATCCACATAAATCAAATGAGCCAACTTCCAAAGTTCTTAACATAATTGTTCTTCAAAAAAATGAAGCAGAGCTTTATACTTGACAATATTCTTTGATCCTGAAAAATATTTAGGATCAGGGCTTAATAAATCAGAATTAACATATTCAATGTTATGGAAACTGCTATATCGCTTCGCTGCATCTATTAGGTCAGATGTAAAATCCATATCAACAACATCCTTTACAAGCGGCTCCAACAGTCTAGTTCCGAGCCCGTTCCCACAACACCAATCGACAAGATTGTTTTTGTACTTGGCCGTAGCAATTTGATTATTTTTTAATTATCAACTTTACTTGGAGTTCGGATATTTCTCGGCCATTTACGGTTCACCTACCTGCGAAAATAGCGAGCCACAAAATATCTTATCAATTGAATCGTAATTATTTTTTGAGAATATTTTCATTTATCTCGCGTTTCAACTGAGTAATTTTTAAAAGTACCTGTTTGCTCTCAATGCTATTTCACATCAATACATCGATGATCAAGGGCAATAAGCTTACTCAGTCCCAAACTGCTTACACTCTACGTTGGACACTAATAGGAACTTCAAGTCCACGCCTTATTATTTGAAGATAGCACGATCGTTAATCCCTGTACGCCTTACGAAAACAGCAATATACTGAAGGTGTAGCGTTATTGAACAATAACCTGTATATCTTGCTCCATGTTATCCATCATTTCTGTCATTTCCAGCATAGATTCAAACCTCAGAATCATAGTGCCTAGTATTTGGTTGGATCCAAAATATTTTTCTACTTTGTCTCCAGTTTTTACCCAAATGTCCTGCTCAACAATTTTTCTCATGAGCCGGTCTGATATCCAAAGCTCCTGAAACACACCATCTTCTAGTGAATGAAGCATATAGCTTGACCAGAAACCTTCTACATTATTAATTTTAAATTCACTGCATGGCAAACCTAGAGCTGCATCGACAGTGCACTTAATTAAATCCATGCCAGTGGCGTACCTGATTACTTCAGGTATCAAGCAACCTCCATTACGTGGGCCAAGCTCAAGAAAAAATAACCTTCCATCCTCAGTAAAGACAAAGTCAAAATTCAATGCCCCAGTTTTCATACCCAACAATGTAAGTAATCTTTGGCTTTCGGCTTGCGCGATTGCTAGCAAATAATTGGGATGCTGCGTTGGAAAAGATTCTCCGATCGGCACAAGGCCGTTGCACAACTTGTCAAAATGTTCATCGGCCCAGCACCAAAAAATTAGTTCACCATTTAATATAAAGCCATCACCAGCGATTTGATGATGAGAGCGAATAATTTGCTCTTCAATAACGACCATCTTTTCTCGAGAATAAACTAATGAGCAATCAAAAGCCTCGTCAAATTTAGCAAGATCGGTCAAGCGAGTGACGCCTTTACTTCCAGAGGAGTCTACAGGTTTAATGAAGGCTGGCATCCCAATTTTATTCAACCAGACTCGAGCCTCCTCTCGGACGTAAAATGATTGTGAACGTGGGACATTGAAACCGTGTTTTTTCAAAAAAGTACGGAATAAATCTTTTCTGGTCAGCGTGAGAACTGATTGATAAGGATTACCAGGTAGCCCCATTTGCTCTGCCACAAACGCCGCCGTGGGTGCTGCTGGATCAGAAGCATAGGCAACAATCCCATCGATCTTTAAACGCTTAGCTAGCTCCAACACTGCTTCTTTATCTGTTGTACTAACAATAAATGACTCATGCGCTAAGCGATGACCTGGATTTTCTGGCAAGTAGTCACACGTAAACACACGATGACCCTGCTCCAAAGCATACTGAATTGGTGATACTTGAGTAGGCGCGGCACCCAGAAATAATATTTTCTTCATGCCGCGCTAATCAAACCACAAATGGTATGGATTGCATCTTTCTCCAAATCCACATAAAGCGGCAAACTCAACACTCGTCTCGCCACACTTTCCGAAACCGGACAAGATCGTTTCAGCTCTTGCCTCAAAAATGGCAAGGTGTTCAGCGATGGATAAAAATATCGCCGAGGGCCGATGTGGTGATCGACGAGTGCTTGGCGTACCCGCATCATAGCTTCGTGGGTGGGGAAAATAACTGGATAATAGGCATAGTTATATTCGAGACCTACTTGCGATATAGGCCGCTGCAACAGGCTGCTTTCTAGTTTTTCATCGTACCAGTCTGAACGCTCTTTCCGTGAGGCAATGATGTCATTTACCTTCGGCAAGACACAAAGGCCCATTGCTGCATGCAGTTCCGACATTTTTGCGTTAATGCCGATGTCGAGATACTCATCTTCGCCGATGTGACCGAACTTCTTCATCAGAAAGACGCGTTTGGCGACTTCGATGTCTTTGCACACTACTGCGCCCCCCTCAGCTGTGTGAAACAACTTGGTAGCATGGAAACTCAAAGTGGAACAATCCCCATGCAGCAAAATCGACTCGCCAAAAAGCTTCACCCCAAAGGCGTGAGCCGCATCATAAATAACTTTGAGCTTATGCTTATCTGCAATTTTTTGAATTCTTGCCACGTCACATGGATAGCCATAAACATGAGTGGCCAGAATCGCAGAAGTTTTTTCGGTGATAGCCACCTCGATCAGATCAGGGTTAATGCAGAAGGTTTGCGGCTCAATGTCAACGAAAACTGGCTCACAGCCTTCCCACAAGATAGAATTTATTGTGGCGACATAGCTGTATGGTGTGGTAATGATTTCATCCTTGAGGCTTAGCGCCTTGATGGCAAGCTGGAGCGCGAGCGTGCCGTTAGCCACCAACTCCATATTTGGAATACCAAGGAAACCCGCGATATCAACTGTCAACTGTCGGCATAGGGGTCCGTTGTTGGTGAGATAGCCCGCTTGCCAGATTGCTTCAAGGTAAGATGTGTAATTCTCTAAGGACGGGATAAATGTCTTCGTAACCGGGATCATTTACTCACCACAATTAGCACATGTTTGCCATGCAGTGAACCGGTTTTAAATAAATCAATCTCTCGAAACACTCTAAAAGCATCGGGTTCCAACAGGAATATATTGTCAAACATCATCGGGACCTATCACCTCTCATTATTTCATGAGTAACCTTAACCCTGGCTCTGTTTCGAAATGCTTCGGCCCTCGGATCCATGCTCCAGAATTTTTTTCGCAATAACGCGATCGTGCGATACATGCGAATTTCAAAATCCGTGAAAGATTTTTTATTTAAGCTATCAATAGGATACTCAAGCATTTCCATTTCATCCCAGGCCACACTCTCAAATATCTCGATATTCTTTACCCCCAGATTATCCTTATACTCCCCCTTATTTTTTCCGTTGATCGGGTAGGCAAGATTTTTCCAGAACCTGGATTTTTTTGAATGTTCTAATATATTCTCATTTCGGTAATACTGTAATTGCGTTTCTTCAAACTCAAGGCCAACAAAACGCATCAAATCCCGCATGGCATCCTCTGGCCTATCGATTAAATTTTCGTATTTCAACAGATATATTTTCTCACTAACGGCTGGATCAGCAAGGGCCCTTAGACACTGCCTTTGAGCCCAAGCCCAGTTTTGGGCGGCAAAATAAACGTGGAATTCGTGAAGATGTCCTCGTAGCATTGACGCAGCAACATCCCTCCCATCCCTAACTAAATACACAAATTTTGCATTAGGGAGATGTTCCGAGATTTCGGATATGTATTTAAAGAGACCAGGTTCCTTTGAGCACCAGCAGGGTCTTCTATATTCCTCTGCATAAATCTCATTCACAACTCTGAAAATCTCCCATAACGAGGCATTGTTCAATTTCTCCTTGACAACCTCCGCATTGAGATCGATATTCCACGGGTTATGATGAGTCGTAGTTAGCACAACAACATCATCAATAAGGTCAGATAGATAATGCGGCTCACCGTTTGGAAAATAGCGTGCTTGAAGCTCACCCAAAGCATCTATAAAACCTGCTGGCGGCGGAGAAGCTATCTTTGAATGGGTGCTCAGTAGAGCTCGTAGCAGATTTGTCCCAGATCTTTCAGAACCCAATATCATGATTGGAGATAAAAATTTGTCACTCATATTGAAGCTCTTTTGCCATTAATCGTTGTTTCATTAGCAATAGTTTTATTACGTCACAAGACGGTGAATAGGTACACTTTTGCCCACTATCGAGCATCTCTACATCGTTAAACCTAAACACCAGAACATCAACTGATGACTCCAATAATAATTGCTATTTGGTTTAAGATAATCAAAGTTAACAATTGCACGTCATGGAAAAAAATGTTTTGGTTACGTTGCTTTAGTCACTGGCAACTTATTTATTTTTCATAACCATGCGCGTGTAAACTCTGATTAATATGTTCTGGGAGGGCTGAAAAATCAAAATCTTTATAAGATTTCCAAGCGTAACGGCTCCCTTTAAACGTTGGAATATTTTTACTTTGTGACCACTCTTTCAGCGCCTCGGATGAAATATTTTCTAAATTTGACTTGCGGTACAAACTGTAATCTACGTGAGTTGCAGTATCCAGCATGGAGTACTCGAAATTCACACCCAAGTGCTCACATATACGCCTAAGTTCAACTTCAGGTTTATCTACAAAATCTTCATATCGAACCTGGAGCATCTGATTTGGGTGCAGAAATTGATTTGATGAGTCGATAATTTGGCGAACCTCGGCGTGCCACCTTTCCAGATTTTGTCCAATATCATCATGCCACCAAGGTGTTCGTGCATATGAAATCGCAACATCCCGGCCGTCTCTGATCATATGGATATATTTAGCATCAGGAAATAATTCATTAATAATATCAATTCTTTGGCCGTACCACGGTGTACGATCAATAAATATTTTTTTTTGTTTGGATTCTGCTATTTCGCTATAGAAACTATTTACAAGTTTTTTAAAGCTATGAATCGGATATTGTTGCTTCTCAAAGAAACTCATATAGTCAAAATACACACTGAGCTTTTTCGGGCACCTAACATCGATCAGCTCCATGAAGTCTTTAGGGCCAAAGAACTTATTCTTCTTTTCTTTGAAAATTTCGTAGAGTCGAGGGCCATTATCACTGTATTCAAATAGAATCTGAAGTTCGGGTGGCACGCAAATCATTGAATGAGAATTGAGCATCTTAGCAAGCATGGTTGTGCCACAACGCCCTGATCCGACAATACATGAAAATGGAATGGATTGTTTTTTTTTGAAAAAATTCTTTATAGTCTCTAAGTGCATCATAAACATTACTTTCAATCGAAATGCATTTCTAACTGCTAATGCAACCCTCATTTATAGATGCGTAACGACTTGACAATTCGAAAGCTGTGGATTGGTCAACAGTGCCCTCATTTAAAGCCAAAGACAAATGCTGGAATAGGTACTTATGTAATGCCATGGTACCAATTTTTTGGATGCCTGGAATTATAAAAACAGGAGCTTTTATAATTCCCCGAAATAAACTATGCATTCGAAATTAGATGTCTGAGTTTCATTTCTGGGAACAGATGTATTTTTGACCAAATTCTTGCATTTTGCCATCGCTCCATCTGAAAAATTACCGCATCTTCGATTACATCCACAAACTCGGCCGTCTCACCGCGCACTACTGGCGATGTAATCTGTGTTCGAAGTGAATAGTTGCCTTCTTGCAGTGGTAGTCGAAGAGTGTATTCGACCAAATATTGCCCACCAATTTCGGTCGTCAGAAATTCGTGCTCAACTTGAGTAAACCCACATCCTGTCAGATTCATTTTTTTCTCATCAAGAATATTGAAATTGACGGAAATGCTCAGCTCTGACGATGATTCAACATGGATTCGAATTTTTAATTGTTGGTTGAACTCCACCAACTGTATCGGCTCATTTCTCATGTTGAGTAGTTCAACATAGGTGATTCTTGCTCCTCCGGAGCCATACCGAAATGCAGCCACCCGCTTGTCAAATTCATCCGATCGCTTCAAAACCGCGCTACCTATTTCCAAGGATTGCACTTTTTCCTCTTCTATTTTTTTATGCTCCATCTCAAATCCAGACGATACACGACTGAATCGGCGAATTTCTGAATTCATTTCTTCTCGCATCGTTCGGATATATTGCTCTGCCACATCCGACGCCTTTCCGATCGCCTTGACTATACCGTGTTCGAGATGCACACCTCGCGAGCACAAACTTTTTACCGCACCTACATCATGGCTAACAAACAAGATAGTAGAACCGCTTTCCTGAATGCGAGTAAGTGCGGTCATGCACTTGGCCTGGAAGTTCATATCACCTACCGCAAGAGCCTCGTCAACAATCATGATGTCCGGCTCTGAAATTATATTTACAGCAAAAGCTAGCCGAACAAGCATGCCGCTGGAATATGTCTTTACGGGTTGTTCGATAAAATTACCTATGTCGGCAAACGCTGCAATATCATCAAACCGTGCGTCAATTTCATCTTGGCCAAGCCCTAGCAAGGCCGCATTCATATTCACGTTTTCCCGACCTGTGAATTCAGGATTGAAGCCAGAACCGAGTTCCAGCAGCGCCGCAATGCGACCGTTGGTTTGAACAGCGCCACTGGTTGGATTGAGCGTGCCGCATATCAACTGCAACAAGGTGGATTTACCACTGCCATTTCTCCCGATGATACCGACGGTTTCGCCTTTTTGTATTTCAAAGGAGATATCTTTGAGCGCCCAGAACTCGTCAAAATATTGCTTGGGTAATTTGCCTGCCATCCGTCTTAAGCGCGGCAAGATGAATTGTTTAAGCCTGTCACGCGGAGTGTCATAGATCTGATAACACTTGCTGATGTTTTGGACTCGAATGGCAACTTCAGTAGACATTATTTCCTTCACTTCCTTTTTGTACTGTTAGCCACAGCCGCTCCCTTTTAAGTTTAACCGAGAGCTCGTCTTCAACGGGCAATGCCAGCCTGAACTTACTGAAAAAAGGTTGCTCACTTTTATACATGTCTAAGTAACTCACTACTGATGCACCCTGCGTATTTTGGCATGCAACAAAATAATTCCTTGCTCAGTTTAGAACTTGCTTCGCAATACTGATGACCGCTTGCCCCAAGACGGCCTCCAGCAAGCGATCCGCTTCAAAGCTTGATTTGAATTCCCGCGGTTGAAGTTCGTCCGCGAAAAGTAATTGGTCAAAGGACATCTGCAAACCCTTTTCTGGTTTTTTGGAACCATGCGTAACCTGCCCAAGCGACTATCGTGGCAGCGAGGGTGTACATCCCCAATCCTGCCCAGTCTGGCAGGCGCCCCCAGATCAGAACTTCTCGCGCTTGTTCGATAATGAAGGTGAGAGGGTTGACCATAATCCATGGGCGAAGCTCTTCCGGCAGGGCAGTCACAGGATAAAAGATTGGGGAAAGAAACAGCATGACCGTGGTGATGATGCCGATGGTTTGTCCCACATCACGCAGAAAAACACCCAAGGATGCAAGCATCCAGGCAAGGCCCAGCGTAAGAATGACTATAGGCAGCAGAACGAACGGGGCTAGAACTGCCGTCCAATGCAAATAACCGTTAAATAGGACAAAAGCAACGAGCAGCACGCATAGGCTGACGAAGCTATGGAAGAGCGCTGCGCCCATGGCAATGACGGGCAGTATCTCCAACGGAAACACGACTTTTTTGACGTAATTTACGTTAGAAAGAATGAGCGACGGCGCGCGATTGAGTACCTCAGCAAACAATCCATGAACGATCATGCCGACAAACAGCACCACGGCAAACTGGGTTTTGCTCTCTTCGCTCCCCACACCCCAGCGAGACTTGAAGATCACGGAAAAGACAAAGGTATACACGGTCAGCATGAACACAGGGTTAAAGAATGACCAAGCCAACCCCATGGCAGAACCTTTATAGCGACCCACAACTTCTCGTTTGGTCATTTGCGTGATGAGCTGACGGTTACGCCAGAGGCTGCGAACCAATGCCACAAGAGATGTAGGTTGTGCGGCGTGTGGGTTAGTTTCCTGGTGAGGGGTTAATGGAGAGAGCGAAGCGAGGGGCTGATCATTGGGCGTCACGCGAAGCGCTCCACTGCTGCCAATGATATGGTTTGTTGATTCTTTGCATATGAGGTGGTTTCGCCCCTGAAGCACCATTGAATATTAATGGTGGGATCGCTCCAAGCAATGCTGCGCTCGAATTCAGGGGAGCGCTTATTTTCCTGCACACAGGCAACGTTGGCCATTTGCTGCGCAAGCCCTGGCAACACACCCTTGCTACAGGCAGAGCGTATCGCGTTGAAGTTAGTATTGATTATGATCACTAAAGTTATCCATAAGCAAAGCATGTAATTATAATGGCAGTAGGTCTAAATTTTTAATCTATTTAGCTCGTTTCATTTTCGTCTAAATTTCATCCGTTTCGGCATCCAGCAAGTGGTGTTATGTTTTGGTAAATTCAAATCCAGGACTGACCGTGCGGCCCTGCTAACAAAGGTATTCTGCTCGCCGCAGGATCGGCCACTGGTCTAACAGGGAAAGGTCGCAACATTAAGTACGCAAGGTGTCAAAAGGTCATGACAAGGATTGGCGCTGGTCCAAGATGAGCGTTGCATAGCACATGCTAAACTATCCTCACACATTTACTTTTCAAGGGATGAAGACGGTTTTGGATGCCTAATATTAAAGTGCAAAATATGAAAGTGGCTGTAATTCATGATTGGCTAACAGTCTACGCGGGAGCCGAGCGTGTTCTGGAACAAATATTATTGTGCTACCCGAATGCTGATTTATACAGCGTGGTAGATTTTATCCCATCCGAAAAACGAGGATTTCTGTTGGGGAAAACAGCGACAACTTCGTTCGTACAGATCCTGCCATTCGCCAGAACTAAATACAGGCAGTATTTATCCTTAATGCCTTTGGCTGTCGAGCAGTTCGATCTGTCCAGCTATGACTTGGTAATTTCTTGTAGTCATGCTGTCGCGAAAGGCGTTATTACAGGGCCGGATCAGCTTCATATTAGCTATGTAAATTCGCCTATGCGTTATGCGTGGGACTTGCAGCATCAATATTTGAGAGACTCGGGTTTGGACAAGGATGCAAAGGGGTGGTTAGCCAAGTGGGTACTGCACAAAATGAGAATATGGGATGTGAGAACAGCTAATGGTGTTGATTTTTTTATAGCAAACTCGCACTTTATCAGGCGACGAATTTGGAAAACCTATCGCCGCGATGCTGCGGTACTTTATCCATCAGTGGAAATTTCAAAATTCACCTTGCGCGAAGACAAGGAAGATTTTTATCTGACAGCTTCTCGCTTGGTACCTTACAAAAAAATTGATTTGATCGCGGAAACTTTTACGGCTATGCCAGAAAAGAGGTTGATCATTATTGGCGACGGACCGGAAATGCAGAAAGTCAGAGCGAAAGCGGGGGCAAATGTAACAGTGCTGGGATATAAGCCTGATGATGTACTACGCGATTACATGCAGCGCGCCAAGGCATTTATATTTGCTGCGGAGGAAGATTTCGGCATTGTTCCATTAGAAGCTCAGGCTTGTGGTACGCCAGTGATTGCATATGGTAAGGGCGGTGTATTGGAAACCATTCGCGGCTTGGATGATAAACAACCGACTGGCGTATTTTTTGCGGAGCAATCTATTTCAGCTATTAAAGCAGCAGTAACTACATTTGAGCAGGAAGCCGCTCGAATTTTGCCAGTGACCTGTCGTGATAATGCCTGTCGTTTTGAGCCCGAGAAATTTCGCGCTGAGTTCATGACGTGCGTAGGACATCAGTGGGATCGGTTCCAGCAGTCACTAACGACAGCCCCGTCAAGCAAGGTGTAGTTGACATGGACTCGCGCAGCCTGCTCAAGGAAAACGCTAGCACTCTTGAATTCGTCCAGCGTTTCCTGGATCCTTTTGTGGTGGTAGCCAGCGGGATATTGCTTTACGGGATCAGATTCGAGTCTTGGGATTTTCCGATGAATTACGTTTTTGTACTCATCGGTGGGTTTCTTTTTTGCCTCGCAATATTCCCATTTTTCGACATGTACCGCCCCCGCAGAGGAGCCAGCCTATGGGCTGAAATACAGATATTGGCGAGTGCTTGGACAGTGGTTTGCGCTGGATTGATCATTGTGTTGTTTGCCACTAAAACCAGTACCTATTTTTCCCGTATATGGATTGGGCAGTGGGCCATAGCAGGGTTCGTATCTTTAGTCGCTTTCAGAGTGACATTGCGAGTCGGACTGCGTTTTTTTCGCCGCCGTGGTTTCAATCTCCGTTTTATCGCCATCGCCGGTGCAGGGAAGCTAGGGCGTGACGTGGCGAACCGCCTGGCCGCTTCACCTTGGACAGGCTTGAAAGTGATAGGCTTTTATGATGACGATCCTCGAATACAGAGGCAAGTGTTAGAAGGTGTTCCGGTTCGTGGCGGTTTGCATTGCCTTCCTAAAGAAGTAGTGGAACTCGGCATTGATCAAGTATGGATCGCCCTGCCGTTGCAACAAGATAAGCAGGTCAAATCATTGGTGGCGCATTTAAGTCGCTTGCCGGTGCAGGTCACCTTCGTTCCAGACATTTACGGGGTTCATTTACTCAATCATTCCATCGGCGAAGTAGCTGGTTTTCCGGTCATCCATCTGTTGGAATCACCCTTATCTGGAGTACAGGGCATCGTCAAAGCCGTCGAAGACAAAATTCTGGCGGTATTAATTATGTTATTGGCTATTCCCCTCATGTTGCTTATCATAATCGGGGTCAAACTAAGCTCTCCGGGCCCCATATTCTTCAGGCAGTTACGTGGTGGGTTGCACGGTGAACGCATCTGGGTTTGGAAATTCCGCACAATGAAACATCATACTGAACCACCTGAAAAAGTGTCTCAAGCAAGGCCCGGCGATCATCGCATTACAGCCTTTGGCGCTTTTTTGCGACGCACAAGCTTGGACGAATTACCGCAGTTTCTTAATGTGCTAAAAGGTGATATGTCGATTGTAGGGCCACGTCCGCATGCGGTGGCGCACGATGAGTTTTACCTGCAGCAAATCGATGCCTATATGTTGCGGCATCACGTCAAGCCGGGCATTACCGGTTGGGCGCAGGTTAACGGCTGGCGAGGCGAAACGGGGGAGATCGAAAAAATGGAAATGCGAGTTAAACACGATCTGTATTATATTAACAACTGGTCTTTATGGTTTGACCTGCGAATTATTTTTATGACGATTTTCATGATGATCACAGGCAAAAATGCGCATTGAAAATTAAGTTTTTATATAGGGTATCTCTAAAAATCCAATCTTCGTTACAATACCGCGTCACTTGAAAAAATAATCGCTTATATATCATATATATGTAAGTTCAATTGTTTACTCACGCCTTGTCTTGTCTGGCAACGGGGTAGGCAAGCTGCGAAGCGACTTCTCGGAAATTGCATTATTAGAGGCGTCCTGACTTTTTAACCAGTCCTGTTATGTTTTTATTAAAGATATTTATGGTATGACCATTCAACCTGATCCCCTCACTGTCTCCAAAAAAAAATTCCTGCACCGAGAATGGATAGCTGCACCTCTGCTATTGTTAGCAAGCGCTTTGATTTTGTCGGTTATCTATCTTCAGCAGAATTGGCTAGGTAAATGGATGAGCAGCGCCATGCCATTAAACTGGAACGGAGCGGAGCTAACCCTGAATAAAGGCCAAGGTTATAGCGAGCAGAACAAACTGGTGATCAAAAAGCTAACGAATCAGGGTATTGCTGTTGCTACACTATCCACGCCAACTTTTCAGGCAGAGGATTATTCTGCCTTTAGTTTGTCTGTCTCAGGTGCCACGCCGGGAGTCGAAATGGAGTTTTTGTGGCGCACGGCAGAGAATCGTGTTTTTGTGCGCCCACTCATTTGGGCTGCTAAAACCTTGCAGCCTTTGGAAATGGCGGTAGATAAAAATTGGCGAGGCCAAATTATAGACTTGGCTATCGTTGTCAAGGGCACACTGACTGCACCGCTTTTGGTAAATGAAGTTTCGCTTGGGCCTGTGTCTTTGCCAACAGCGCTAACAAACATGCTCAAGAAATGGTTCACGCTTGACCGATGGCAAGGAACTTCTATCCATTTTTTAGACGGCGATGCAATCGATAAGAAAATCAATCCTGTATTAGCCATTGCCGCAATAATATTGGTGGCACTGGTCTTGAATTTAATTTTGGCCATAGCGAAAATCATGCCTCTAAATGTTGCCATGGTGTGGGGCATGCTATTCATCGGCTGGTTCATACTGGATGTCCGTTGGCAGGCCAATTTGTTTCAGCAACTGGCGCTAACACACCAACAATTTGCGGGTAAATCATGGGAAGAAAAACATCTGGTTGCTGAAGACAACGCCTTGTTCGACTTTATTAGAAATGTGAAAGCAAAGCTGCCTACTACTACTGGCCGTATCCTGTATTTTTCTGATGAGGCCTACTCGCGGGGGAAAGGGGCTTACCATTTTTATCCTCAAAACGTTCTAGCCCGCTCTGACCTGCCTCCTGCATCGCAGCTCAAAACTGGGGACTATATTGCACTGTTTGCAAAAAAAGGAGTGAAATATGATCCTTCACAGCAATTACTGATATGGGGTGATGGACAATCTCTAAAAGCCGACTTACTGCTCTTTGCTAAGGGTAATGCTTTGTTCAAGGTGCATTAAAATGGAATTATTTACGTTAGTGGCTGGATTATGTTTACCTTGGCTGTTAGGGGTAGTGTGGCTGCGTGCACCTTGGCTCAAAGCCAGCGGTATTAAATGGCCAACGCTCTTGGGGTATGGCTATCTGGGCGGAATATTATTAACCACGCTTGTAATGCGTTTGATGGATGCGCTGGGAATTCATCTTAGTTTCTTCAGTATTGGACTTGCACTTTTATTATTGATAGCAGCTGGTGCTTGGCTTGGCCGCGGAGAACCATGGCGAATCAGGTGGCCCGGAATAGATTTTCACAGTTTGGCTGGGTGGCGAAAAGTCGTGTATGCCATCGTATTGACCACTATTGTTATACGGCTGGTAGGGCTGGGACTAGAGATTGTATGGCGCCCGCTGTTTCCTTGGGACGCCTGGTCACAGTGGGCGACCAAGGCGCGAGTTTGGTATGAGCTTGGATACTTGGCGACATTTGTGCCCCCTGACGTTTGGCTTGGCGGCGAATTGGCGGGCGCTTACACTGATACAGCTCCCCACTACCCTCCTGCCATACCACTAATACAAGTATGGACAAGCTACAGCCTGGGCAGATGGGACGATACTCTGATGAACCTGCCCTGGCTGCTATGCGCAGTTGCCTTGGGCCTGGCGTTTTATGGTCAGGCCAGGCAATGGCAGGTGCCACCCTTGTTTGCTCTTATGTTTACCTACTTTCTACTTTCACTACCATTTGTGAATGTTCATGTTGCTTTGGCAGGATATACAGATTTATTTATGGCAGCATTTTATGGCCTGGCGGCAATGGCTTTTTTCCACTGGGCCAGGAAGCGTGATTTCTGGCAGGGTGCCATGGCAGTGATGTTTGCATTAGGATGCATCTTGATCAAACAACCAGGCATTGCATGGGCGTTAACCTTTCTTCCCGCGTTATTGGTTGTGTTCATGCCGCGAGCTGGACTAATGTTGATATCTGCGCTGGCAGTAGCAGGTTTGGCTACTCTATTTTTTCTTGGTGAAACAGATTTTAAGTTGTTTGGCTATCATGTGTATCTGCGCTTCTCGGCAGATTGGCATCCATTTTTGCAAAATATGATGGTGATGGAAAACTGGCACCTGTTCTGGTATCTGGTAGTGGCGGCGCTTGCTTTATCGTTTCCGCGACTTCTTGTCCCCTCTTTGCGAAGTATGACAGTTCTATTGATCTCCGCTATTTCGTTCCTCGCGGTCGTTTTCTTTTTTACCCATGCTCAAGCATGGGCAGAAGACTACACTACGATTAATCGCGCATTGTTGCATATTGTGCCCATGCTTTTGTTTTACGTGATGGTGCTATTCAGGGAAGCAATCAGTCTCCCATCATTACATGACTACCCGCCAAAAATTGACGTGACGGCATGAAAAAATAGTACTCAGAGAAACCAGATTTATCTGTCAAAAGTATTGATAAACAGGCAGACTTAACAGTTACGGAATGCGCTCAAGCCTCTTAATGCCGAGCTGATTCTATCTGCTCACATATCTGTTTTGCACCTAGCAGAATGCGCGGCGTGGAGCGGCTGATCAGGTCGGGAGGTACGAAAGCCATGCGACCCTGCCGGGTAGCAATCAACGGTAACCTGCGCCATATTTTTTTGGTCTCTTCTTCCTGTTCAGGCGTAGAAGCGACAGCTATCATCACCTGCGGATTTTCTTTAACCAGCGCCTCGTCCGATATGGCCGGTATCAATAGTGGCGCAGCGGCAAATACGTTTTGTGCACCGCACAAACTCAAAACGTCACTGATGATATGTGCGCCGTTCACCGTAAGCAGCGGCGCTGCAGCTATTTGAAAATAGGCACGCACTTTGGTGTGTCCGGCATATTGCTGTCGCAATTTGTCAAGCTGCTGCACAAAGGCAGTCGCAGAACCTTCAGCGATTGCCTCAATACCGATAATACGCCCCAGCAAGCGCAATACTTTGGGAATATCATCAAGACGACGTGGCTCCAGCACCAGCACTTTCAACTTCAATTTTTCAAATTTGGCGCGGTCTCGCGATGATAAAGCGCTGCCCCATGCAAGCACCAGATCAGGTTTTAACGCGACCAAACGCTCCCAGTCAAGGCGAAATGCATCGCCTACTTGTGGCAGTTGTTTGGCTTGCTGTGGATAGTTGCTATATGCAGAAACCGCCACCATATAAGGGCCCATGCCTGCGGCATAAGCCAGTTCGGCAAGGCTGGGAGCTAAAGTGATTATGCGCTGCGGCGGCGTGGAAAACTCTACTTGCGTTTCACTGGCATCAGTAACAGTAAATGGCAGCGTAGCGTGCGAGTTTGCGCAAAAGAGTAGCAGGCTGAAAAAAATGGCATGCTTTAAATATCCTAAAAAACTTTCCTCCTCGCTACACGCACGTCCAATTACAGCAAGCGGATAGAATGAAGGAAAAGGAACGAGCACGACAGAAATTCAAGTTGTCCGTTACTGAGCAAAACTTTGCGCCAGTGCCACTCGCTTGAGATAAGCGTCGCGCGCAATTTGCACGTCCTCAAGAAAGTGCGGCAATTCTTTCAGTAATAATGCCTGCGGCCCATCCACCAAAGCCTTTAAGGGAACGGGGTGGAAATCAACCAACACCATATTGGCGCCAGCCATCACCCCCTGTGCGGTGATATGCATCAGATCGAGAATGCCATCGGGCGCGGCACTGCGCGTACCAACTGAATGAGAAGGGTCAATGCACACAGGCATCCGAGTCAGACGTTTGACCACCGGCACGTGCGCGAAGTCCACCAAGTTGCGGTGCGGATCGCCCATGTTTGTCTTCATACCACGCAAGCCGAACACCACATTGCGATTACCTTCAGACGCCAGATATTCGGCAGCGTTGAGTGATTCGTCCAGAGTGATGCCAAAACCGCGTTTAAGCAGCACCGGAAATTCTTGCTGCCGGCCAACGATTTTCAGTAATTCGAAATTCTGTGTATTGCGCGTGCCAATCTGTAACATCACGCCAGTAGGATTCCCGGTCTGCTGCAATGCTTCACTGATTTCGTTGAGATGCGATTCATGCGTAACTTCCATCGCAATCACCTTGATACCATATTTCCCCGCTAAATCGAAAACAAATGGCAAACAATTTTTGCCGTGCCCCTGAAAAGCATAGGGGCTTGTACGCGGCTTATACGCACCCATACGCGCACAAGTCTGCCCATTATCGCGCAGTGCTTTTAGCATTATTTCGACATGTTCGGCGTTGTCTACCGCACAAAGTCCGGCAAACACATTAAGCGTGTCCTGGCCAAAGCGCACGCCGTTATAATCAAAATACGTTGGACGTGAGTCATCTTTATGTTGTCCAAGAATACGATATTCTTCCGACACGCGCACCACACGCTCGACACAGGGTAAACCTTGTATCTCCTTGATATCTAAAGGCTTGGTATTGCCAATCAAATAAATCTCTGTTAACACCTGCTCTGCACCGCGTTCAACATGCACGCGCATCTTAACCCCCTCTAACTTGGTGAGGTGCGCAATCAGTTGTTGATATTCCTCGCTTTGTTGGTTGGTATCGGAAGAAAGAATCAATATCATGGTGAATCTCCTGTAATTTGTGAACCCATCATTTTCGAAAAAGGATGGCTCATTGCTGTAGGAACTATGCCAACGAATCTTGCGTACAGGCACTCTTGCCATGTACTGCTATGTATTCAGACTGTCCCAGCTTTTCTGCAACAGACTATGTTAGATTCGATTTATATCGAATCTGCTTGGTGCCTATGTCGTCTTTATTTAAATCAGCCGCGATAAAATGCGCGGCAACTGCAACACGTTACGAATTTTTACATCCACATAAGCTGGTAACCGCGACGTGGTATTTACCCACACAGTTCGCATCCTCAAGCGTTTTGCGGCCTGCAAGTTTTCCGCACTATCTTCCACCATCACGCACCGCGCCGGATTTAGTTGATGCTTACACAGCAATCGAATAAAACCTGCTAACTGAGGTTTAGGTTGGTAACGCGTGTGTTCAATGGCGAACACATCGTCGAACATATCATCTATGCACAACAATTGCAGTACAGCTTGCGCATATTGCTCCGGACCGTTTGAAAACACCAGCTTCTTACCCGGCAAATTTTTCAATATATGGCGCAGACGTGGCTCACACAAAACCATCTGCGGCAATTGCGGAAACTGATGTGTATGCCACAAAAAATGATCGGGATCGGTAGCATGGTGCCGCATCATGCCACTCAGGGTCGCGCCGTAACGTTGCCAGTAGTACATTCTTAATTCGTTTGCCGTCTGCTCATCCAGCTTCAAATGCTGTTGCAGATAAGCAGTCATACTGCGGTTGATATGCGGAAAAATATGCGGCACTGCGTTGTGCAATGTGTTATCCAGATCGAAAATCCAGACGATACGACTCATATACTTTTAATCAGCGTTCCCACTCCTTCGTCGGTCAGAATTTCTAGAAGCAGTGCATGTTCCACGCGACCATCAATGATGTGCACCGATTTGACTCCCCCACGCGCAGCATCCAGCGCTGAACTGATTTTCGGTAACATGCCGCCGTACAGGGTGTCATCCGCTACCAGTTCGTCGATCTGTTTCGGTGTCAGACCGGTGAGCAGCGTGCCGTTCTTGTCCAGCACACCCGGCGTATTAGTTAACAACACCAGCTTTTCTGCTTTCAGTACTTCTGCCAACTTGCCCGCCACTACGTCAGCGTTAATGTTCAGTGCTTCCCCATCCCGTCCCACAGCGATTGGTGCGATGACCGGAATAAAATCGCCAGAATCAAGGAAAGTTATAATAGACGGATCAATTAAATTAATTTCTCCCACTAGTCCGATGTCCAACATTTTGCCCGGCTCTTCGCGACTTGCAAGTAACATCTTGTCCGCACGGATAAACGAGGAATCCTGCCCAGTCAGCCCCACCGCCTTGCCACCATGCCGATTAATTAATTTAACAATATCCTTGTTGACCTTCCCTAGCACCATTTCAACAACATTCATGGTCTCTTCATCCGTGACACGCATGCCTTGGACGAATTCCCCTTGTTTACCAACGCGCTGAAGCAGGTTGTTGATTTGTGGCCCGCCGCCATGAACGACTACCGGATTCATACCGACCAGTTTAAGCAACACCACGTCGCTAGCAAAACTTTCCTGCAACTTAGGATCGGTCATGGCATTACCGCCATATTTGATTACGATCGTTTTATCGAAAAACCGTTTAATGTATGGCAAGGCCTCAGACAGCGTTCGCGCTTTCTGGATTGCGGTGGCGGGGGCAAGTGACATGATGTTTTCCTTTACTAAACGGCCGCGCATTTTACCTTAGAAGTCCACCATCATTACAGTGTGAAACAAATAGGCGGCATTTAGCCGCCTATTTCACGCCCAGTCCGCGTTTAGTACGCCTCAAAAATTTAATTTTGCTGGCAGCCGCTTCTCAGCTTGGCTGCTTACCCCGTTGCCAGACAAGACAAGGCGCGAGTAAAAAAATGAATGCAGCATATATTTGATATAAAGTAAGATAATTTTTTGAATAACGCGGAATTGTGACAAAAATTGGATTTTTAGAGGCGCCCTATTATTCGTATTCGAATGATGCTTAACACTTGCTAATGGGTGATGTTCGCGCACATTAGTGACGCCTGGTAAGTGACTTAACCTCGGCATTCACCTGAATTTGTTCCTTACTCTTATCGTCGAATGCCACAGAGATAGTAAGTGGCACAATATCACCTGCTTTAAGCGGTTTTTTGATGTCAAGCAACATCACATGATTACCACTCTTGCCCAACCGGACCTTCTTGCCAGCCGGTAGTGCCAAGAATTCAAGGGCGCGCATTTTCATCATGCCGTCTTCATGCGACATACTGTGAATCTCGACTGCGCTCGCAATTGGGCTGGTAATCGCCACCAGCCGTGCTTTTTTCTTGCTGGCAATGGTGAACTGAATTGCGGCGTTCTCTTGCCCCGGTGCTGTGGCGCGTGCCGACGCGTTGCTCACTACCACATTTCCTGCCCATACTTGTGATGCACAAAACATCATGATAATTGCAATCGTTAAACGCATTTGAGTCTCCTTGAAATTTTAATATTTTCTGTAATGTACATGAATTACGCTGAAGTAAGCAAGCATGCATAATCCTAGGGTACAATAAAAAAACAAAGCATATACATACAGTTATCAAAATATTTCTTAGCCCGTAATTTGACTAAAATGTTCACCGTAAGCATGTAATAATATTAAACAGAATTAACTCGAGGAATGAAAATGCAGACCAACAGTACGCATACAGCCCCCAGCACTGAAAATATTGATCTTAGGCAGGCTGTCAAATATATTGATACGCTGCCTGCCATACCGGTCATTGCGCAAAAGCTACTGGCACTTGAGCTGGATACCGATGAAGACGAACGAAAAATGTTAATGCTGGTCGAGCAAGACCCGCAAATTTCGGCGAAAATTATCGGGTTATCCAATTCAGCAACGCTTGGCTCCACACGAAAAGCAAAATCCGTAAAAGAAGCTGCGGCATTGCTGGGTCTGAACCGTGTCAAATCAATTGCGACTGGTATCGCCATCATGTCCTTGTCAAGCAAAGTATCCACGGGTAAGTTCAATACACAGGACCTTTGGTTACACAGCTTCGGCATCGCATTTGCCATGCTCGGCATCGCCCGCGCCATGCCTGCAAAGCTTCGCCCTAAAGATGACCAAATTTTTTTAGCTGGCATGCTGCACGACATCGGCTATCTTGCTCTCGCTTTCCTGGATCCAAAACGGAGCGATGAGCTGCATGCGCGCTTGGCAAAGGAATCAGACTGTTTTGCGTTGGATATAGAAAAGGAAATGCTGGAAATATGTCATGACGAATTGGGTGCGGAGCTAGCGCGCCACTGGAATTTGCCAGATGAAATTATTACTGTGCTGCGTTATCACCATGCACCGGATGTGGTCGAGGCTGCCGAAGGAAAACCAATAGTGCACATGATTAGCATGGCAGAAAAACTGCTGACTTCCTTTGGTATGAATGAACGCGTCAATGCCAACATCAGCGACGAGGATTGGGAGCTTTTAGGTATTGATCCAAGCGAGGCTGAGGAAATTGGCGTTCAAGTAGCTGAGCAAGCGGAGCAAGCTGCAGCTGTATATTAATTAGAATATGCGACTTTCAGCACCTATAACCTGACATCCTGCCTAATTCAAAGGAAATCGGCTGCAAATTTAGCTGAACGGTGACTATTTCGCCGCATTTTTTGTGGTAACAGAAAAACTATTTCACTGCAAAACTGTCAAGTGGGAGAAGCAGGCATTACGCCGCAAGGTGAACGCAGCAAAATCACTCCTCGCTCAGCGAAATCTTCGCTGTAATTGCTTAAGTCCGACAGTCTACTAAGCAATAAAACTCTCCCATAGCCCAACCAATCCCACACGTTTATAATTACGGATTTGATTGTCGGCCTCAATATGAAATTTACGCTATCGTTTCTCATAGCTCTGTTAATTCCATCGTTTGCTCAGGCACAGTTAGCTAATATGCCTTCTGCTCCGGTGCTGGCAGCAAAATCCTATCTGCTATATGACGTTACCAGCAATCAAATTCTGGTAGACCAAAACGGTAATGACCGTAATGAACCTGCATCCCTTACCAAGCTGATGACGGCTTACATGACTTTCAACTCCCTCAAACTGAACAAGCTTACACTGAGCCAGACAGTCTACCCTTCAACAGAAGCGTTGCTCTCCCAAGGCACGGAACCACGCATGTTTCTCGACGAAAAAAAACCAGTGTCGATTTCAGATTTACTGCGTGGCCTCATCGTACAGTCTGCTAACGATGCAGCGCGCGTGTTGGCAATCACCATAGCTGGCAGCGAGGAAAATTTCGCCAAACGGATGAACCAGGAAGCACAGCGGTTGGGCATGGGCAACACGCATTACATCAACTCCACCGGAACGCCACATCCGCAGCACTATTCCAGTGCCTACGATACAGCGCTACTCGCCGCTGCCATAGTGCGCGATTTTCCCGAGCACTATAAGCTTTATAGCTTGCGCGAATTTCAGTACAACGATATCAAGCAATCAAACCGTAACCGTTTATTGTGGATGGATCCCTATGTGGATGGGATAAAAACGGGACATACAGAAAGTACAGGGTTCTGCTTAGTTGCTTCGGCCAAACGCAACCAACGGCGACTTATATCAGTGGTACTAGGCGCATCCTCCGAAAACTCGCGCGCTATCGAAAGCCAGAAGCTGTTAAATTACGGCTTCAAAAATTTTGAGAGCGTACGCCTGTATCAAAAGAACGCACCGGTAGCCAGCTTACGTCTGTGGAAAGGTACGGAGAGCACGGTTAAAATCGGTTTCCGCAGCGACCTGTTCCTGTCCATTCCTACGGGACAAATGACACAGTTGAAAGCAACCATGGAAACTCAACAGCCTCTTATTGCACCAATTGCGGGCGGACAACAAGTTGGCATATTGAAAATAACCCTTGGCGGCGAACCCTATGCCGAGTACAAGCTGGTAGCGCTGGAACCTATGCCACGAGCCAATGTATTTTCACGCGGGTGGGACAGCATCCGTTTACTTTTCAAATAAAGATTTCTTTAAGGATCGTTAAAATGACAGTCTATTTGAACGGGCAATTCATGCCCATTGAAGAAGCCAGCATTCCTGTGCTGGACCGTGGCTTCATTTTCGGCGATGGCGTGTATGAAGTTATCCCTGTGTATTCGCACGTTGCTTTCCGACTGGCTGAACATCTCAAACGTCTGCAATTCAGCTTGGACGGCATACGCCTGACAAACCCGCACAGTGACCGTGAATGGACTAAGCTCATCACGGATCTGATCAAGCGCAACACAGCAGAAGATCAATATTTATATCTGCATATCACGCGCGGAGTGGCCAAACGCGACCACGCTTTCCCTAACCCTGCGGTTCAGCCGACCGTATTTATGATGAGTAACCCGCTTCTCACACCACCTGCCGCGTTATTAGCTAGCGGCGTGGGAGCCATCAGTGCGCCGGATAACCGCTGGCTACGTTGCGACATCAAGGCCATCTCACTTTTACCTAACGTGCTGTTACGCCAAATGTCGATCGACGCTGGCTGTGTCGAAACGATTTTGATCCGTGATCACAGTTTTTTAACCGAAGGTGCAGCCAGCAACATTTTTATAGTAAAAAATGGTGTCCTTCTCGCGCCACCTAAAGATAACCTTATGCTGCCTGGAGTCACCTACGACGTATTGCTGGAAATCGCCGCTGCCAACAGCATCCCATTTGAAGTTCGCAAGATTGCCAAGGAGGAAATATTCAACGCCGACGAGCTATTACTCACCTCCTCTACCAAGGAAGTGCTTGCCGTCACCACATTGGATAATAAACCGGTAGGCAATGGTAAACCAGGGGTGATGTTCGCCAAACTACATAAACATTATCAGGACTTTAAGCGCGACGTGATGCGAAAAACGTAAAGGCACCCGCAAGAAATTTTGGTATTCTCGTTCAATCAGCCAGCAATTTTGCAGATCTCGGGATTAGCAAATTTTATATAAAGAGCATACCTAAAAATCTAACATATCCCTTTATTATCTTATAATAATCATTAACTTATTAAGTCCTACATGACGCATACTGACAGTCTTATCGAATATCCATGCGACTTCCCCATCAAAGTGCTGGGGCTAGCGCATCAGGGCTTCGCACAAACAGTGGCGGAGGTGATAGTACGTTACGACCACAACTTTAACGCCGCCACTATTGAAATGCGCCCCAGTAGTGGCGCACGCTATATCGGACTGACTTGCACCGTACGCGCCACTTCACGCGAACAACTCGATGCGCTGTACCAAGAATTGTGCAACCACCCACAAGTAACGATGGTGCTTTAGTGAAATGACACCATTGATTAAACATCTAGGACTAGTCGAATACCAGCAAACCTGGCAAGCAATGAAACAGTTCACCAGTGAACGTAACGCCAACACGCGAGACGAAATCTGGCTATTAAATCATTTTCCAGTCTATACCCAAGGCTTGGCAGGAAAGCCAGAACACCTGCTGCATGCCAGCGACATACCAGTGGTCAAGATCGACCGCGGCGGCCAAATCACCTATCATGGCCCCGGTCAAATCGTCGCCTATCTTATGCTGGATTTACGCCGTTGGAAGATTAACGTTCGTGGGTTAGTACGGCTAATGGAACAAGCTGTGATAAATTTACTTACACCATTCGGCGTAATAGCACAGGGACGGGATGAAGCACCGGGCGTGTATGTTGATGACGCAAAGATTGCCGCACTCGGCTTAAAAATCTGCAATGGATGCTGTTATCATGGGTTGGCGTTCAACGTAGATATGGACCTTGCCCCGTTCGATTACATTAACCCATGTGGCTTTGCCGGACTGCGTGTTATCCAAGCTAAAGACTTAGGTATCTGCGTTCCACAGCCCAAATTGGAGCAGCAACTTGCACAGAATTTGATCGAATTATTGCAGCAACATAAATCAGAGAAATCCGCTTGATAGATCACATTAGCAGAAGCAGGCACCTGCCAACTTGTAACATTTCTCACAAGACACGCACTTACATCAAAATGAACAATGGTTTATGTAAGAGCACGCTTTACACGCAAACCAGCTAGAAAGAAAAATCCATTATGACTATTATAGAAAAGCAAACTGGCGCAGCTAAAACAACACGTAACCCAATCAAAATTGTTCAGCTAGAGCAACGACTACGCAAACCAGAATGGATACGCGTTAAATCTAGCAGTGGACAGGGTTACCACGACGTCAAGCGCCTGCTGCGCGAACACAAATTGCACACGGTATGCGAAGAAGCCTCTTGCCCCAACATTGGCGAATGCTTCAGCAAGGGTACGGCCACTTTCATGATTTTAGGCGACCTCTGCACTCGACGCTGCCCCTTCTGCGACGTAGGACATGGCAAACCGCTGGCGCCAGATGTGAACGAACCGGCACACCTGGCTCAATCCATTGAGATACTCAAGCTTAAGTATGTAGTGATTACGAGCGTGGATCGCGATGATCTGCGGGATGGTGGCGCACAACATTTTGTCGATTGCCTGACTGCCATTCGTGCCGCTTCACCCCATACCAAACTGGAAACACTGGTCCCGGATTTTCGTGGCCGCCTGGAAACTGCATTAGACATTCTGGCCAATAGCCTGCCTGACGTTCTTAACCACAATATGGAAACTGTGCCGCGCCTCTATAAACTGGCACGTCCTGGTGCGGACTACGCTCATTCGCTGAAATTGTTAAAAGATTTCAAATCACGCTTTCCACATGTAAAAACCAAGTCCGGCCTGATGCTGGGACTGGGTGAGACTGACGAAGAGGTGCTAGAGGTCATGAGAGAGATGCGTGAACACGATGTAGAAATGCTCACGCTGGGGCAATATTTGCAACCCTCCAACAGTCATCTGCCGGTGTTACGATATGTCCATCCTGATACCTTCAAAATGTTCGAGCAGGCCGCAATTGAAATGGGATTCTCTCATGCAGCCTGTGGCCCGATGGTGCGTAGCAGCTACCATGCTGATGAGCAAGCGCATCAAGCTGGCGCTATATAACCATAACATTCAAATAAAATTTAACAAGTAAATGCGACACGGCCTTAATTTAACGTAATAAAAATGGAATAGTCTTGGGGTAGTTGGGGAGAAAGTAAATTACTTCTTTATATTGCATATTGATACCTTTGGTATTCTCGCCAGCAAAATTTCGAACTCCAAATCGGAGACAAAATCCTACGCTTACCCAATCCGTACTTTGCGCATCTTAAGGACCGTGGCTAAATTTATCTTGATAATTTATTGCGTTTTGCTGTCGCCTGATAAATCAGTCGGTATTCGGTTGCGCGCAATTTGATTGCATAGCAATCCTGCATACAGTTGCCAACTATCTCGTACTGGAGTTTCGGTAATGAATATGCCAGTGCGACAGCTTCCACACGCATGTTGAGACGCCCTTTCTGCAATTGTTAATCAAGGGTACCTCTAAAAATTTATCATTCCCACGAGGGCAGGAATGACTCAAATTTAAATTTTTAGAGATCCCCTTATTTCTGAAATCCTTCAAAAAATATTTTTTCTTAAGTAACCCTTAAGCTTACTCTTTTACGCTACGCATCACTTAATGCAATGCAGAAGGTTATGTCCTATGCCATGCCACTTGTGATATTGACCCACATAGCTGGGGGGTGGTGAGTCGCTTAATGCATCGCGAGAATCTGGTACGCTCCATGGTCGCCAGTTTCAAAATCGCAGAACCGAAAGAAGGTATCCGTCGCTCATATCTCTGGCTAAGGATCATCATTCTGATGGGTATTACGACATACTGGATTGATTACCCGGAAAGCGACCTGATGACAACAAGTAAAACTTGTGGCGCAAACTGGACATCACAATCATAACTTAAATTAATTATTTGTTTTAATACAATAATATTTAACGCAACAACATCAGTTCTGAGTTATTGTTACGGTATAAATATGCGCATATTAGTAGTCGAAGACGATGCCCTGTTAGGGGATGCGATTCAAGCTGGTTTGAGACAGTTTGGCTATGCCGTGGACTGGATGAAAGACGGAGTTTCGGCAGAGCTGGCGCTCACTACTGAGCCATACGCGGCAGTGGTACTGGATTTGGGACTACCTCGTCTTTCAGGACTGGAAGTGCTGCACCGTCTACGCAGCCGTAATCTACAAATAAATGCCCAGATACCCGTGTTGATCCTGACCGCGATGGATGCAGTGGATGACCGCATTAAAGGGCTGGATACCGGTGCTGATGACTATATGGTCAAGCCATTCGACATGGGGGAATTGGCGGCGCGCTTGCGTGCACTGGTTCGACGAGCCAGCGGAAAAACTGATCCGCTACTGCAAATTTCCGGAGTCAAACTTAATCCCGCTGCACACAGTGTTGTGTATCAGGATCAATCAGTTGAGCTTTCGGCCAAGGAATTCGCATTGCTGCATGCCCTGATGCTCAACTCGGGAAAAGTACTGTCGCGCGCTTGGCTTGAAGAACAACTTTATGCTTGGGGCAATGAGGTCGAAAGTAACACGGTGGAAGTGCATATCCATCATCTGCGACGTAAGCTTTTTCCTGCACTGATTGAAACTATACGCGGTGTGGGCTATTTGATGCCGCGCGACAAGGTGGCCTGAAATGTGGCGACGCGCATCACTTAAGCGACGACTGCTTGTATTGACGCTAACGACGATCACGTTAGTCTGGCTCGGTTCGGCTGCATTTACTTACCAAAATGCGCGCGAGGAATTCGACGAGGTGCTGGATGCGCATTTAGCGCAGGCGGCTGCGCTGCTGATTGTCCAATCTTCACATGAGCTGAATGAACTTGAAACAGGCCATGCACCGCTGCTGCACAAATATGCCCGGCAGGTCGCGTTTCAGGTATGGAATAAAGATAAGCAGCTCCGCCTGCATTCCGCCAATGCTCCGTCACACCCTCTGGCAAATGAGGAGCGAGGTTTTAGCGATCACACCTTCGACGGTCACCGCTGGCGCGTATTCAGCGCCTGGAATGAATCCGCCGAATATTTGATCCAGGTGGCTGAACGTTCCGATGGCCGAGACGACTTGGCTCGCGGCATCGCTGGAAATATGCTTAAGCCTCTATTTATTTCTTTGCCGCTACTGGCACTTCTGCTATGGATCGCTGTTGCGCGCGGATTGCGCCCACTGGACAAGCTGACTTGCGAAGTGGAACAGCGCGAACCAGACAACCTGGCGGCGCTGGATGCGTCATCCGCCCCACGTGAAGTGGTGCCACTGATCGAACGGCTTAACCGGCTGTTCGCCCGCATTGAAGCCTCCTTGCAAAAAGAACGGCGTTTTACTGCAGATGCCGCACATGAATTACGCACCCCGGTGGCCGCAATCAAGGCGCAAACACAAGTTGCCAGAGCAGCTTGCAGCGAAGCAGAACGCAACCATGCGCTCGACAACGCGATTCTCGGTTGTAATCGAGCTGCCCATCTGATTGAACAATTGCTGGCCCTCACACGCATCGACGCTTTGGGTAATGACGTGACTGAAACCTGCCAAGTAAGAGTTGTTGCTGCTGAGGTCATCGCTGAAATCGCCCCGACTGCACTGAGTCAGCACGTACATCTCGAATTGATAGAAGGTGCCGAAGTGGAAGTGCGTTGCAACCCAGTTTTACTACGAATCTTATTGCGCAATCTGATCGACAATGCCGTGCGCCACACACAGCCGGGAACATCGGTTTGGGTAAGCATTACCCGTCAGCAAGGGCTGGCTTGTCTGTCGGTGAATGATAATGGGCCTGGCATCCCAGCAACGGAATTAACAAAAGTTTTGGAAAGATTCTATCGCCCCCTTGGCACAAGCGCGAGCGGTAGTGGTTTGGGGTTACCTATTGTCCATCGTATCGCAGAAGTTCATGGTGCCACTCTGCAAATCGCGCCTCATGATGAAGGCAATGGATTGAGTGTAAAGGTAATTTTTAAATCATGATACTGAACTGAAATAACTTGAAAATAAATAATTTTAAAATTGCACTTAATTTCTGACAAGCCATATTCGCGATTCTTGGCGTGGCTACGCAAATTGCGATTTTTAGCATTAACAGAACAACTTGTGGATTTAGCACGATTCTTTTCCCACGGCTTAACGAGCGCAGTAGCCATATTTGCTATGTCGACAGGCAATAATATAAGGTTGATTATGAATAAGAAAAATCTACGTTTCCATTTGTGTGCTTGCGTCATAACGATGGCATACGCATTAACGGCTACTGCTCAAGCGACCAATCGGTCGGTCCAATTTATTGTTCCAAATAATCAGATTCAGATATTGGGTATTAAGACCGTGGCATTACAGAGCCAAATCGACTTGATAAAAGCGCGATTTCCTGCGGAGGTGGTCGCCTCCACAACAGCGAGACAAGTTGTCAGCTCGTCGGTGGCCGGTTTAGTGGCGCAATTACTGGTTCAGCAAAATCAGGCAGTGCAACCGGGCACACCGCTGGTACGCATCGCCAGCTCAGAACTTGGCCAGTTACAGTTGCAGTTGCTGCAAGCCACTGCCCGCACCAAACTTGCAAGACAATCGGCACTGCGTGAACAAGCTTTGTTCGATGAAGGCATCACTCCGAAGCGCCGGACGCAAGAGGCTCAATCAATTTTGATGGAAGCTGAAGCCGCACTCCACCAAGCCAAGGCGGCGCTTCGTTTAAGCGGCATGTCGGCCGCTACAATCCAGCGTATTGCTGATTCTGGCAAACCACAAGATAGCATTACACTGACAGCGACGCAGGTTGGAATCGTGACCAGTATTGAGGTCAAACCTGGTCAACGGATCGAGCCTACAACTTCATTATTACAGATATCACAAACCGATTCACTCAGGCTCAACATTCAACTTCCGATGTCGGACAATACAAATTGGCCAGCTGGAACAAAAGTCAAAGTGATCGGCCGGGATGTTGCAGCACGAATTTTGAGTGTCAGTCCGATCGTTTCTTCCAGTAGTCAGATTGTGCAGTTGCGTGCAGAAGTCGAAGGCAATACTAGCCAGATTCGAGCTGGAGAATTTGTGACGGTTGAATTGCCTCTGACGGCCACGCCAGGCAGTTGGGATGTGCCGCTTTCTGCTGTAGCCCACGACGGCAACCATGCATTTGTGTTCGTCCGTACTTCACAGGGCTTTGAAGCCAGACCTGTGAAGGTGGTGGTGAGCGCTGGGCAGCTGGTGCGCGTGCAAGGCGCACTTGAGGTTAACGAACAGATCGCGATCAGCGGCGTGGTTGTACTCAAGGGTGCATGGCTTAATGCGATGGAGAGCAAATAATGCTTTCCCACCTTGTCCAGATTTCATTATCACAGCGCCTGTTCACATTGCTGGCAACGCTGGTTGTCGCAGGTGCGGGGTTGTATGCGTACATGGGGTTGCCGATTGACGCTTTCCCTGATGTGTCGAGCGCCCAAGTTAAAGTCATTATGCAAGCCCCTGGCATGACGCCAGAGGAAATCGAAAGTCTCATCACGGTGCCGATTGAAGTGGAAATGCTCGGCATCCCTAAAACCAAAATTCTACGTTCTGTCTCCAAGTATGGCCTGGTCGATGTGACGATCGATTTCGAGGATGGCACTGACATCTATTGGGCGCGACAGCAAGTCAGTGAACGCCTAGGCGGGCTAGCGAATATTTTGCCGGATGGCATCGTGGGTGGTATGGCGCCGGTCACAACCCCGCTCGGGGAAATGTTTATGTTTACCGTCGATGGAGGAGGCTTGTCTCTGACCGAGCGACGCAGTCTGCTTGATTGGGTCATACGTCCCGTGCTCAGAACCGTGCCCGGCGTGGCTGACGTAAATGTGCTGGGTGGCGTCGTTCGTGCTTTCGAAGTCGTACCGGATGCCCTCAAAATGGCTGCCAGCGGTGTGACGATAGCACAGCTCAAGGAGGCGGTCAGCGCCAATAACAGCAACGATGGCGCGGGCCGACTTGGCGAAGGAGACGAAGTACTTCTGGTGCGTAGCGAGGGGAAGATCACGACCTTGGACGATCTGCGTGAAATCGTGGTGACGATAAAAGATGGCGCATTGGTCCGTATCGGTAATATAGCCGAGGTCAAGATCGGCATGGTGACACGCAATGGTGCGGTGACCAAAAATGGTACGGAAGAGGCCGTCCAGGGGCTGGTGCTGGGGCTGGCTGGCGCTAATGCACAACAAGTCGTCGAAGGCGTCCGAAAAAAACTGGACGAGCTGCAGCCAACGCTGCCGCAAGGCGTGCAATTGGACGTTTTCTATGATCGCGCCTCCCTTGTCAGCAAGGCAGTTGGGGCAGTTTCGACCGCGCTGATCCAAGCAACCATTCTGGTTATCATTTTGCTTGGCTTGTTCCTGGGAAATATCCGGGCTGCAATTACAGTGGCCCTTGTGCTGCCCCTGGCTGCACTGATTACCTTTATTCTGATGCGCGGTTTCGGCATGTCGGCGAACCTGATGAGTTTGGGTGGCTTGGCCATCGCAATCGGTATGCTGGTCGATGCCTCCATCGTGGTGGTCGAAAATATTGTACAGCGTTTAGCGACTGATCCCACTGCCGGTAAATTGCCACGCTTACACACAATATATCGTGCAGTGAGAGAGGTTGCGGTTCCGGTCACCTCTGGGGTATTGATCATCATTACTGTATTTTTGCCGCTCCTGACGCTTCAGGGCCTCGAAGGAAAATTTTTCGTGCCGGTAGCGCTCACTATTGTATTCGCCTTGGCTGGATCCCTGATTTTATCATTAACCATTATTCCGGTACTGGCGTCATATCTGCTGCGTAAAATCAAGCACGAAGAGCCGTGGCTACCCCGCAAGCTGCTGACGCTTTACGAACCAATGCTTTCATGGGCCCTGCGCCGACAACGCATCGTAGCTGGGGTATCGGTCTTGATGTTGGTTGCAGCCGTTGTGATCTATACCCAGGTCGGCAAGACTTTTATTCCAACGATGGACGAAGGTGACTTAATAGTCGGCATTGAGAAACTACCGTCCATCAGCCTGGAACAAAGCACCGCGCTCGATCTAAAAATTCAACGCGCCATCATGCAGGCTATCCCGGAAGTATATGGAATTGTAGCCCGTGTCGGCTCAGATGAAATCGGACTCGACCCGATGGGCCTCAACCAGACCGACACCTACTTACTGTTGAAGCCGAAAGGCGAATGGCGCATGAAGAATAAGGAAGCGCTGAAGGACGAAGTGCGTAAGGTGCTCGATCCCATGCCCGGCATCCAATACAGTTTCACACAACCGATCGAAATGCGCGTGTCGGAAATGATCATAGGCGTGCGCGGTGATCTAGCGGTCAAAATTTTTGGTCCCGACCTCAACAAACTCAATGAGTATGCGAGCCAAGTTCAATCACTCATCAAGACGGTCCCCGGCAATCAAGACGTGTATACGATTAAAAACGATGGTGTGCAGTATTTGAGGGTCGCGGTAGATCGCCTGCAAGCTGGCCGTCTGGGCTTGAGCGTTGAAGAGATCCAGGATTCTCTGCGCGCACAAATTGATGGTCAACGAGCCGGTGTCATAATCGAGGGTATCCGCCGCACGCCGATCATATTGCGTGGCACTGAATCGGTTCGCATATCGCCAGCCGAATTTGGGGCCATGCGGATCACAACTAAAGATGGCAGCACGGTGCCATTGACTAGCGTCGCAAAATTAGAACGCGCTGTAGGTCCGGTAAAGATCGATCGCGAGATGGCTAGCCGCTACAGCGTAGTTATCGCCAACGTCGGCGGTCGTGATCTGGTCGGTTTTGTCGAAGAAGCCAAAGCCCTTGTCGGGCAGAACCTGCTTTTACCCACTGGCTACTACATCACTTGGGGTGGACAGTTTGAAAACCAGCAACAAGCGGCTAAACGTTTGACGATTGTTGTGCCGATCGCTCTTGGGCTCATTTTCGTACTGTTGTTCTCAACCTTTGGTTCGGTCCGTCAGACTTTGTTGATTCTGAGCAACATTCCATTCGCGCTGGTCGGCGGTATCGTCGCCTTGTGGATCACCGGCGAATATTTGTCTGTACCTGCGTCTGTAGGCTTTATAGCACTGCTAGGTATCGCCGTCCAAAATGGTGTAGTTCTGGTCAGCTATTTCAATCAACTACAAAGCGAAGGCATGAAGTTAAGCGAGCTTGTTGTGCAAGGAGCAAAGCGACGCTTACGCCCAGTGTTAATGACTGCCTCAAGTACGGCTTTTGGGCTGATGCCACTGCTGTTCGCATCGGGACCAGGTTCCGAAATCCAGCGCCCACTTGCCATCGTCGTAATCGGTGGATTGGTTACAGCCACGACGCTGACACTGATGCTATTGCCAATTTTATATTTACGTTTCGGTTTGTCGAAGCAGGAGATTCCCCATGTCTGAACTATGTTTAACGCTATTGTGTCCGCCAACGATTAAAGAAAAGCTGCTCGATTTGCTACTCATGTTGCCCAGCACTATTGTTTTTACCAGCAAGCCCACCGCTGCGCATGGCGTGGTCGTCTGGGATTTAAGTCAAGCTGAGCAGGTAATGGGGCAGGCGCATGTCACCGAAATACAGGTAATTCTTGCAGCTGCAGACAAAGCAATATTGCTCGATACTATTCGCCAGAAATTAGCTGGCACAGGTCTGCGCTATTGGGTAACGACAGTCGTTGAAGCGGGAGAAATTGCATGATAATTCGATTGTTCCTGATAGGACTGTTGACCGTCTCTGGTTCCGTACAAGCAGTGCAGACTGTGAATCCACCGGGACTCTTGCCAACCGAAATTGCGCAGCAACTACTGCAGCAGGATCCTGGCGTAGCTGCCCTGCGGGCCAACCTTAACGTTGCTCTGGAAGAGGCTGGCATTCTCGATAAATCGCCTTATGAATGGACTGCCAAGGTTATGGGACAACGCCGAGTTCAAAATTACGGCCCCAATGATATCTCTAATGGCAATCGCGAGGAGTGGAATGTAGGTATCGAGCGAACTTTCCGGCTTCCTGAAAAAGCCGAGGCCGATCGCAATATCGGTAAAGCAACCGTCGAAGAGTCTCATGCACGCTACGGTGAGGCAATACACGAAGCGGCACGTGAATTGATGACTTTATGGATAGATTGGCTGGCGGCAGAGCGTGCCCGCGAGTTGGCCGAAAACAGCCTTCAGTCAACTCAAACCAGCCTTGCAGCTGTACAAAAACGCGTCCGTGCCGGCGATGCTTCTAAATTGGATTTGAGCATCGCCCGTGCCGAATTGGCCGAGCAACGACGCTTAAGCAACGACGTGAAGACTCAGGCCGCTGCGGCTTGGTCGCGTCTATCCATCCGCTTTCCCGGTATAAAACGTCAGATTATGCCACTTCCAATGCCGTTGCCTATCGAGGAGGATACGGCATTTTGGCGCGACCACATCTTGGATACAAACGATGAGTTTCGGGTTGCACAAACTCAAATGCAAAAGGTTCAAGCCTATGCAGATCGAGCACGTGCCAACAAGACTCCAGATCCCACGGTGGGAATATTTCATGCTTCGGAGATCGATGGACGCGAGCGTATATCCGGATTAATGCTCAGCATTCCCTTCCCTAGCGGCGTTCGTGACTCGCGCAGCTCCAAAGCAATCGCAGCCGTTGAAGTCTCGCGCCAAGAAGTCGAACTCAAAAAACGTCAGCTTGAGTCTCAAATCGTGAGCGCCGTCATGATTGCGCGTGGTACCTATGTCAGCCTGCAAATTGCCAATGAAAGCGCAGCAATCGTACAGGAAAATGCCAGGCTGATGCAGCGCGCCTATACGCTCGGCGAAGCGGGATTACAAGCCATGCTGTTGGCGCGTCGCCAAGCAACCGCTGCGATGACCCATGCGCTGCAAGCGCAAGTCGCGGCCTTGACAGCCTATTACAAACTGCTTGTCGATGCTCATATGATTTGGGATTTAGAACATAGCTAACAATTGCTATGGCTGTATCAAATTTTTAGAAGCGCCAGCATAACCTCCCCCTCACGCGAGCAATTGTTCCATGACGAACAGCAACGTTGGCAATGGCGAAGATACTGGCGGTGATCAATGCACCAGCACATATATATTGCGGAGCGCTGATAAAGGTTGCAGGAACATGAACGCATGTCTTTATTCTGTCACTCCGTGGCGGCACCCATCGCCACGCAGAGCTCACGCTGACGTACTCCCGATCATACAAGTTGACGACTCGCCGCAAAACCTTACAATCCCCATAGGTTCCGCTCTCCATAATGTTAAATTCAACAAAGCTTGTCTATTTCCAATATGGGACGCGGTTTAAGTAAGTTTGGGCGGGGCGGCAGATAAACGCTATTCTTATGTTTATACAAGGAGAGACATGATGGACCTACTCGAAATTGGAACGAATCTTTTAAAAGCACAATTAGGCGGTCGTGGAGACACCTCTCAAATCACCTCCGCGCTTAGCGACCTTTTTAAATCAGGATCCAAAGATTTTGATATTGCCACAATTGTTACCAAAATGATGGGTAACAATGCTTTAGCAGGTTTAGCTACTTCCTGGTTAGGAGATGGCGCCAATAAAGAAATAGAACCACATCAGGTCCAAGAAATTTTCGGTGAGAATAAGATATCAAACTTCTCTGAAAAGTTAGGGATTGATAAAGGCACAGCTTTAGAAAGCTTGTCGAAAGTTATTCCACAAATGGTTGACAAAGGCAGCTCTGACGGTTCTGTTCTTGATTCGCTGGGCGGATTAGGCGGCGCTGCGGGTATGCTGAACAAATTATTTTAAACAATTAAAATACTTGGAGAATGCAATGACCAAACTATCTAAAATTGAAGGCATTGGCCCAGCTTACGCAGCAAAACTTGAAGCTGCTGGTTTAACATCAGAAACAACTTTTCTGGAAATATGTTGTAGTAAAAAAGGCCGTAAAGATATTGCTGAGAAAAGCGGTATTAGTGAAAAAATGCTACTGAGTTGGGTAAATAGAGCTGACTTGTCAAGAATTAAGGGTGTAAGCACTCAGTATGCTGATCTGCTCGAACATGCAGGAGTGGATACAGTGCCTGAATTAGCGCAACGAAACGCTGAAAATCTCCAAATGAAGATGGCAGAAGTCAATGAAGAGAAAAATCTGGTAAAAAAAGTTCCGCCACTGTCTTCAGTTGAAAACTGGTGTGCTCAAGCCAAAAACTTACCCAAAATTGTTACTCACTAGCAGCCTTTCGGACTTAAAGAATCGTAGCGAAATTTAGCTGAGCGCGGATAGTTTGTGCGAACTTTCACCTTACGGCGAAATACCTGTTTATCTCACTAGACGATTTTGCAGGGTAAGAGCAGCTCTATTGCCAAAAAAGTGGCGGAATAGTCACCGCTCAGCTAAATTTGCAGCCGATTTCCTTTAAGGGTGCCTCAACAAATTCAATTTGCTAAGCAGGATAAGTCGCGAATAAAAATTTAGAGCGCAGCATATTTATTGATAACTTAGTGATAAATTTTCAAGTAACGCAGTATTGAAACGAAACGGGTAAGCAGGCAAGCCGCAAAACGGCTGCTCGCTAAATTGGATTTTAAAAGGTGCCCTACAATAGCTGCCAAATCCCGCCTGTTTATAACTGCGTGTCGCAAACTCAATCTTAGATTTACTCAATTCCATTTACAGCCTCACAAAGTCCCGTAAGCTAACAAAATATTCCAATCAAATTACATCTTGAAGCAGACATCAGGATAAACGTTGTGCCCGTCAGGATGTCGGACTTATGTAGAGCTCCTCATAAGACCGACAAGTGAGCTTTGGCTACAAGCTATTGGTGGGCCAATGCTGCCTCTTAAACTTACCAGGAAGTCTTTTGCTTCGATTCACTTGTAATCTACGCTTAAATTGCAGCAAGGTGCCACCTTAATTTATTTGGACAACGAAGAATAATTTCTTTTATAAACAGACAAGTTAGACTTTTAAGCCAAGTCAACAACAGCAAAATCATTGCGATGCTTGACGAAAAATTTTCGAGAACGGGAACTAAGATATGGCAGTTACATCGAACTGCCCGAACAGGCGGATAGTAATTAGTAATTGTTCTATTTCAATTGAAGATTAGACTACAAATGCCGCTATAGCTTTAGTGGCAAGCTATAGTGTTCGAACGAGCTGCACTTTAACAAAAATTTAAATTCCCTCTGTATCATTTTCTAATTCAAATTTGATACTTAAATGGAGGTTTAGATCGTTTAATACATTTTTAAGGAAATCGTGTGGAGAAGATGCTATTAGCTGCAATTGTTCTAATAATAATTGTTGCATTTATTATTGTTTTTTTAAAAATGCGTAAATCTTCTGGTGAAAGCAATGAAGCTTGGCCATACCATGCAAAAAAACCACTGTCAGGGCCAGAGCAAATTCTTTATCATCGCCTTGTTGCAGCACTGCCTCAGTGCATTGTATTAGCACAAGTGCAGTTATCCCAAGTGCTTGCCGTGAATAAGGGTTGTAATTGCAGTGTGTGGAACAACCGTATCAATTGTATGAGCCTAGATTTTATTGTATGTCTCAAGGATTCAACTGTCATCGCCGCCGTAGAGCTTGATGACAAATCAAATCAGAAAAAAATACGCGTTAAAGCTGATGCTAAGAAGGTGAAGGCGCTGTCCGCTGCGGGAATAGAGCTCATACGTTGGCATGTAAGTGCATTGCCCGATGAAAAAACTATTCGTAAAGCATTTGTTAACTGAGTTGCAGAGGAAGCCGGAATTTCGTGTAAACGAGGGGTGATTAACTAAGTTCAATCTGCCCTTCGAACTGAATGATGAAGCGGTTCAAAGCGACCTTCCGGACTCGGATCCGCATTGTCCACTTTTTGCAACTTACGTCAGATCTTTTTGATAGCGCAACACTTAAATCGGTTCAACAATAGTTGTTATAAAAAGGCCACTCGCTTCCGGAATAACGGAGGTGGGTGGCTTTTTATTTATCCCAGATAATCCATTAGACCTGATTCGCGCGATAACTTCACATCTCCCTTTGAAAAAGGGGGGCTAGGGGGGATTTGAGCATTGCAGGTACACAAAAATCCCCCTTAATCCATCTTTTTCAAAGGGCGAGGCTGGTTAAATTGCCTAATGGATTATCCTGGTTTATTGAAGAAGAACAACAAGAGGGGTTGTGCTACTTGGCTAGACTTGCCCCTGTGTTTTACTTGTGATGTTGGGCTTCGCAAGATCAGCGCCAACCTACGCTAGTTTAGGCTACGCTTGCTATTTCAGGCCAAAAAAGCGTTTTCAAGCGGCGTTGTTGAGGGATTAAATAACAAGGCCAAAGTTACTATGAGAAAAGCTTACGGTTATAAGACATACGAAATGTTATAATTGTCACTGTATCATGCACTTGGTAAGCTACCTGAACCACAGTTTTTTTAACGAACTTTTTTAAAGTGTCAACACCCACCACCACAGCGCAACCATCATAATGCCCGCAATCCCATAAAAACTAACATGACTTTTCAAACCCAACCAAATTAGTACACCAAGAACGGCATACAAGATAATATTAACTGCAAGCAAAATTAGAAATAATTGGATTTCTTGGTTATTAGGAACATCAGCTAGACCCATCAACCAGCTAGGCCACAACACAAGAGTCAATTTCTGAATAGCAACTTGAATATCAAGATTGCTACCTAGGTAGCGATCCACTAATACCCAAGCTCCTCTCAGTACTATTGGAATGAGCATCCCAGCCAACGCAAACAAACCAACGAATCGCATCATTATTATCGTCCCAGTATAAATTTTTGTTGTAGGTTTTTCAAAATCTCTCGTGGATAAATTGTCGATGGCGTATTAATTCCAGCAACACCAAGCGCATCTCTTACAGTCGTTGCACAATTTTCACCGTCATCTTTACCGTATAAATTATAGTTACCTGGAAAAAATCTACCTACGTAGATAAAATCTTGAATTGCTTTATCTTGTGCTGGCGTTGCAGGAATTATGATAGTTACAATTGGAGTACGGATATCAGGAAGCAACGCACCTGGGACAGTTTGGCTAAACGCCAAAGACAAACTAGATGATCCCGGTGATGGGTAAAATCCAGTCGTACTGGAAGAATTAACACCGATACCAACGTGCCCGGCGCTTAAAGCACCAGGATAAAGTGCAACAGTTACATCTAATCCAGTCGGATCAACATTGCTTAATGGGTTACTACTAACATAGCTGCAAGTATTAATCCCCCCTGCCAAACCAATAGGGTCACTGGTAATGTATCTGCCTACCTCAGGATCATAATATCTAAAGTAGTTATAATCTAAACTCGTCTCCACATCAAAATAATGCCCCGGGAAACGGACATTGTTTTCGAGTGTATTGACAAGCAGTGTGGCCTTGCCAAAGGGATCGAAATTGGCCTGCCAAACAATTTGTTGCTGTTGGTCTGTTATCGTTTGCGGTGTGCCTAGATGGTCATTATGTACATAGTACAGACCGTTAGTTGTGGTCGTGGTGGTGATTGGCGTCAGCTTTAATCCATCGGCAATCACATAGCCATCGGCATCATCGTTTAATGTGATGCTGCTTGTCGCATCTAATGTATATGTTCCTAATAACCGCCAGCCACTACCATTTTGACGTTGGTTGACAGTAATGGTGTCACTGCCTGCTGTATGGCTAATGGTGTATTTAGCATCCGTGGCGCGATTACTTGCTGCGGTCCAACGTGCATAAACTTCATAACTACCTGCTTGATTCGGTGTCCATGTCGCGATTTCGTAGGTTGGCGCTGTTGGGTCAGGTGGTGTGCCTGCTGGCAGGATAGTCATGCCATCAGCAATCACATAGCCATTAGCATCACTGCTTAACTCTGCGGTGCTAGTTGTATCTAAGGTATAGGTACCCAGTAGATTCCATTGCCCACCATTTTGTTGTTGGTTGACGGTCACGGTATTTGAGCCGTTGCTATGGTTAATGGTGTATTTAGCATCACTTGCTCGGTTGGGTGCAGCTGCCCAGTGTGCATAGACATCATAACTGGCTGTGCTCGGTACATTAAGTGGCCATGTCGCGGTTTCAGCTTGGATGGTGGTATTGGGCTGGGTGCCTGCCGGTACAATTGTCACGCCATCGGCAATGACATAGCCATCGGCATTATCGCTTAAGACGATGGTGCTAGCAGTATCCATGGTGTATGTGCCAAGTAGATTCCATTGCCCGCCGTTTTCTTTTTGATTGGCGGTAACCGTATCATTGCCTGATGTGTGATAAATGGTGTATTGGGCATTGCTGGCTCGGTTCGCTGCTGCTGTCCAGTAGGCATAGACATCATAACTGGCGGTGGTGCTGATATTGCTTGTCCATGTGGCGGTGTTAGCGCCTGTGCCGGCTGCATTATATTGATAGTTGCTTGCGTAATAATGAGCCACGCTCGTTGAAAGTGGCCATGTACCTACATAATTTGCCTGTAGGTTATCAATTGGCGTACCTAGTGTATCCGTTGTGGTACTGCTGCTGGGTGCATGGTATTGGTAGTTAGTACCATAGTATTGATTAACACTGGTCGAAAGCGGCCAGTTGTCACTGTAAGTCGCTTGTAAGTTATCAATCGGCGTACCTACATCAGCGGTACTGGTACTGCCTGAGCTTTTAGCATGATATTGGTAATTGCTGTTGGTATAACCTTGAACGCTTGTTGATAAAGGCCAGTTGTCTGAATAGCTGGCATCAAGGTTATCTAAAATCAGTTCTTGTGCAGTTGTAGTCGCACCTGTGTGAGCGATCGCGACTAATTGTCCATTGGCATAGAGGTAGTTTTTTTGGGTGTTGCCTAAGCTGTCGATTTCAGTTAGCAGTTGGCCGCTTGGGCTATAAAAATAATAAGTGGTGGTGTTACCGGCTTTTTTAAGACTACGTTGGCCTTGAGCGTTGTAGCTATAATTTGCAATAGTTGAGCCGTTTTGTCTGACGGAATGTAGGCGATTATCGTCACCGTAGCTAAATTGGTAGCGGCCATCGTCGGTGATGTTGCCATTGGCATCGTAATGGTAGGTCTTGACGGTGTTGTTGATAATGCTGACTATTTGGTTACTCTCTGTGTCGTAGACGGTGCCTTGTTGTTGCGTTAAGCTGTTGTACAGAGTGGCTTTGTTGGTGCGATTATGAACGCTATCGTATTGATAGTAGATGTCACCATAGCTGGCACTGTTGGCATCGGTTAGTCTGTTTAACTTGTCATAGTCAAATTGCTGATTGTTGTTGGCTTCAAGCCAGTCGGTAATGCTGATGATGTTGCTATTGGCATCAAAATCGTAAGTGCGCTCTAGTATATTAGGGGTAACTAGTTGCGCATTACGGTAGTTTAAGTCGTTAATTTGGCTAGTGGTTATACCATTACCAACGGTTTGACTGGTCGTCGGGCCAAAGGCTTGGTAGTGCATGCTGTTTAGAATGGATTGGGTAGTCGCCAGATCATCGGTGGTGGTGACTTGGCTGATATTACCGACTGTGTCATAACTATAATCAACGGTTCTGCCATCGGGGTAAATGATTTGGGTGAGTTGGTCGGTGTTGTTATAGAGATAGTTCAGGCTATATGTTTGCTCACCTCGCTGAATGAGTTGATGGCTTAAGTTGCCACGGATATCGTAGTAATAGTCGGTTGTCCCGCTGTTATCTGTTTGGCCGGTTAATCTGCCGATACCGTGCTGGTCTGGGTAATTATCATTTTGTGCGTAGTTGTCATAGTAGTAATTAATATTGAGGCTGGTATCGGCATAGTTAACATGGGTGAGGCGGTTGATCACGTCATATTGATAGCTGGTGAGGCGGCCTCTGGCATCGGTTTTGCTCAGTCGATTATTGGCTTGGTCATAGTTAAACGTGCTGAGCCCAGTATCGGGGCTGTTTTGCTCAATTAGGTTATCAAATGCGTCGTAACTGTACGTTGTGGTGTTGCCATTGGCATCGGCAACCGATGTAAGGTTGTCTCTGTCATCATAGCTGTAGCTAGTCTGGCCATTATTGGCATCAGTGGTATCTATTAGTCTATTTAAACTATCAAAGGCGTAGCTGGTTGGGTTGCCTTTGGGATCGGTTTGGTCGGTAAGGTTGCCATTGGTGTCGTAATCTAAATTGGCTGTTTGGTTGTCGGCGCCGATATCAATTCGAAGACGATTGAGTTCGTCATAGATATAACTATGGGTACGGCTGAGTTGGTTGTTGGGATCATAGATATTTTCATGTATTTTATTGCCGGCCGCATCGAGAGTGTAGACAATGCTATTACCTCTGGTATCGCTATAGCCTGTTGGGCGATGGGCGCTGTCATAGGTATAGTTGAGTATTTGGCCATTGTTTTGGCGAATTTGGGTGATATTGCCTGTGGCGTTATAGTTAAAGGTGATGACACTTCCGGCAGTATCTTGGCTTAATAATCGGCCTCGGACATCGTATGTGAAGCTTGTCGAACGGCCACGCGCGTCGGTCAGGCTGAGTAAACGGCCGTTGGCATCGTATTGGGTGAAAAGTACGGATTGATTTAATGCATTCGTTACGCTGGCACGGTTGCCCTGCGCATCGTAGGTCAAGGTTGTGACATTCTTGCCATCGGCGCCGGGATTCGTTACCTGGATCAGCTGTCCAATAGCGTTATATTGGTATGTCGAGACTCTGCTTACACCATCGGCCGTCATCGTTCGTTTAGTGAGATTGCCTTTGTCGTCGTATTCGAACTGAGAATTCTGGTTATTAGGTAAAACAATACTAGTCAGTTTTTGAAATATAGGATGCCAAGTGTAATTGATGGTGCGCGCCAGTGGTGTTCCCACTGCAATTGTCTTGGTTAACACCAATCCACGCGAATCGCGTGTGTTCTGGATCGTGAGACCACTGAAATCGGTACTGCCGGTTTCAAATCCGTTACTATCGTAGCTGACAGTGCGCGTTAGACCCGTATCGCAGTCACTGCACGCTACTGTCATACTGACGAATTTCTTGCTGCTGCCAATACGTAGGAACTGGCGTGTGCGAGTCACGCCGCGGACATCAGTAACATCGGTGCTGTCCTGGTTGTACAGGACAGTGATAGCTGCTACTCCATTTGCCAACTGATTGCCGATCGCGCGACCTTGACTATCATAGACCCAGGTAGAGACGATTACACCTTCTGCATCAATTCGACTGGTCAGCAGGCTTGGGAATGCACTGTTTTGATATTGGTATCCTGTCGTTGTGCTGTCTGGATAGGTAACTGAGATCAGGTTGTTATTCGCATCGTAAGTATACTGAATCGTGGTGAAATCCGGTCCGGTAAGTGTCACCAGCCGACTTGAGGCATCGTAGGCAAATTGCAGCACGCGCCCAAAAGGATCAGTTACGCTGGAGAGCAAACCATTGCCGTCATACGCCAATGTTTGAACCAAGCCGTTTCTGTTTGCTATGGACTTCAAAAGACCATTGACATCATATGTTTCGACTGTGTAGATTGCTGTCGTATAAACCCATCCCGCTGGCTGCCCGTTTGCCTGCACAGGCGTCAGTGTGGCGACAACGTCGCTTGCCGACGCATATGCACCATTGACAAGGGAAAATTTAGCTGCCTTCCCATCGGGCCGATATACATAAATATCACCATCATGGGTAACGATATTGGCATCGTAAGTACCACGCCAGTTCCCCCCCAAGCTGTTGACAATGCCAGGAACCAGCGTTGGCAAGCTATTGTAGGTCCTGGAAAAATTTACTGGGAACGGCCCGCTGCCTCGGTAGTCACGTGCTGATTCAACAACATTGCCGATGGCAGTGTTGATTGGATCGCCAGCAAAGTTATTGTTGCCCGAATCGTCGCCACTCCAGATTGGTGTGTCGTATCCATTCATTGATAATGGATCAGAATCAGCGGAGCAACTCGCAGAACTTGCGCCTAACTCTTCAGGTCGGACACCCAGAGGCAAGCCTGACGTTACAGCAGGGCGCGAACACAATCCAGTAGAAGCAGAGTAAGTATATGCAGGAGAAGCGTCAGGGCATTGAGGAACATAAGAAGCCGATCTATAGCACATCCAATAAGGAGCATCTAAACCATACCCGGAAGGACAAGTCGGGCTAGTTGGACCAGTCTGATAAGACCAGTATGTGTCTAATTGAAAAAATTTGACACGGCATATAGTATCTATAAGTACAGGAAAATCAGTATCAGGCTGCCAACCACCAAGGGTAACAGTTGCATCAAAGAGCCACTGACAAGAAGGAATAGCAGGCATAGACTCAGGCGCTGCAATTGGCGGAACAGTGTCAGAAACTGGCGACAGTTGTAAGGAAAGAGAATTTCCAGCGGACAACAATAAAACCAGCGAAGAAAAAAAAGCTATTTTCATGTGTACATAATCCGGTTAATCCTTAATAGGGAAGAGGAAATTACGATGGGGCTTATGAATAAAATGCTTTTTTGAGCAATCGTACATAGCCTGATATACCTGAACCAATTGCACCAAAGATAATTGTCAGGTTGGAACTAAATTCAATTGCTTGATTTTCTTTTAAGTCATTTACACCTTCAACATTTTCAATGTTTAGAAAGAAGTAAATCTTGTTTATAGTTTCCAGAGTTTTCAGTATTACAACTCATTGAAATTTCAGGTTTTTCAGTTTTACCTTTTAGTTTTATTTCTTCAAGCAGATAGATGTACGACATGTCTAAAATCATATATTTAAAAATATATGACCTGACAAAATCTTGGTCAGCAAGATATTTTGTCCGACTAAGGAGATCGTTTTAAAAATATATTAATTTTAAATTCAATAATTTAGCTGTTATAAGTCATCAGTCTACACGATACCTATGTTTCATACATACCGTCTAGCACACCAAAATGACCACCCGTCTTGGAGGCCAAAGTATATTATTCATAACAACCCTCGTTCAGCAAAACTCATCGCCACTTCTCCTCCGACAACGAGATTATCAAGGACGCGAACATACACCAGTGCCAATACGCGCTTAAACTTCTCGGTTAAATTTTCGTCACATTTGCTAGGTTCTGCCAGTCCCGACGGATGGTTATGAGTAAAAATATGCGCTGCTGCATTTCGCTTCAACGCAGCCCGTTCCACATCTCGTGGATATACTTACAAAAATCAGTGGGGGCGAAATAACCAGAGATTCAGGTCTAACATTCCAATATTTTGTTAGAATGTTAGACCTGAACCTCACTTTGTTTTGAATAACTCTGACTAAATAAATGCTGAGTAGCAAAGGTGTGATCAAAGCTCATTTGCGTTAGAATGCACACGCGCCTCGGTAGCTCAGTGGATAGAGCGACCCCCTCCTAAGGGGTAGGTCGGACGTTCGATTCGTCTCCGGGGTACCAATATCCATAAAGTTTTCAGCGTTTCAGGCCGTTTGAACTTCCAGTTGTTTCTGCGCCGTGTAAGGCCAGTGTAAGAATTTTCGGGCTTTGTGGCATCAACAAACCATCACATAAAATCACATGTCCCGTCCCGTATGATCATATCCCCGTGTGTTGCGGCCACTGTTTAGTACCCGTAAATTAATACGAAACACTACGAGATCTCACAAACAACCATTTACAATGGAGCACTCTTCAGTGCCCCACAATCACTGAACCTCAGCCGGATACGAGCGTGCAAAAATCACACAGGCAAGCTGCGCCGGATTTTCTCAATGGGTGATGACGGTAGTTCACTCGTCCAAGAAGTCGAGCACATCAATGCCTATTTGGTGCCCGGTATGAACACAGTGGTGGAGAAGGTTGTAAGTCCGCTGGCTGAGATTACGGCAATGGATCGTGGTAGCGGACCAGTTGATGGTGGTCATCTTTTCTTTGATTTTCAGGAAAAGGAGCAACTAATCCAAGCATGGCCGCAAGCCCAAGCCTTTATCCGCAATTTTTCCAATTCTGAAGAATTCATCAATGGCAAACAAAGGTATTGTCTTTGGTTGGATGTGGATGATGCAGCATAAGCGGTCAAGATTTCTGAGATTCAACAGCGTGTTGAGCGAGTTCGCCAGATGCGCTTGGCAAGCCCAAAGAAGCAAACACAACAGGAAGCCAACACACCTTATCGCTTTACCGAAATTCGACATCAATCTAGCAAAGTCACCATTGTTGTGCCGAGGGTAAGTTCCGAAAATCGCCCATACTTACCAATGGGTTTGATCGAAGGTGAAACAATCATCGGCGACCGAAATTTCGCCCTCTTCGACGCCCCCCCTTTGGAACATGGCGCTTATCGCCTCGCGCCTGCACTGGGTCTGGATTGGCACAGTCTGCGTGCGGATGCGCACTGACTTTTCGTACTCCAACACCCTCGGCTGGAACACCTTCCTCATACCGCTGTTCATCGAACAAAACAAGGCCGACTTGACCGCCTGCGCCGAGTCCATCCTGCTGGCGCGTGAGGCCCATTTCCCCGCCACCATTGCCGAGCTGTAAGACCCGGACAACATGCCAGACAACCTGCGCCACGCCCACGAGCGCAACGACGAAGTGCTGGAGCGCATTTACACCGGCCGCTGCTTCAAGAACGATACTGAGCGGCTGGAAAAACTGTTTGAACTTTATACGAAGATGACGGCTGGTTCAGGCAAGCAGGGCAAAGGCCGCAAGTAGGGGCGTTGCAAGCAGGGTGGCAACGGTTGGTCAGAATAATAGCGTTGTGATACAGTGAATACACGCATTCAATTGGAGAAACTTTAATATGGCAACTTCGATTCGCCTTGCCCCTGAAATCGAGCAAAGGCTTGATTACCTCGCCTCCCATACCGGACGCACTAAAGCGTACTACCTGCGCGAAATCATCGAGCATGGCATCGAGGAAATGGAGGACTATTACCTTGCCGCCGACGTGCTGGAGCGTGTTCGCAAGGGACAAGAACAGGTGCATTCCGCTGCTGACGTGAGAAAAGACCTTGGCCTGGACAATTGATTACGCGGAGACGGCCAAAGCGCAGCTAAGCAAGCTGGACAAGCAGACGGCGCGGCGCATCGTTGATTTTATGGATGAGCGGGTCGCCGGACGGGAAAATCCGCGCGACTCAGGCAAAGCGCTGACCGGCTCGCTGGGTGGTTTCTGGCGTTATCGCGTGGGTGACTGCCGGGTGATTTGCGACATTCAAGACGGTGTATTGCGCGTGCTCGTGGTGCAGGTTGGCAACCGGCGCGAGATTTACCGATAATTGGATTCATGGAGGCAAAGCAGCGTTTGGTCCTGATGACCGGTGTCGAGAAGAACGCAGCACAGATCGCGTTCGATGGCTGGGCATTGGTGGAACATTTTGCTGATTTCCCCCTGCGCGAAGATATCCCGACTTCTGCCGATGTTCCGCGTTTGGAGCTGCGTCTTGAGATTTGAGATTGAGGACAAAAATGAGCATGAATGAAGCGCCTCCCGCCCTGAACTCGCCGCTTTCCCAACTATGAAGGGGTTTTCGCCGCGCAATCTCAAGGTTAGTCCGCCCCTCAAACTTACCGCAAGCGGTAAGTTTTGTTCGCTTCGCGGGCAGTTTATTTTGCTGGATTCCCTCCTGCCCCCCGCTTTCGCGAGGGTGACAAGGAATAACCGGGCTAATGGATTATCCGGATTCAACTCATTGGTCTAACCACAATGCTGTTCACTTAACCGTTCGTGGTGAGCTTGTCGAACCACCCGCTTCGCAACTGGAGCCCTTCGACAAGCTTGTATGGTGTTTCTGGCTCATTCTTGAGAGACTGGAAAG
>NZ_CAKMNW010000008.1 GCF_927904885.1 Candidatus Nitrotoga sp. M5
ATATATTATATCCCCATATAATATTAGCTAGTAAAACTATACTACCGAAAATGCCCGCAAGTGACATAAATTGTGATGCGAGCAACTCCCCACCATCATCTACAAAAATTCCAACCAACCCTGCTGAACAGAAGAAAATAACAACCCCCAGAAGACCGAGATTATGCATCCAGAAGTGTACTTTCACCAACCGCAGACTGTATATGGAACGGCGTACCAGCCGCGGTATAAGATAGTAAACCGCGCCAAAAATAGCCATCTCCACCCATCCCAGCAAATTAATGTGGGTATGCCCTAAAACGATCCTGTGCCCGGGTATTCCGCTATTAATATAGTGCCTAAATGTTGGAACGCCACCCATCAACGCCCCCCATGAAAAACCAATTATGCTGTAAATGATGCATGCATAGATAAACCATATTGTATATTTGGTGTATTCTTTATCCTGAGTCCATGGCTCATTTTGTTCCTGCATCATGCTAATTCTCTTTCGCGTTTAATGGCGCTTCATCACGTACATCTTTATATTCCGATTTCCAGCTATCTGGCGCCCACATCCTGATCATCTCATCAATAAACTTGGATTCCCCGCCCGCTGGAGGAAATCGCGACGCATTAGATCCTGGATTGGCTCGTAATTCGGATAGAAACACGGCGATCGCTTGCAAATCCTTTTGCGGCATTTCCGCTACAAAAGCGGCTCCTTTAGATGGGCCATGGTCCATCGTTGGACCAGGATATGTTGCTTCTGGATCCGATAGAAATTTGTTCAGCTGTTCAAGCGTACGTTTTGAACCGATCCCGTCGAGCACCAGCCCCATATTTGTACCGTTGCGCATTGCACGGTGACAGATAGTGCATCCCGATGTACGAAATAACGCTGATCCGTGCTTGCCTTGCTCGGAAAATTCATATTGGAGAACTGGAAACATCGGCTTATCTAAACGCGACCTGACAACTTCTAGCACTATCCAACTGATAAAAGCCATAATACCAATAAGCGCAAAACCCCCAAATAGCAATTTTTCTCCAAGCTTCATATTGCTAATTGCCATACTGAATCACCCCCAACCGCTTAATATACTTTTCAAATAGACGAAATCCCCGCGTCCGAAATTATTCGTCGCGGGGATTTCGTAAACTAAATATTATTCAATAGCTAAAGATACCTACCGAACTACGATTTCCTTCAAAACAGTTTGATTATCTATAAGAACACCGTCCCTTACATTAACGGGTGGAGCAGAAGACAAATATGCAGCAACATTATATATGTCGTCATCTGTAAGCGTTTTTGCCACAGCTTGCATCATATTAACTCCACCAACTACCGGGTCATTAGACCTTGTCCCATCACGCCAACTTTTCAATTGATTAACCAAATATACATATTTTTGATTTCCAATTGCTGGGAACATAGGATCAGCACCGCGCCCATTAAATCCATGACAAGAGTAGCAAGAGGCCACTTTACCCTCTACGCCACTATGAGCCAGAAGCTTCCCCAAATATGTCTTGCCAACTTCATGCCCATCTTCTTTAAGAACCTTCAAATCAGACGGCTCAAATTTTCTGGGCAAGCTATCTACGAATGCAGCCACATCTCGGTGATCTTGCTCAGACAACTCCTTTGCAAATCCGTTCATTACCATGCCCATGCCAGATGGCACACGCCTGTCCGCAGCAAAATCGCTCAGCTGCTTAACGAGATACACATAACCAATATTAGCCAGCCGGGGCGACCCCATGTCATCATTTCCCAATGCATTTTCACCATGACAAGACATGCAAGCAGGGACGTCCCCCTTTCCTTCGTTAAAGATGATTTTACCGTTAGCGGGATTCGCAGTAATTTTTCCAGTGTCCGCAGAGGCAGAAGTTCCTGACACCAGTACAACGGCGGCTATTAATGTAAGCCATGACGACAACATGGATGTAGATTTGCGCATTTCCCCCCCTTATTCTTAAAATTCTTCAATTTAACCTTCCCCTAACAACTTTGCAAGTTGCTGGCTTATCAACTGCCGTGATAGCCACTCCATGTTTCGCAAAGGACTAAAAACCATACCCAAATTATTTACAGCACTATTTAGCTTTATTTTTAAGAATTCTTTTTAAATAAGATTATGGCCAACCCAAAAATAAATCCAAAAATCCATAAGTACATTACAAGAACGTCGCCAGTACTCACATTCTCAAACATATCTTTTCTTCCTTTCCAATACTACCAGTTAAAAAACTTGTTTCGCTTGTGGTCTCTTTTATACCCTCGAAGTTTATCATTGCCAATTTATATTACGCAAGTTTTTTTAGCTGGCTGGAGAAATATATAACCCCGCCAGCTACTTGATATTTATTCAAGAATCTGCTTATGCCATTAGCATCACGTACACTTATACCCAACCAAACTATAAAACTTCAGATTTCATACTATATCAAGATATAGTGCATGTGTATTTAATATACACCCTTGGCTCAACGAGTATTAAGCAGCGCAACTCTCCGCAACGGAGAATTACCAGCGCCCATTAATTTTTACTAAATTATCCAAGCTTTTAAAAAAGTATTTGTACAAAAACACATCATTGTCTTCATGCTTGATTATCAAATTGGCAGATACTACAGTGTGCACGGTAAGCATGGGTAAGTTATACTTCAGCCATGCTAGCGTCCGTAGCTCAGCTGGATAGAGTATTGGCTTCCGAAGCCAAGGGTCGTGGGTTCGACTCCCGCCGGGCGCACCAGCAACCAAATTAATGAGAGGTTCATTCTTTCATGATTTTGCCAGCGCATCACTTAAGAACATCAGATAGATGTCTAGCCTGCGTTTTGCATAAGCTCCTAATATTCAGGCACTTTCAGTTTGCGTTAAATTTCCTTTCCATTTTGTAGATGCAAATTTACTTTAATCGCCTACCTTGCAACTCTTTTTTAAAAAATTCATATCGGTTCGTGTTAGTTGTGTTTACTAGATACCAACTTGAAATATGGCCATCACATATAATCACGAGAACGGCCACATCTATATTGATTAAACCTTCGACATTCCGACTGCCATGTAAAATTCATTTACTGGATTGCAAAAGTCACTGCTAACTCTACAATAGGCAATCAATGTGCCGGCCAAGTTAAATAATCCGCAACCCAATTTGAGCATTATTTTTGCAGTGCCATAATCTATCCGACATAAATATTACTATGAATGACACCATAACATCCCCAATCGACCTTAGGCTCATGGCATCATTCATAAAGCGCCTTATCCTGGGCCATTATTCAATCCGTTAGCAAGCAGGCAAAATATGCCATACAGTCCTATATCCCCCACCGAATTTGTTTCCTGGTTTCGTTCGGTTGCACCTTACATTAACGCCTTCCGTGGCCGCACTTTCGTTGTAGCGTTTGGCGGTGAAGTTGTAGCAGATGGTAAGTTCGTTGAGCTGACTCATGACCTCAATCTGCTTTCCAGCTTGGGTGTACGCCTCATATTAGTGCATGGCGCTCGTCCACAAATCGAACGTCATTTATCACGCAACAATCTTGAAGACCACTATCACCATGGTATTCGCCTAACCAATTCAGAAACTATGCAATGCGTAAAAGAAGCAGTGGGACGCGTGCGGGTAGAGATCGAGGCCCTACTGTCGATGGGCTTGGTGAACTCACCCATGGCCAACGCAGATATTCGTGTCGCGGGAGGCAATTTCATCACTGCCCAGCCGATGGGCGTGATTCATGGCGTGGATTTGCTGCATACTGGTAGCGTGCGTAAAGTAGATGCTGTAGCGATTAGAGACCGACTTGAGCATAATGAAGTTGTTTTACTTTCACCGCTTGGCTATTCTCCTACCGGTGAAATATTCAACCTTACCTTGGAAGAGGTAGCGACGCGTACCGCGATCGCGCTCGACGCAGACAAACTGATTTTTTTGATTGAGATGGACGGCGTGCAAGATAAGCACGGCAATTTACTGCGCGAATTAACCGTAGCCGATGTAAATACCATTCTGTCCAAAAAAAGCAAACTACCGGAAGATGTATCACTGTTCCTGCCCTGCGCGCTGCAGGCCTGCGAAGCAGGTGTAGCTCGCACGCACCTGATCAATCGGCATGTTGACGGTGCCATTTTACAAGAGCTGTTTAGTGATACCGGTATCGGTAGCATGGTGGTAAAAAAAACACTCAACACTTTACGTGATGCCACTATTAATGATGTAGGTGGCATTTTGCAACTGCTGCAACCCTTGGAAACTGAAGGCATACTGGTAAGACGTGGGCGCGAACGACTGGAACGTGAAATTGGGCGCTTTGTGGTGCTGGAACACGACTGCCGCATTATTGGCTGCGCCGCATTGTATCCATTTATCACAGAGCAAGCTGCCGAGCTCGCTTGCCTCGCTGTGCAAACCGACTACCGAAAACAAGGTTACGGCAACATACTACTTAAGTACATTCTTGCCGAGGCGCAAGCACAAGGTCTGCGCAAACTATTCGTATTAACCACGCGTACTGCCCACTGGTTTATCGAACGAGGCTTTAAGGAAACGGATGCCGAACAATTGCCTACACAGAAGAAAATGCTTTACAACTATCAGCGCCGCTCTAAAGTCTTTCTTAAGAACATATGATCAAATCTTACGTGGAGGTGAAATTGAATCTTTGCGGGCGTTTGTGATTAATGTCAGAATCTATACCTAGAACTAAATAATCGGAGAGTTTAATAATGACAAGAATGGTAAACTGCATCAAATTAGGCCACGAGGCAGAAGGACTAGATCGCGCACCATATCCTGGCGAGTTGGGACAACGCATTTTCGAGCAAGTTTCGAAAGAAGCTTGGGCAGGGTGGCTTAAACACCAGACCATGCTGGTCAACGAAAATCGATTAAATCTCGCAGAGGCTCATGCTCGCAAATACTTAGTTCAACAAATGGAAAATCATTTCTTTGGTGATGGCGCGGAAATGCCTGCCGGCTATATGCCACCGGCCCAATGAAAATACGCTTGTAGTATTATTAACGCGGATTTCAGAGTAAAGAGTTCACATCACCCTGTCGCACCCTAGCAGCCGGTCGGACTTAAAGAATCGTAGCAAAAATTAGCTGAACGAGGGCATGTTTCGCCTCTCAGCTAAATTTGCAGCCGATTTTCTTCAAGTCTGACCGGCTGCTAGCACTTGCTCTTCCCCACAAGCGAAAAAGCAAGATCGCGCAGAAGAAAAAATTACAGGCTAATGGAATAATCGAAGGATTTTTTAAACAAATTGGAAATCTCGTCGCGTGTCGGCTTGTGATTCTGTCCGCCAAGGCTGGCGATTTTCAGAGAACCTAGCAAGGAGGCAAGGCGCCCGGTGGTATCCCAATCCCAGCCCTCTTGAATACCGTGCAGTAAACCGGCACGGTAAGCATCACCGCAACCAGTAGGGTCAAGCAATTTCTCAGCCTTAGGTGTTGGGATGCGCACTTCCTTACCATCAGCATAAATCAGAGACCCTTCTGCACCGAGAGTAATGATAAAAGCACGTGTCAATTTGCAAAGCTCGTTAATATTTTTTCCAGTTTTATCTTGCAACAGCTTGGCCTCGTAGTCATTCACAGTCACATAATCTGCCTGCTTGACGAAGTTTAATAATTCATCACCACTAAACATTGGCATACCTTGACCCGGATCGAACACGAAAGGGATACCCGCCGCATGGAATTCCTGCGCATGTTGCAGCATGCCTGCACGCCCATCTGGTGATACGATACCGAGCGTGGCACCCTTGGCATCGGACACATGGTTCTGTTCTGAGAAGTTCATCGCACCAGGGTGAAAAGCAGTAATCTGATTACTGTCCATATCGGTTGTGATAAAAGCTTGACCAGTGAAACTGTCCGGCACATGTCGAATATATTGTTGCGATAAGCCTAACTTCTCCAAGCGTGAAGCGTAAGGGCTGAAATCATCACCTACTGTCGCCATAATCAAGGGATTGCCACCGAGCAGGTTCAAATTATAGGCAATGTTACCTGCGCAGCCGCCATACTCCCGACGCATATCCGGCACAAGAAAGGAGACATTCAAAATGTGTATCTGTTCAGGCAAGATGTGATTTTTGAACTGGTCGTTAAACACCATGATGATGTCGTAGGCTAAAGATCCACAGATGAGCGTAGGTGTAGGCATATTGATCACATGAGTTATTAATAGAGACATAGATTATAACAGCCAACATGGCTTTAAGTTGACATAGCCACCTCTGCTCTTCCTGATTTAGTCATCTCGGCCCCAAAAATCGTAACCTGATTAGTTACATACCTCAGCCGCCCAAATGTCAGCTTCAGGGAATGGGGTAGTAATCGCCGCAGCGCGAATGAAGCGCTTGAGGATAGTGCCAAGATCGAAGCGTCGGTTAAAGCGGTACTGAACCTCGGCCAGATAACGGTCTGCGTATTTACGGAAGTCGAAAGTATATTAGGTTCCACTGATTGCTGTTTTCAGGTTGGCCAGCACGTTATTCACGGCGCGGAATGCTGGGTGTTGCGCCGCTTCCCGACCCGTGCCGCCGTTCATGATAATGGCGGCGTGCGTAGCGCGCTGGCAGTAACGCCTCGGAAACATCCCAGTCCGTCGGACAACACTTGGGCGGAAGGCACCAGTGCTTTCTTGGCCCGGGCTTCGACGGCTTCCTTGGTGAACGGGATGCGAACGAAGCAGGCTACGACCGGCTTGCCATCCTCTGCGGTCTGTACAGCAGCAACGAAGAAGACTTTGTTTTCAGAACCTCGACCGTGCTTACCCAGGCGCTCACCGCCCAGGTAAGCGTCGTCAATTTCGACTCGCCCTTCGAGGACGCGGGAGGATTCGCGCTCAGTCATGACTTGCAGTAGCTTGAGCTTCATCAGCCAGGCGGTCTTGTAGCTCACGCTCAGATGGCGCATGAGCTCCAGCGCGGCAACATTATTTTTCGCTTGGGTCAGCAAGTGCACCGCCAGAAACCAGAGTGTCAGCGGCAGCTTCGTTGCTTGGAAAATCGTACCGGCAGTGCCATCGTCTGTTAGCGGCACGCTTGGCACTACCAGTGCTGCCTGCCGTCGTGAATGAAGGTGCTGTGACGGGTTTCACCGCAATGCGGGCAGACAAAGCTCTGGCCAGCGCGACGCCAACAGCGCCGCGTGGCACTGCTCCACACGCCCGTACTACTTCAGAAACTCAGACATCGGCAGACCCTTTTGAAACTGAACTCGGTTCATTGCCATGACGCATCTCCTTAGGTAAATGCGCCTATTATTAGCCACTCAGTAGCTCACCACGTGAGCCTGTAAGTAAAATATTTTTTCCTAGCTGAGGCATGTAACTAATCAGGAAGTTTTAAGTCAGTGTATGCCGAATTTTTGAACTCATTTATCATCCGGTTTTTCCTTCATCAACTGTTGGCGGATCGACAGCAATTCTTGCTGGCGTTTAGTATTTGTCTTTGGATAGCTCATTTTGAGGGACTTAAACGTATCGAGAATAATCTTTGAAACAATTAGTCGTGCGTTTTCTTTGTCATCAGCTGGCACCACATACCACGGGGCTAACTTTGTACTCGTTGCGCTCAGACATGACTCATAGGCCTGTCGATATTGATTCCAGAATTTTCTCTCAATGATGTCTGCCTGACTGAATTTCCAGTTTTTTTCGGGATTGTCGATGCGTTCGAGAAAACGCTTGCGCTGTTCATCTTTCGAAAGGTGCAGGAAAAATTTGACGACCCGCGTGCCATTGCGGTGAAGATGGTTCTCCAAATCCACTATGGAACGATAGCGTTCCTTCCAGATTGTATTCTCATCAGCCAGCCCGTCCGGCAATCCTTGTCCGATGAGAATTTCAGGATGTACACGAACGACTAATACCTCTTCGTAATAGGATCGGTTAAAGATGCCGATGCGACCGCGTTCCGGCAGACATTGGGTGGTGCGCCACAGAAAATCATGATCCAATTCCGTAGCGCTGGGATGCTTGAAACTGAAAACCTGGCAGCCTTGGGGATTTATGCCGGACATCACATGCCGGATGGCCCCATCCTTTCCCGCTGCATCCATGGCTTGAAAAATCAGCAGCAAAGAATAGCGGTTGGATGCATAGAGCAGTTGTTGTAAGTCGCTTAATTCCGACACCTGTTTTGAAAGATGTTTGCTGTAACTCTTCTTTGATTTGTAAACCGGCTCTACCAATGTCGGCCACTTCTTGAGATTGATCTGTTCACCCTCTTTAACCTGGAAATCTTTTGAATTTACTTTCATCTTCATCCTTTCGGTTGGTGACAAGTTCGCGTTACTGCGCATCATCTTTCGCTATTCAGAATATCTGTTAATCCTCTTAATCTACTCTGCCATGCCCTGCCACTCTCCTCCTTTTTATTGGTATATCCAACTATTTCATCTGGTTTTACCCATCGGCAAGATATGGAATGACTATTGCGGTTCGGCTCTACCTGAATCTCCAGATTTTACTCTGCAGTGCATTTCAGCAAATCTCTGTATCGTCGTCGGAGGGCATGGTCGTCAGTGCCAATTCAATATTTGAGGCAAGCTTCTCCGCATACTTTTTCGCTTCAAACAGATGTAGTGTTTCGTAGTATTTTGCTTTCAACCGAAAATGATCGATATCTTCCAATAGTATCTTTTTTGTTTCGTCATGTTTCATTACACTACTCCTGAGTTTGATGATGTAGAGACGAGCCGATAATAAGCGCTCGTTAAAAATGTGAACGGTTGCCGCCGCTCATGACCGTCTGCTTTGACGCAACTGAATACATCGCACTAGACCGACGATGATTGAATCTTAAAATGCCGGAACATCGGCTGCTATTGAACGATAAATTTTGGGTGGCGGATTTTACGGCCGATTCGAGATTCATCGCTCAGTACTCGCCACCCACCGCCCGCAGACGGGTGCGCAGCGATTCAATCTCATCCATTAATTCCAGCGCCAATGCCGCCCCGGCAAGACCAATATCCAGATCGCGCTGCAAGCGCAATGCCTTGCGTGCGCGATGCAGGCTGGCTCCAACGAAAATCCAGCGCGCCGGCTCACGCCCCTGTGGCTCCAGCACACCCGCCTCCACCAGCTCAATGATCTGCTGGTCCTGAACGGAACAGGCGCCGCATAGATCGGCCAACGTCAACTGGGTTTGTTCTTCTAGTATGCATATAGAATATTGTGGCAAGCCATTTTCAGTAGTCATTTCCCATACTCCTATTTTGGTACTCCCAGTTTGGCGCGCGGATTAAAATCAATTTCCTGTTCCATTTTCCGATACAAGTCCTTCGCAACTTTGGTATCGGCTGGTGGCAACGCGATGGACAATATTACATAGCAATCGCCGGGGGGGTTGCCCGCTATGCCGCGCCCCTTCAGTCGCATCTTGCGCCCGGCAACTGAGCCTTCGGGTATTTTGAGTTCCACGATACCGCCGAGTGTCGGCACCTTCACCGTTGCGCCCAGTGCCGCTTCCCAGGGTGACACTGGCAGCTCAAGATAAAGATCGCGGCCATCGACCCGGTAAAGTGGATGAGGCCTGAATGCAACCTCGAGATATAGGTCCCCTGCTTTGCCTTCTCCGATGCCCGGACTGCCTTGTCCGCTAAGGCGGATGTGCTGGCCTGCGCGGATGCCTTTGGGGATGGCTACGTTGAGAATGCGATCTTTGGTGACGACACGGCCTTGCGCATCCACGGAGGGAACCCGTAGGGTGATAGAGCGAGTTGCACCTTGAAAAGTATCTTCCAGATCAATGAGCACCTTAGCGTGATGATCCTCGCCTTTGCCATGTGGAGAAGCGCGTCGCGCTCCGCCTTCTTGAAAGTGCTGACCAAACAGGGATGAGAAAAAATCGCTGTAGCCCGCCGCATCCTCCCCGGAAGGGCTCCCGCCGCTGAATTCGAAACCTGTGTTCCAGTCCGGTGGCGGGCGAAATTCCTGTCCGCCTTTATGGCTGGCTCCGAGTTGATCATAAGCCGCGCGTTTCTCCGCATCCTTCAACACTTCATAGGCTTCACCCAGCTCTTTGAAACGTGCTTCTGCGTTGGCTTCCTTGCTGACATCAGGATGATACTTGCGGGCCAGCTTGCGATAGGAACGTTTGATCTCGTCCTGAGTAGCATCGCGAGCGACGTCCATGATCTTGTAGTAGTCCTTGAATTCCATCTGACCAGATCTCCTTTTGAAGAAGCTACGGTATTCTTGCTTGAAATGCAGATCGATAAAACAACGCCAGTAGCCTGTGCACACCGGGATAGCAGTTTTTCAAAATATCCGGCGCGGTAAAAAATACTCGCTGCATACCGTAAAAAATTCTGCCGGGCTGTTGGCCGCATAGGGATTGATGCAGCCCGACACACCCGCCACTTGCTGCGCATTTAATTATACGCCGCACTGCAATCCTCAACCCATCTTTTCCGGCACATTCCGTAATGGCGGCAAGCCGTTAGCCACTCCGTTGAGACCGTCCAGCTTGTGCGCGAACTCGTGCAACACCACATTGTGACCGGGTTGCGGATGATAAATGTCGCGCTCCACATCGTCCCATGACAGGATCACTGACCCACGCAACCACGCCTCTCCGCTTAATACATTTTTCTCGTGATGTACCAGGCCGATGGCATCCACCTGATGGGGGATCGGATTTTGTCGCAGTTTTCGGCGCATATTCCAGCGCCGCAATATGTTGCTCAGTGGTTTCAATTTATACTTCTTTTGACCTGTGTCTTACGCCACAAAATCATCTAAAAATAAATGACAACTATTTCCACATCACGCCGCGACCATCCTTGGCAGCGGCGGCCAGCAAATCGATCAGGGGCATCGCACGATGCGCCGTGCTCACCACGGGTTCATCCACGTCCTTGTCTTCGTGAGGCGGCGGCGAATTATTCGCTGCGACGGCGGCTTTCAACCGGCGTAATGCTTCAGGTACGTCTTCCGCCCGAAGCGCACCGGGCACGGTTACGCTGTGCCCCATCATTTTCAGCATGGCAGTCGCAATATCGCCGAACATGGTGATGTCGGCATAGGCTTTAGTTGTAAATGTCACTAGCATATAGTCATCCTCGAATGGTTCATTATTTAGCGTTCAATACACTCGACCAGTTTCTCCCAAGGCAACGGGGGGCATGTTTTGAAATATAGCACGCGGCAATTTCGCTTCGACAAGCAAAAGCACAAACCTGTTGCCGTCCTTAGCTGGGTATTATCCCTCCAGCGAACCCAGCAGCGTCTTACGTTGTTCCGCTTCCGATACAATCCGCACCAGCACTTCCCTTCCGGCAGTCGAATCTGCAGGAGTTCTAGCATCTTATATTCCTTGAGAAACTCGCGGAGTTTCCGCCATTCTGCTCTTACAACACCAACTCGATCAATCGCAGTGCCATTGCGGTATCACCTTTTCCATTTCAAATCCCGGGTCTCCGGCATATCCTGGCCGTATTTGTTTATGTACTGCCTGTGCTCGATCAGCTTGTCCTTGAGCTGCTGCTTCAGGTAGATGCCTTTATCACCCGTCTGCGGCAGGCGGTCAATGGTGTCCATCACGAGTTGGCATAAGCAATGATCTTCATCAAAGATGGCCAAGGCGTGACCGCTTCATTTCGGTCAGGATGCGATCACGATGTGTCACACACTTCTATGCCGCATATTCCAGCTCTGAAAAGCTCGATTGTATCTAATTAATTAATACAATCAAATCGATATAATGCATACCATGGCCGCCAAATTCAGGGCTAATCAGAAGAATAGATCAGCGTTCCCCCTAGATTAATCCTCCGCCATTGTCTCTTTCTGCAGACAACAAAAAATCAAATGTAAACAATGCGCTACCCTTAAACAGGACGTGGCGCCTGGTTATTGACGACAATTCACCCTTGAAAATATATGCGTAATTTTTTAATTGATTGATATCACTAATATAAATAATTCAGGCATCAAAATTGCTTATATCCAGTGAATTGTCGTTTTGTTGAGCTAGCGTTTTCGTGAAGATGAAAGCTCCGGTAAAACAGCACTTGGATTCTCGCTTTCTTGAGGATAGCAATTCATTGAGCAACCCAAAAAGCTATATTAATAGACCAGCGGTTTTTCAAGTTCATTACTGGCGTGAAAGGATAGTTGTTACATTAACAACAAAATTAAAGGGAGGGAGGCGTCTGTGTCAGGGATTTCAAATGAGTGGCGAAATTTAGAAATGCGCGAAGGTATATTTAAAGATAAACAGACTCGATCTGGGCGCTCATTATTGTTTGTGTGCGTGTTTATATTGTTATTCATTTGGAGTGTTCCCGTACATTCGATTGTCTCTGCATGCAATTAGGCACGATTTCGATTTAATTTTATTTACATAGAAACGATTGGCTGCGACAGCCCCTCCCGCCGCGCACAATACTCTCGATGATCTACAGTTCAGGCAACGGACAGCTTCAATTAAAACCAACACACTCTGCGAGAAACTTGACCTCGGTTAAGCGCAGGCCTGAGTACCTTTCCTTTCCCTCACCCCAAAGTTATTTGTTATGGATTCGTTTATTCATGTTATAAAAAACTAATCGTCAATGAGGATATGACCAAAATATGCAAAAATTCCTATCATTACGCCCGTGAACAGCTGCGCGTGTACAAGATAAGCAAACTTTTCTAATTCTTTTGGAGAATATCGCCAGCTAATAAACATCCCAAATACTCCCTGCCAGATCACTAATATTAGTACCGCTGGAAAAAAGAGTATATGCATTGGCAGACCCACTAGTGCAATGTGTAAAACTATAATCGCTATAGTAGCAATCCCAAAGTAGACATGTGTTCTATCTAAAAAGTGTATCAACCCACCAAAAAGCCTTGCATCAACCGGAGGCGAATACTCTGGCAGAATTCTTTTTGAAATCGCCCCTTTGCCAAGCAGCAATTTAATTAAGGTCCGAGAATAAATAAATAAAAGCAGCCACAATCCTATTTCTCCGAAGCCTTCACCTAATTTATATAATACTGTTTCGCGTTCCTCCACTGGAGGATAGAGCAAAAGAGCATAGAAATAGTAACCAATTGAAATAATTGTAATTAAAACTGTAAAGCCGAGAATTTTTTTAAGACCTTTAGAGAGTGGTTTCATATGGGTGCCACAAAAAGTTCAAGTTTATAAGCAAGACAAGGCTCGAGAAAAAATTTGAGCGCAGCATATATTTGATATGTAAGTGATATTTTTTAAGAAACTCGGTATTGTGACGAAGCTTGGATTATTAGAGTTGCCCTATGTTTTATCAATGGTACAACGGTACTGGTAGATCACATAGCAAATAGCGCTATGATTAAGAATAGAAAATCCGATAATTCCACACGCCATGGAAGACCATGACACGTAAATCTCCCAGTCACATTCAATACGAATTTACCGCGCTGCTTATCTTTACCGATCGTGAAGATCCACAAGCGGCGTTTGGCGATGCACTATATACACCACAACCCAATGATGGTCACCGTATCCTGAATTTTTATGGTGTCGGTGGGCAAGGTAAAACCTGCACTATGCGAACAATTCACTAAATCCTTAGCGTCTGAAAACAAAGCAATAAACAGTTGGGCTGGGCGAAATTGGACTTTGAAATACCGGCACAACGAACCATTGCCAATACGTTACTGGCAATCCGTTTGTAATTGGCTGCGCAGTGCAATATACCTTTTCCAGCGTTTGATACCGCCTTTGCCCGCCACTTTGCATTTAGCCTGCCGGGACAGGACATCCACCATGCTCATCCAAATTTATTCAAACAACATAATGCGATTCTACAAGACGTCGAAACTATTGCTGGTGACATAGCCGACACTATTCCTGGCGTCGGTTTTTTCTATAAATACGGTAAAAAACTCAGTGACATTACCCAATTCTGGTGGCAACGGCGCGGGATAGCCGTGCTCGAAGATCTGGATAGCATGGATCTGCATAAATTACTCGCCGCCCTGCACATGTATTTGGGCGCCGATCTTTACGATTGGTTATTTTATGACGAAACTGGGCAAGTCGTTGAAAAACACCGCTTGGTGATTTTATGCGATAACTACGAAGCACTGTGGCGTGACCAGCCAACAAAACCGGTTTTGATGCCCTGTCTATCGACGAATGGCTACGCAACTTAGTGCTAGAAACCCCTGGCATTTTGCTGGTCACATTGGGGCGAGACAAACTCAACTGGGCCGAAATCGACACCGATTGGGCAGCAGATATTAATTCCAGCCACTGGATGGACTATCACCAGCGGATGCGGATAAATTCCTGCAACAAGTGCCGATTGATGATGAAGCCGTGCGTGCCACGATTGTCGAATCAACCGAGGGACTGATTTTTTATCTCGACTTTCAGGTGGATCAGTATGAAAGCCTGAAGCGAAACAACAACCCATTGGGCGCAAATGATTTTGGCGGCAAACATCAGGAAATTTTGCCGCGTTTTATCAATCATCTGGACGAACACCATCGACGTGCATTACAGATTATTGCCCACGCACGTTTTCTGGACGATGCACTGGCGCAGCAACTGGCAGAAAAATTTCTAGGTAAAAAAGCCCATATCAATCTCAAACAACTTACCGGCTTCTCGTTCTGGATACGACTAGGCAATGGTTGGTATTTACATGCCTTAATGCGTGAATACCTGCAACACAGGCAACAACAGGACGAACCCGCACTCTACGCAGAAGCCCATCAATTCCTGTTTGACCAATACGACGGTCAACTCGCCAACTTGCAACAAGTCAAGGACATCACACCACAACACAAACAGGCATTGGTAGAATCGGGCTATCACTTACTGCAATTGGATAACAAAAAATTCCCTGCTTGGTCCAGCAAATGTGGGGCAATATTTGAGCAAGCTTACGCCTGGGAACAATTGCTTCCCTTGTGGGAAATGGCATTAGAAGTCGTTGAATGCTTATTACAAAAAGCCCCGTTCGAAACAGCATTAGCACTCCATAACCTAACAGTGTTATATCAATTACAAGGCAAATATGATCAAGCTGTGCCACTTTATCAGCAGGCAATTATTATTATGCAGAAGGCCTTTCCTGATGGTCACCCCAATCTGGATACCTTTCTCGCTAATTATGCGGACTTAAAAAGGCGAGATAGGGGACGCTACCCTTTACATGAGTTAGTGAGACTTGAAACCAACAACCATAAATCGTTAACAGCGCAAAACAATCAGCACATTACTTTGCATTCAGCGATTTTTCCAATATTGCAGCAGGTCTGAATCCGGAAACCAAAACACCATCAGCAAAAAACAGAGCCGGGGTGCCATTTATGTTTAATTTTTCGCTTAGTGCCATTAATTTTGCGGTAGGGGCGTTGCATGTTCCCACAGGTGGCGACACGTTGTTCAGCATCAAATTGTCCCACGCTTTGACTTGATCTTTGCTGCACCAAACACCCTCTACCTTTTTGTCGGAACCTTGGAATATGGATAGCATGAATAAATAAAGGGTGACGTTGTCCACACTTTTCAACTCGTTTTCCAGCTTTTTGCAGAAGCCGCAATTCGGATCACTAAAATAAGCCATCTTCCGTTTACCGTTACCTTTAACTCTTTTTATTGCAAGATCGAAGGGTAGGCTGTCGAAGTCTATCGCGAATAATTTACGCGAGCGCTCCTCCGTCAGATTGCTCATCGTCTTCAGATCATAGATGTTGCCGCTGATGAGGTAGCGTGCTTGCTCATCGGTATAAAACAGCTGGCCTTGCGCCACTATCTCATACAAGCCAAGAATATTGGACTTGTGGGTTTCTTCAATTTGGCCAAGTTGTGGATACTTTTTTTGCAGAAGATCTTTGACCTTGGCTGCATCAGCATGAGCATGAGAAAAGGAAAACGAAACAAGTAGTACCAGAAGCAGTTTAATCATAATGAATTCCTGAATTAAATTAATTAAGTGCATGACGCGCCAGCATTTTTTTCAGCGGTGCAACCCGATTAGTAGCCGCAAGACCAAGGTTGCGCGCGGCACGCAACAGCGGATTGCTATTATTGAACAGTTTCTTCAGCGCATCAGTGGTGAGCTGCATGGAGAGGATATCTTCCTTGCGCGCACGCTCATAACGACGCAGCAGGTGTATGTTACCGCAATCTTGTTGTGCGTCACGTTGTAGTAATACTTGAGCTAGTTGGCGTGCATCGCGGAAGCCCAAATTGACGCCCTGCCCGGCAAGCGGATGTATATTGTGCGCAGCATCGCCCACCAGCGCCAGTCGTGGCTTGATGATTTGTGGCAGGTTCAACAAACGCAACGGGAAAGCGGCGGGTGGAGTAACTAATTGCAGTGCGCCCAAGGTGTGTTGCGAGGCAGCAGCAACTTGGGCACATAGCTCTTCATGCGGCAGTTTCAGCAGGACTTCTGATTTTTCCGGGCTTACAGACCATACCATTGAAACTCTCTGCTGCGGCAATGGCAGCAAGGCGAGAATGCCGTCCGGCTGAAACCATTGAAAGGCCGTGGAGCGGTGTGCTTTTTCGACAGTAAAATTCGCTACTACGCCATGCTGATTATAAAGTGTTGGCGGTGCGACGATACTGGCCTGTTGTCGCACCCAGGAATTCCCCCCATCCGCGCCGACCACCAGTTTTGCCTGGAGCGTCCGCCCGTCTACAAGTTGAAGGTGCGCGGCGTCATCATGCCAGACCAGGCTGGCACAGTGAGCAGGGTGAAACAGAGTTAAATTATCTTGTTCTTGTAATCCTTGCCACAGTACTTGCTGTAGCTGACGATTTTCCAGGATGAACGCCAATTCCGGCTCGCCCAATTGATAAGCACTGAAATCAAGTTCTGTGTCATTATCGCCGAACACGCGCATGGTTTCGACCGGCTGCACGCGGTTCATATCCAGTTGTTGCCAGGCATCGCACTGCGTAAGAAAAGCAGCACCGCCGGGACTGATCGCATAAATGCGATTGTCCCAGCCTGCATTATTATTAGGCGGGGCGGTGGGCTGGGTTTCCACCAGAGCCATGTTTAATCCGCTCGATTTGAGCGCTGCAGCCAGACTGGCACCAACCAGACCGCCGCCTATAATCAGGACGTCGAATGTCATTGCTAAAATATTTTTTCACTTCTGGACAAGTGATAATAGCACGGGGCGTTTGATTAATTTATAATCCACCCCCCCTTTCGGAAAACGTCATGCGCATCGGCCCCTATCATCTCAAAAACAATCTGCTTGTTGCTCCCATGGCGGGGGTGACTGATCGTCCTTTCCGCATGTTGTGCAAAAGTATGGGCGCAGGCATGGCGGTGAGCGAGATGGTGTCTTCCAACTCTTTGCTCTACGGATCCGAGAAGACCAAGCGGCGCGCCAATCACGAAGGTGAAGTCGATCCCATTTCGGTGCAGATTGTCGGTGCCGATCCCAACATGCTGGCGCGAGCCGCTCAATATAATGTGGATGAGGGCGCACAGATCATCGACATAAATATGGGTTGTCCCGCGAAAAAAATTTGCAACGTGATGGCCGGTTCCGCGCTACTGCAAGATGAAGCGCTGGTAGCGCGAATATTAGAAGCAGTGGTAGGTGCTGTGAACGTGCCGGTTACGCTTAAAATACGTACCGGCTGGGATAAGCAAAATCGAAATGCAATTCGTATCGCCCAAATCGCCGAGGCAAGCGGTATTCAGGCGCTCGCCATTCACGGGCGAACACGTGCTTGCGCGTACACCGGCGATGCTGAATATGACACAATCTCCGCAGTGAAAGCCAACGTCAACATCCCTATTATCGCTAACGGCGATATCACCACCCCGGAAAAAGCCCGCTATGTGTTACAGCAGACTGGCGCGGATGCTGTGATGATAGGGCGCGCAGCACAAGGGCGTCCGTGGCTGTTTCGTGAAATCGAGCACTTCATTAAGACCGGTACACATCTACCCGCACCGCAAGTGGACGAGGTACTGCGCGTGCTGCTTAAGCATGTAAATGAACTTTACGCGTTCTATGGTGAACACACGGGTTTGCGCGTGGCACGCAAACATATCTCCTGGTACACCAAAGGACTGATTGGCTCTGCGCACTTTCGTCATCATATGAATCAACTGGAAAGCAGCACAGAACAATTAATGGCGGTCAATGAATTTTTTGACCTGCAATTACAGGGCGGCGAGCGCCTGTCCTACGTTGAGGAGCTGGCTGCATGACAAATGAAGATGATTGTATGTTGGGTGAGAACGACGTTGCGAAATATGTGCGCAAGGCAGTTACCGATTACTTCACGGATCTCGATGGTGAGAATCCATCATGTGCGGTGTATGAGATGGTAATGAATTGTGTTGAAAAGCCATTAATCGAAGCCGTTCTACAACATGCTGGCGGCAACCAGACGCGAGCAGCCGAATTATTGGGGCTTAACCGCAATACATTACGCAAAAAAATTCTGCAACACAGTACTCCGAGCAAAACTACGAACTTACAGCCCAATGCCCGACCCGAACGCAGGGCTGCTCAAAGATCCCAGCTTGATAAACAGAACGAAGAGAAAAGTTAAATATGGCTCCAATCAAACAAGCCCTCTTAAGTGTGTCGGACAAAACCGGCGTACTTGAATTCGCCAAAGGTTTGCAACAACTCGGCGTTACCATTCTGTCCACTGGCGGCACGGCCAAAATGCTTACCGATAACGGCATTCCGGTCACGGAAGTAGCCGATTACACTGGCTTCCCCGAGATGCTGGATGGACGCGTAAAGACTCTGCAACCGAAAGTCCATGCCGGAATTCTGGCGCGACGGGATCTGCCGGAACATGTCGCCACACTGGAGAAGCACAGCATTCCGACTATTGATCTGGTAGTAGTAAATTTGTATCCGTTCGGCGCTACTGTCGCCAAACCCGATTGCACGCTTACAGATGCAATCGAGAACATCGACATTGGCGGACCTACCATGGTGCGCGCCGCAGCAAAGAATTATCAACATGTAGCCATCGTCACTGACTCAAAAGATTACAGCGCCATTCTGACCGAAATGCATGCTAATGGCGGCGCCGTTTCTAACGCCACGCGTTTCAACCTGGCAAAAAAAGCTTTCTCGCACACTGCTGCATATGACAGCGCGATCAGCAATTACCTTACGGCAACTCACGCCAATGGCACTCGCAGCGAGTATCCAACACAAATCAATTTCAACTTTACCAAAGTGCAGGACATGCGCTACGGCGAAAATCCGCATCAAAATGCAGCCTTCTACCGTGATCTGAATGCGGCATCGGGTGGCATTGCCGATTACACCCAATTACAGGGCAAAGAACTATCCTATAACAACATTGGCGATGCCGATTCAGCGTGGGAATGTGTCAAGACATTTGAGCAGCCCGCCTGCGTCATCGTCAAGCACGCCAATCCGTGCGGCGTAGCGATTGCCGATACACCACTTAATGCATATCAGCTGGCTTATATAACCGATCCCACCTCCGCATTCGGTGGCATCATCGCTTTTAACTGCGAGCTGGATGCAGAAACTGCAACGACTATTACAACCAATCAATTTGTTGAAGTGATTATTGCACCTTCAGTGACTGAAGCGGCGCAACAGATTGTGGCTGCAAAACAAAATGTGCGTCTGCTCACCGTGCCACTGTCCACTTCGCACAATCAACATGATGTGAAGCGGGTGAATGGCGGCTTATTGGTGCAATCACCTGACATTTTGAACGTGCAGGCCGAGCAATTACGCGTGGTTACCAAGGCACAGCCGAGTGCGGAACAGTTAAAGGATCTACTGTTCGCCTGGCGCGTAGCCAAGTACGTAAAATCAAATGCCATCGTGTTCTGCAAAGATGGGCGCACGTTAGGCGTAGGCGCCGGGCAAATGAGCCGGGTAGACAGCACTCGTATTGCCACCATCAAGGCAAAAAATGCAACTTGCAGCCTGGTTGGTTCAGTCGTCGCGTCAGATGCCTTCTTCCCGTTTCGTGATGGCGTAGACGTGCTGATCGAAGCGGGCGCGATAGCAGTAATCCAGCCTGGTGGCAGCATGCGCGATGAAGAAGTTATTGCTGCAGCGGATGAACATGGGTTGGTAATGGTGTTTACGGGCTATCGTCATTTTAGACATTAAAAATTTTATCCACAGAGACACAAGCCCACCTTATTTGCTTCAAATTTTCTATCCTCGTGACCTCTGTGACAAATCTGAGGTTATGTTATGAAAATTTTAGTAGTGGGCAGCGGTGGTCGAGAACATGCACTGGCATGGCGTCTAGCCCAAGCCTCCAAGGTGCAGAGGGTGTACGTCGCACCAGGTAATGCCGGTACAGCGCTTGAAAACGGAGTGGACAATATTGCCATCACCGCTATCCCAGATCTCATCGCATTTGTACAACGCGAACACATCCATCTGACCGTAGTCGGCCCGGAAGCACCTTTGGCAGCTGGCATCGTGGATGACTTTCGTGCCGCCGGACTGAAAATTTTCGGCCCAACCAAAGCGGCGGCACAACTGGAAAGTTCAAAAGATTTCGCCAAAAATTTCATGGCGCGCCACCATATCCCTACTGCTTTTTATCAAACCTTCAGTAAGGTAGCGGATGCGTGTGCTTACGTGGAAAAACAAGGTGCGCCCATTGTAATCAAAGCTGATGGCTTGGCTGCAGGCAAAGGGGTGATCGTAGCAATGACCGTGCAAGAAGCTCATGAAGCCATAACCATGATGCTGTCCGACAACAAATTGGGTGATGCTGGCGCGCGCGTGGTTGTAGAGGAATTTCTGGTTGGCGAGGAAGCCAGTTTTATCGTCATGGTGGACGGCAAGCATGCACTCCCGCTGGCGACCAGCCAGGATCATAAACGACTACTGGATGGCGATAATGGGCCCAACACCGGTGGCATGGGCGCATATTCACCTGCACCGGTGGTTACACCAGGACTGCATGCGCGCGTGATGCGCGAGGTAATAATGCCAGTGGTGCAGGGCATGGAAAAAGAAGGGCTCTCTTACACCGGTTTTCTATATGCGGGACTGATGATAGACCCACAAAATAATTACAAGGTGCTAGAATTTAATTGTCGCATGGGTGACCCAGAGACCCAGCCGATTTTGTTGCGCCTGAAGAGTGATCTGCTGATGCTACTGGAGCATGCAGTCAACGGCACCTTGAACAAGGTGGAGGCGGAATGGGACAGGCGCACAGCGCTCGGCGTGGTACTGGCCGCCGCCAAATACCCCGACACACCCCGAAAAGGCGATATTATTACCGGTCTGCCCAAAACACAGGAAGAAGATGTACATGTGTTTCATGCCGGCACTGTCATGCAAGATAACGAGGTAGTCACCAGCGGTGGACGTGTGTTATGCGTTACAACGTTAGGCGATAGCGTAAAAATTGCTCAGCGCCGTGCTTATCAGGTTGCCGAAAATATTCGTTTCGAAGGCTGCCAGATGCGCCACGATATTGGTTATCACGCTACTTTGCCCAGAAAATAACGACCTCTTCATAAAGCTGCGATTTCATTGTCACAGAATATCTGTTATGACTTGGGTTATTACCATGTACAACCGTGCGATGTAGCATCACTCAAGGCTCAAAGAATGCGTGACTAAAAGCCTGCCTGGCTTAAAGAATCGCAGCAAAAATTGCGCTAAACGAGGGTAAGTTTTGCGGGCTTTCATCTTGTGATGAAAAACCTGCTTGCCACACTTGACGATTTTGCAGGGTAACTGTGGTTCTATTGCCCGAAAACGGCTAAATAGTCACCACTCAGTTCAATTTTCGGCCAATTTCTTTTGAGTCATACAGGCTGCTTGGAGAGCCATCGCTCATCCGCAAACAAATACGAAACTAATTGGAGGAAGCATGGATAGTGCCGCAGTCAAAAAATTCTTGTTCGAGTTGCAAGACACAATTGTGGCTCGTTTGGAACAGGTGGACGGCAACAAGTTTCGGCGTGACAGCTGGGATCGCCCAGAAGGTGGGGGCGGACGAAGCTGCATCCTCGAAGAAGGAAATGTCCTGGAGCGCGGCGGGGTAGCTTTCTCTCATGTAACAGGTAACAAGATGCCTCCTTCCGCCACAGCACATCGTCCGGAATTGGCAGGATGTACATGGGAGGCAATGGGTGTGTCTTTGGTATTCCACCCGCGCAACCCTTATGCACCCACCGTACATATGAATGTGCGTATGTTCATGGCGAAAAAAGATAACGGTGAAATCGCATTCTGGTTTGGCGGCGGAATGGATTTAACCCCTTATTATGGCTTTGAGGAAGATGCCGTACATTTCCATCAGACTTGCCAGAGCGCGTTGACACCATTCGGCGATCACCTCTTTCCAAAATACAAAAAATGGTGCGATGAATATTTCTTTATCAAGCATCGCAACGAAACGCGTGGTGTGGGCGGTATTTTTTTCGACGACTTGAGTGAGCCAGACTTTGCTAGTGCTTTTGCCATTCAACAAAGCGTGGGCAATCATTTTCTTTCCGCCTATGTGCCTATCCTGGAACGCCGCAAAGACACGCCCTATGGAGAGCGTGAACGTGACTTCCAGCTTTATCGGCGAGGACGTTATGTCGAATTTAATTTGGTTATAGACCGTGGCACTATCTTCGGACTGCAAAGCAATGGGCGTATCGAATCTATTTTGCTATCCATGCCACCGCTAGTGAAGTGGCGCTATGACTGGCACCCGGAGAAAGGTTCACAAGAGGCGGAACTATACGAGAAATTTTTAGTGCCTAAGGACTGGGTGTAAATTTTGTTGTTAGGGTTCGTAAGTCAATTATGTTAGACGATTTGACGGCCAGATCTGCTGGTCAGCCCAACTGTAGTAGCTAACATTGCGACTAAGCGACAGCATGGTTTAGAATGTCCCTCCAACAGACAATCAAGGTATTGATACGTGTCATCTCAAACGCTAGTTGAAATTCGCGACGTCAATTTTGGCTATGACAGCCGCCTCATACTGAAAGGTGCCAACTTAACTTTCCCCAAGGGCAAAGTGATCGCAGTTATGGGCGGCAGCGGCAGCGGCAAGACAACATTGCTTCAGCTTATCGCTGGTGCGCTTAAACCAAGCAGTGGCTATGTAAAAGTTGATGGGCAGGTGATACATAAGCTTGACCATAAAGATTTATTCCGTATGCGCCGCCGGATGGGCATGCTGTTTCAGTTTGGAGCGCTATTCACTGATCTGTCTGTGTATGACAATGTAGCATTTCAGATGCGCGAGCATACTGATCTGCCGGAAGAGATTATTCGGGATTTAGTATTGATGAAACTTCATGCGGTGGGATTGCGAGGCACGGAACATTTGATGCCTGTTGAGCTTTCAGGCGGCATGGCGCGACGCGTGGCATTGGCACGTACAATTGCGCTGGATCCAACGTTGATAATGTATGACGAGCCGTTTACCGGACTGGATCCTATCTCACTTTCCGTGGTGGCTAATCTCATTCGTCGCCTGAACGATGCGTTGGGTGCGACTTCGGTAGTGGTCACACATGACGTTCGGGAATCACTTAAGATCGTTGACTATATTTATTTTATTGCTGATGGGGTAGTGGCTGCTGAAGGAACTCCAGATGAAATAAGGGCTTCCGATAAGCCGTTCGTGCATCAATTCATGCATGGCGAAATGGACGGCCCAGTTCCATTTCATTTTCCCACCGGGGATTACAGGCAAGATTTGAATTTACGGCCCTGACGACGATGATCATTGAAAATCTGAGGTCTATAGGGCATCGCATAGTGAATGCAGTATGGCGTATTGGATATGCCTCCCGCTTCTTCATGCTGATTCTGCTTTATTCTGGGGTCAGCTTCAGACGATTTCACTTGATTATCAAGGAGATATTCTCTAGCGGGGTGATGTCGCTTATAATAATTTTAGTGGCTGGTTTGTTTGTCGGCATGGTCTTGGGATTGCAGGGCTACGAAACACTCAAACGCTACGGCGCAGAATCTGCACTGGGATCACTTGTAGCACTAAGTTTAGTGCGCGAATTGGGGCCGGTGCTGGCTGCCTTGCTGTTTGCGAGTCGTGCTGGTTCGGCGATGACCGCGGAGATTGGTTTGATGAAGGCTACCGATCAAATTTCCGCGATGGCGCTGATGGCGATCAACCCGATAGCGCGCTTGGTTGCGCCTCGTTTTTGGGCTGGAGTCATTTCTGTACCGCTACTGGCAGCATTATTTTCTGTCATGGGTGTATTTGGTGGATATTTGGTGGGAGTGGTGCTGATTGGAGTGGATCAAGGTTCGTTCTGGTCGCAAATGCAGTCTGGGGTCGATTTTCGGTACGACATAGTGAACGGGATGATTAAGAGCGCCGTATTTGGCGTGGTCGTAACTGTCATCGCACTGTTCGAAGGCTATGTTGCACCACCTACCGCAGAAGGGGTATCCGGTGCAACCACACGAACAGTAGTCCAATCGTCGCTGGCAATTTTATTTTTGGATTTTATATTGACCGCATTTATGTTCCAAGGGGAATAGTATGACACGCACCACGTTGGATTTATGGGTTGGCATATTTGTCGTGGCAGGTTTTGCGGCCTTGACGGTGCTGGCGTTGAAGGTGGGGAATTTGAGTACGTACAACACGTCCGAGACATACCAGTTGCAGGCTTATTTTTCTAACATCGGTGGCCTTAAGTCCCAGGCATCCATCAAAAGCTCTGGCGTACTCATCGGACGGGTGTCTCAAATCAGTCTGGATTCCGAACGCTTTGAGGCAAAAGTAACCATGTTGATAGACAAGCGTTACCAGTTCCCTAAAGATACATTCGCTAATATCCTGACTTCAGGATTGTTAGGCGAGCAGTACATTGGCTTGATGCCGGGTGGTGATGAAAAATTCCTGAAAGCAGGTGACGAAATCAAGAAAACGCAGTCTGCCATGGTGTTGGAAGATTTAATCGGAAAATTCTTATATAGCAAGGCTGAAGATTCAAATTAACTTAATAAATTATAGGTACCGAATATGAAAAAAATAATTGCATTCTGGATGGGGGCGCTGCTGGCATGTGTATCACTGGGCGTACAGGCGAATACGCCAGAGCCAGAGGCGTTAATCAGAAATACCGTGGAAGAAGTCCTGTCCATCGTTAGGCAAGATAAGGACATTCAGGCTGGCAACAAGGAAAAAGTGACTGAATTGGTAGATACAAAGGTTCTGCCGCATTTTAATTTTACTCATATGACCAGACTTGCCATAGGCAGGAACTGGCGTAAGGCTTCACCGGAACAAAGGGAGGTCTTGGAAATCGAGTTTCGTAATTTGCTGGTACGCACTTACACCAACGCATTCACTACTTACCAAGACCAGGAGGTAAAGGTGCTGCCGCTCAAAATGGCAAACGATGCTACTGAGGTAACCGTAAAAACTTTAATAAAAAACAAAGGAAAACCACCAACATATGTAAATTATGATATGGAAAAGACAGCGCGCGGATGGAAAGTTTACGACCTGTTGATTGAAGGTGTGAGCTTGGTTACTAATTATCGCGGTACCTTTAATGACCAAATTAAGCAGAACGGTATTGATGGATTGATTAAAACGTTAATGGAGAAAAATCAGTCTCAGGTGGCGACCGAATGATTGAACGCGATGGTGGTTATGTGCACGTTTCGAGCAGTCTGACCATTGAAACGGTTACAACTCTGTTCAAAAATGGGTTGCAGTCAGATAAAAAAATGCCGCTGGTGGTTGACTTGGCTCAGGTCGAAACGGTGGATTCTGCTGCGGTCAGCTTGTTGCTGTCTTGGCTACGCGAGGCGCAGCGTAACAGTGTAGAACTTTGTTTCACTAATATTCCAGAGAGCTTGTTAAGCTTGGCCCGTTTGTATGGCGTTGTGGACATGCTACCGCTATGCGGTAATGACTCCTCTCAGCCTTGAACTTTTAATTTGATGCCACCTGCCATTGATGTGCGCCAAGCACGCAAGCGCTATGGAGAATTGCAAGCGTTGGACAGTGTGGATTTGCGTATCGAACAGGGTGAGTTCTTTGGTTTGCTAGGACCCAACGGTGCAGGGAAAACCACACTGATCAATTTGCTGTCCGGTCTTGCATTGCCAGACGAAGGACAGCTATCTGTACTAGGGCACGATGTAGTCAAGCAATATCGCGCTAGCCGCCGCGTGTTGGGTGTGGTTCCGCAAGAGTTAGCGTTTGATCCATTTTTCACAGTGCGCGAAACGTTACGTTTACAGTCTGGTTTTTTTGGATTGCGTCGTAACGACACCTGGATCGATGAGGTGATGCACCACTTAGATTTAACCGATAAGGCCGATACTAATATGCGTCGCCTGTCAGGTGGTATGAAACGACGTGTATTGGTGGCCCAGGCCTTGGTACATAAGCCGCCAGTTATTGTATTGGATGAACCGACTGCTGGGGTGGACGTTGAACTGCGCCAATCCTTATGGCGCTTCATCCAGCAGCTTAACCGCGATGGGCACACCATTCTGCTGACCACTCATTATCTGGAAGAAGCGGAGGCTTTGTGCACACGAATTGCCATGCTCAAGCACGGCCGGATTGTAGCGCTGGATAGCACACAAAATCTTCTTAGTAGCCTGGCCGGTTGTCGCGTCAGACTAAAACTCGCGGGTAATTTGCCGGCCTCATTGCTGCTACAAGTGGTCGAACAGACGAACGATGATTACCTGCTGACATTACCATCTTACCAAGCATTGGAGTCGATGCTATCGGAGCTGCGTGTGGCCGGAGTTGAGGTGCATGAGATGACCTTGCAACAGCCTGACCTGGAAGAAGTCTTCTTACGTTTGGTGGGACGGGCCGGACATTGAGACGAGTATGTTAAGTTTTTTCAGTCTTCTCTACAAAGAGGTATTCCGTGTGTGGAAGGTTGGCTTCCAGACCGTATTGGCTCCTGTGCTGACCGCACTGCTCTATTTGCTGATTTTTTCGCATGTATTAGCTCAGCATGTCGAGGTGTATCCAGGGGTGCATTACACCGCCTTCCTTATCCCGGGACTGATGATGATGGCAATATTGCAAAATGCTTTTGCCAACAGCTCTTCCAGCCTGATTCAGTCCAAGATTACCGGCAATATCGTGTTCGTGCTGCTGGCACCGATTGCCTACTGGGAATTCCTTGCGGCATATGTGCTTGCCTCTATGCTGCGAGGGTTGGTGGTAGGCATAGGAATATATTTGGCCGCACTTTGGTTTGCCCAGCCGCCGATGCTGTTTCCAATCTGGATTATATTGTTCGCGGTTCTGGGTAGCGCGATGCTTGGTTCACTGGGGGTAGTGGCCGGGATGTGGGCAGAAAAATTCGATCAACTTGCAGGATTCCAGAATTTCATTATCATGCCGTTGACTTTTTTGTCCGGCGTATTCTATTCCATTCACTCACTGCCACCCTTTTGGCAGGCGTTATCGCGTTTCAATCCATTTTTTTATATGATAGATGGTTTTCGTTATGGGTTCTTCGGAGTATCGGATATTTCTCCGTGGATAAGTTTGATGGTGGTGGGCGGCTGTATGCTGGGCCTGATGCTGTTATCTTTGGGATTGTTAAAGTCCGGGTATAAGTTGCGGTACTAACATAATGCAAAGCTTAGCGAGAATACATTAAGATGGAATTGAGACTTTTAAAGATGCCAGTATGCAAAAACTAGTTATACAAGGCGGTACCCCATTGCGCGGCGAAGTACGAATTTCCGGTGCCAAGAATGCTGCATTGCCAATTATGTGTGCTAGCTTGTTGACAAGTGATGCTTTGCAATTAAGCAACATGCCGGATTTGCACGATATCGCAACCATGCGTAAATTATTGGAGCAGATGGGTGTAAAGGCTGCTGTACAAGGTGAAGAAATGACCTTGCACGGTGCGCAAGTGGATCAGCTGGAAGCTCCTTATGACATGGTAAAGACCATGCGTGCCGCAGTGTTGGTGCTAGGTCCTCTGGTGGCACGCTTCGGTGAGGCGCGCGTATCAATGCCGGGTGGTTGCGCCATCGGTTCGCGCCCCGTTGATATTCACATCAAGGGTCTGCAGGCAATGGGCGCTACAGTTTTCATTGAGCATGGCTACATTCATGCGCAAGCAAAACGCCTCAAAGGCGCACGAATATTATTTGACATTGTCAGTGTGACCAGCACAGAAAATCTGATGATGGCTGCTGCTTTGGCAGAAGGGGTAACGGTACTGGAAAATGCTGCGCGCGAACCGGAAGTTGTGGATTTGGCGCACTGCCTGATTGCAATGGGTGCGAAAATAGAGGGTGCGGGTAGTCACACTATTGTCATTACAGGCGTGGACAGACTGCACGGTACAGCTCATCGCATCATGCCGGATCGTATCGAAAGTGGGACTTTTCTAGTAGCAGCAGCGGCAACGGGTGGTAGCATCGTGTTGCTCGATACACAAGCGGACATTCTTGATTCCGTACTGGAAAAACTAATTGAAGCAGGTGCGCACATCCGTATCGATAGCGAGAACATCCACTTGAACATGACAGGTCGGCCCAGATCCGTGAACGTGCGTACTGCGCCATATCCTGCATTCCCCACAGATATGCAGGCGCAATTTATGGCGTTAAATGTTATAGCCGATAGCAGCGCGATGGTAGTAGAAACGATATTTGAAAATCGATTTATGCATGTGCAAGAATTGCGCCGCCTTGGTGCAAGGATTGACGTGGAAGGTAATACTGCATTGGTTCACGGTGTCGATCATCTGGAAGGTGCAACGGTGATGGCAACAGACTTGCGCGCATCGGCTTGTTTGGTGATTGCTGGGTTAGTGGCACTGGGCGAAACCGTGATTGACCGCATTTACCATCTGGACCGTGGCTATGAACATATAGAGATAAAGCTGTCACAACTCGGGGCAAACATATCTCGTATCCAATAAATGGCATCAAAAAAATGAAAGATACCACATGATTACCATCGCCTTATCCAAAGGGCGCATCTTTGAAGAAACCTTACCACTGTTGCAGGCAGCGGGGATCACACCACTGGAAGCTCCAGAACCTACGCGCAAATTGATCTTATCCACCAATCGTGCCGACGTACGTCTTATTATCGTGCGCGCTTCTGATGTGCCGACCTATGTGCAATATGGCGCTGCTGACTTGGGGATCGCAGGCAAGGATGTCCTCGACGAGCATGGCGGTATCGGCTTGTATCAGCCACTGGATTTGAATATTGCGTGTTGCCGCATGATGGTAGCAGTAAGAAACGATTTTGATTATGAATCAGCAGTGCGTCAGGGCGCGCGCCTGCGTGTGGCGACCAAATACGTGCAAACCGCACGTGAGCATTTTGCGGCTAAAGGCGTGCATGTGGATTTGATCAAACTGTATGGTTCGATGGAGCTGGCTCCTCTGGTCGGTTTGTCAGATGCAATCGTGGACTTGGTCAGCAGCGGCAACACACTGAAGGCCAATCACCTCAAGGCAGTAGAAGATATCTCTGCGATTTCCTCGCGACTGGTGGTGAATCAAGCCTCACTTAAACTTAAACATGCAGCTATTCAGCCGATGCTGGATGCGTTTTCCTTGGCGGTGATTCAATGAACATCAGACGGCTTTCCACTCGACAGCCCGATTTCAATACGCAATTGGACAAGCTGCTTGCTTTCGAGTCAACTCAGGATCACCAGCTGGACGAGACTGTAGCAGCTATTTTGGCGGATGTGCGCATACGTGGTGATTTAGCTCTACTCGATTACACCCGACGTTTCGATCGCATGGATGTAACTGATAGTACAACATTGGAACTTTCCCCTGCTGTCTTACATGCTGCCTTCGAGGGATTGCCCGCCGCACAGCGCTCCGCTTTGGAGCAGGCCGCACAACGCATTACCGCATACCATCAAAAACAGCTTCAAGTTTCATGGAGTTATGCAGAGACGGACGGCACCCTGCTGGGTCAGCAGATTACTCCATTGGATCGGGTTGGATTGTATGTGCCGGGCGGCAAAGCCGCCTACCCATCTTCGGTACTGATGAATGCGCTACCAGCGAAAGTGGCTGGGGTAGGCGAACTCATTATGGTAGTGCCGACCCCTGATGGAGTACGAAACTCGTTGGTGCTAGCGGCAGCCCATCTGGCAGGGGTGGACCGGGTGTTCACCATTGGCGGAGCGCAGGCGATTGCCGCGCTGGCTTATGGCACGGCAACTGTGCCACGTGTAGATAAAATCGTCGGCCCCGGCAACGCTTACGTGGCTGCCGCCAAGCGCCGCGTATTTGGTGTAGTTGGGATTGATATGGTGGCGGGGCCATCAGAAATTCTGGTAATCTGCGATGGACAAACCGATCCAGACTGGATTGCGATGGATCTATTTTCTCAAGCCGAGCATGACGAATTAGCGCAGGCTATCCTGCTGACACCGGATGCTGCTTTTGCTACGGCCGTGGCGCAAAGTGCAGATCGGCTGCTGGCACAAATGCCGCGCAGAGACATCATACGCGCTGCATTGGAAAATCGAGGGGCTTTGATTGAAGTGGCTGATTTAGACGAGGCCTGTGTTATCAGCAACCGTATAGCACCTGAGCATCTTGAGCTTTCCGTGGACAATCCTCAGCAATGGTTGCCAAATATCAAGCATGCTGGGGCAATTTTCTTGGGCCGTTATACTTCCGAGTCACTCGGTGATTATTGCGCCGGCCCCAATCACGTTCTGCCGACTTCCGGTACGGCACGTTTTTCTTCACCGCTGGGAGTGTATGACTTTCAGAAACGCAGCAGCTTGATTCAGGTATCTGCGCAAGGCGCAGTGACACTGGGCGAAATTGCCGCGGTGTTAGCGTTGGGTGAGGGCTTGCATGCGCATGCACAGTCAGCCCTGATTAGAAAAGGGACATATACTGATTGAAAGAAAAACGCTTCAATTGCCATGATCAGTAAAAAGGTTCCGCAAGGCGGACAAAATAGCAGTCTCAGTTATTGAAATCTCATGCGTAACATCAAAATGCGCCGTGAACATTTCAAATATAACCCCTTCCTTATCGCGTTGGAGCGTATACGAGAGATTATTCACATTCGTACCGCTCTTTCAAAACTGCACTACACCCGAATGGCACTGTTATAATTGGTTACTATGAACAAAGCCATCTTTGCTACCTCGCGCGCACTTGATTTAGCTCGCGAGGTATTAAACATTGAAGCTGCAGCTGTATTGGCGCTTACACAACGCATAGATGAAAATTTTCTGCAAGCGTTAAATATTATTTTAGCCTGCGAAGGCCGTGTGATTGTGAGCGGTATGGGTAAGTCGGGCCATATTGCACGCAAGATTGCCGCAACACTGTCTAGCACAGGTACTCCAGCGTATTTTGTACACCCCGCTGAAGCTAGTCACGGCGATTTAGGCATGATCACCGCTAACGATGTGTTTATTGCGTTGTCATATTCCGGAGAAAATCAAGAATTGCTTACTATAGTGCCAGTCATCAAACGTCAGGGGGCACGGCTGATTAGCCTGACAGGCAATCCGCGATCCAGCTTGGCAGTGGCATCGGACGCGCATCTAGATGCTGCGGTGGGCAAGGAAGCTTGCCCGCTGGGACTTGCGCCTACCGCTAGCACTACGGCAGCGCTGGCACTAGGCGATGCTCTGGCCGTGGCGCTACTGGATGCAAAGGGGTTCGGGGAGGAAGACTTTGCTCGTTCGCACCCTGGCGGAAGCTTAGGTCGCCGTTTGCTCACCTATGTACGTGACATTATGCATTCCGACAAAAGAATTCCTACTGTGCATCAAAATGCAACGCTGGCCGAGGCAGTACTGGAAATCTCGCGTAAAGGGTTAGGCATGACCGCCATTGTAGATGGTGCTCAGCAGGTGCTGGGCATCTATACTGATGGAGATTTACGCCGCACTATGGAAAGTCATGTTGACTTCACTACCACTACAATCAGCTCCGTCATGTCGCGCAAACCGCGCAGCATTTTGCCGGATGCACTGGCAGCCGAAGCGGTGCAGGTTATGGAACAGCATAACATTAGCCAGTTACTGGTGGTAGATTCCAACAACAAGCTGGTAGGCGCTCTGAATATGCATGATCTGCTGCATGCAAAAGTGATTTGATGTCGTTGAGTCAAGTACAATCCATTCGCCTCATCGCCTTCGATGTGGACGGCATCATGACGGATGGTGGTCTCTATTTAACCGACTCGGGTGAAGAATTTAAGCGCTTCAATTCCCTTGACGGACATGGCTTAAAAATGCTCAAAGCATCCGGAGTGGAATTGGCCATCATTACTGGTCGCACCTCTCGGTGTGTTGAATATCGCGCACAACACCTTGGCATCTCACATTTGTATCAAGGTGCTCATAACAAGCTTGCTTGCATGCAAAAAATGCTTGCGCAACTTAAGCTACCATTGGATGTCGTAGCCTTTATGGGTGACGACGTAATTGATTTGCCGGTAATGCGACGTGTCGGTTTTGCTATCAGCGTGCCGAATGCGCCACAAGTAGTGCGCGACCACGCTCACTATATTACCGAACATGAGGGTGGGCATGGTGCGGTACGTGAAGCATGCGAGCTATTAATGTCTTCGCAGGGCACGCTGGATAGACAACTCGCGCCTTATTTGACATGAAGCACTCACTTCTCATTGACCGTTTGCGCGCTTGGCTTACTGGCTTGCCGCAGCTATTGTTGTTGTTACTGCTTGCAGCAGCTTATTGGTTGAATCAGCAAGTACAGCCGCTGCCACTCATACCCGACAGCAGTAAGCGCCACGATCCAGATTTTATCGTTAGCGAAGTTGTCGCAACTACTCTGAATGAGCAGGGTAAACCGCGTTTCGTGGTGGCGGCAAAAAAAATGCTGCATTACCCAGATAATGATAGTACGTACCTTGAAGCCCCTAAACTTACCAGCTTTGATCCAGACCATCCTCCCATACATACTTATGCAAATAATGGAATAGTGTCAGGAAATGGTGAAGAAATATTTTTACGCGACGATGTAAGAGTCGTGCGTACCGCAAGTGCCACGCAAAGTGAAATGACATTCACCACTACTTATTTGCATGTTATCCCTGACAGTGGCTTGGCCGAAACAGACCAACCTGTAACGATGATTGATGGACGTAATATTGTGCATGCAGTAGGTATGAAATTTGATAATAAAGCGCGCATAGTCAAGTTGCTTGCGCAAATTAAAAGTGAATATGTGCCCGAAAAAAATTAAATACGCGGCTTTACTCTGTATAACGCTTATCTGCCATATGCCAATTAGCCAAGCGGAACTTGCAGACCGTGACAAGCCGATGCATTTGGAAGCAAATCAGCTCAGCATTGACGATGCCAAACAAATCAGCGTCTTTGAAGGCAAGGTGCAACTTACTCAAGGTACAATGATAATTAACGCAGACAAAATTGTCGTGATAGAGGACAAGGAAGGATTTAAGCACGGTACAGCAACCGGACAACCCGCCAGTTTTCGCCAGAAACGCGATAACTTTGACGGATATGTAGAAGGATATGGTAAGCGCATTGAATATGACTCCAAGACTGCAATAATAAACTTCTTCGGTCAGGCGCGCGTAAAGCAGGATCAGGATGAAGTGCGCGGTGAACATATTACCTATAACGCCAAAGCTGAGATATTCCAAGTGAACAGCACGTCCAAAAAAGGGCGCGTGCGCGCTATCATCCAACCTAAAAACAAGCGTTCTTCAGTCGGCGAATCCCTGTCAATTAAGCCGACAACGACATTAACCAAGCCTAACTAACTATTAATGAGCGAGCTGCGCGCCATTGCCCTGAACAAACGTTATCGTTCCCGCACCGTAGTGCATGATGTTTCCCTGTCGGTACAGAGCGGTGAGGTGGTCGGCCTGCTTGGTCCTAATGGTGCTGGAAAGACAACCTGCTTCTACATGATTGTCGGGCTAGTCGCTGCGGATGGAGGTGATATTTTCATCAATGGACAGAACATTACCCATCTCCCTATACATCGCCGAGCGCGTTTGGGTTTAGGCTATCTGCCACAGGAAGCATCTATTTTTCGCCGCTTAACTGTCGCGCAAAATATTCAGGCTGTGCTGGAGCTACAAGATTATGATAACGATGAAATTCAAGCACGACAAGATGAATTGATGGAAGATCTGCATATTACTCATATACGTAATAATCCAGCTGTCAGCTTGTCTGGAGGTGAGCGACGACGTGTTGAAATTGCTCGTGCGCTAGCCACCAATCCACGCTTCATTCTGCTGGATGAACCATTTGCAGGTGTGGATCCAATTGCGGTTCTGGACATTCAAAAAATCATTCGTTTTCTTAAAGAACGTAGCATTGGCGTGCTGATTACTGACCACAATGTTCGAGAAACATTAGGAATCTGTGACCGCGCCTATATTATTAACGCTGGGTCGGTGATGGCAGAAGGCAAACCCGACGAAATCATTTATAATGAAGGCGTGAGAAAAGTATATCTCGGCGAGCATTTCAAGCTGTAAATGCATACTATGCGCTGCTCTTGTCGGTGAATTGTGTATTGAAACCCACATTACAACTTAAGCAATCCCAACAGCTGACGCTTACCCCTCAGTTACAACAAGCCATACGCCTGTTGCAACTCTCCACTCTGGAAGTAAATCAGGAGGTGGCACGTTTGCTGGACGAAAATCCGTTACTCGAACGTGAAGATGAGGGCGCTATGCAGCCTTATTCGCATGGAGACACCGCATCTACCTCCGCTGTAGATAATATCGAAACAAAAGATGAAATGCCGCAACAGGCCGATGAAGAGTGGGGAAAAGAAGACTGGAATGAATCTTCTTTTTCCGTAGCAAGCGGACCGGATGATGAAAAAGAGGCTCGTGCCGAACTTGCGGCAGAAACCCCTAGCTTGCGTGAACATCTCATCTGGCAACTAAATATGAGCCAGCATGATATGCGCGACCAAAAAATTATCGGTCTACTGATCGACGCGTTGGACGGTAACGGTTACTTGGCACAGCCGCTGGAAGAAATTGTTGAAATGCTGCCGGAACAACTCGATATTACCTTGGATGACTTGGAAACCGCACTTGTACAATTGCAGCATCTGGATCAGCCAGGCATAGCCGCGCGTACCTTGAGCGAGTGTCTGGCTCTACAACTCAAGGCACTCCCAGAAGACACCCCGTGCCGTGACTTGGCGCTGCGCTTGGTATTGCAGCACCTCAACCTGCTGGGGGCACACGACTTTGCCAAATTGAAGAAAGTTCTTCGCTGTGACGATGACGAATTGCGCACGGTGCAATCGCTTATCACCCACCTGCAACCAAGACCTGGTGCTGAATTTGAACAGAGAGCTGCAGACTATGTAGTGCCTGACGTGGTAGTAGAATGCCACCACGGTGGCTGGCATGTACGCCTGAACCAAGCTGCTATGCCTCGCCTGCGCGTTAACCAAATGTATGCCAATATCTTGCAGCAGGGCAGCGAAAAAACCCCACTGCAGCTAGCTGGCCAATTACAGGAAGCACGCTGGTTCATCAAAAACCTGCACCAACGTTTCGATACTATTTTACGTGTCTCACAGACAATTGTTGATCATCAACGCAATTTTTTTGAGCAGGGCGAAACCGCTATACGTCCGTTAGTGCTGCGTGAAATTGCAGAAGAGCTTGATCTGCATGAATCCACCATCTCTCGTGTGACAACGCAAAAATTCATGCTCACCCCGCGCGGCATCTATGAGCTCAAATATTTTTTCTGTAGCGGGATTGCTACCGAAAGTGGCGGCATGTGCTCCTCCACGGCGATCCGCGCACTCATCAAACAGCTTGTCATTCAAGAGGATGCGCGCCACCCGCTAACCGACGGCCGCATGTCTGGAATTCTGGCTCAGCAGGGCATATTGGTTGCCCGGCGTACCGTGGCAAAATATCGGGAGTTGTTGAACATCCTCCCAGTTAATCTTCGTAAATCACTCTAACCATTAAGGAGCAGGCCATGGACCTAAATCTCAGCGGACACCATTTGGAGATTACCCCAGCTATTCGCGAGCACGTAATCAGCAAACTCGACAAAATAAAGCGTCACTTCGACAATGTGATTGACGTCACTGTTGTCCTTTCGGTGGAAAAATTAAAACAAAAGGCAGAAGCTAATGTCCACGTGAGTGGTAAGACGATTTTTGCGGAATGTGATGATACGAACTTGTATGTTGCAATTGATAATCTGATCGAAAAACTCGATCGGCAAATTATCAAATACAAAGAAAAAAATGTTGCTCGCCGCCATGACGAGACCGGCACCCCCCCACTGGAGCAAGAATAACAGCAGGTCGGCTTACGGCCGCCTCTTCCTTTTTTAAAAGTGTTTGAATTATGAACCTGATCAGTAAAACTCTGCCCCTTGAGAATGTCATACTAGACGCCGACTCCACAAGTAAAAAAAGGGTTTTCGAAAGAGTGGGGGTGTTATTTGAAAACACTCATAAAATCGCACGTAGCCAAATTTTCGATAGCTTGTTTGCGCGCGAAAAGCTCGGCTCAACGGGCTTGGGACATGGTGTAGCTATCCCACACGGTCGCATCAAGGGACTGCGGGATGCGGCTGCTGCATTCGTCAAAACACAAGCACTGATTCCGTTCGACGCACCGGATGGTCAACCAGTTAACCTGATTTTCGTGTTATTGGTGCCGGAACGAGCAACCGATCTGCACCTGCAACTACTAAGTGAACTGGCACAAATGTTCAGTGATAAGACCTTCCGTGAACAAATACAGAATAGCAACGATGTCGCGATAATTCATCAATTGTTTACAAGCTGGGCGATGCAACAATAATGGCACAGGTCAATATTCAACAGTTGTTCGAAGACAAACAGGAGCGGCTGGCATTGAGTTGGGTAGCCGGAGCGAATGGAGCTGCGAAGATACTTGACAGTGATTTAATCAGTGCTTCTAACAACGGCTTGATTGGTCACCTCAATTTGATCCACCCGAATTGGGTGCAGGTATTGAGTGAGACTGAAATTGACTACCTGCAAGGGCTTTCATCTGTCATGTTCACAGAGGCACTGACGAAACTGGAACAAGGCGGTACGCTATGTTTGATTTTGGCCGGCACAGACAAGCTCCCGCAGGAATTGATTACGTACGCTAACCGCACTCATACACCATTGTTCCGATCTCCTTTACCGAGCGTGCATTTGATGTGGATGGTACGTCATTACATTATCAAAGAGCTGGCAGAATCAACAACGCGCCACGGTGTGTTTCTTGACGTGCTTGGAGTGGGGGTGCTAGTCACTGGTGATAGCGGCATAGGCAAGAGCGAGCTTGGGCTGGAGCTCATTACACGCGGCAACGGTTTAGTGGCAGACGATATCACCGAACTGTACAGCATTTCTCCGGAAACGCTGGAAGGGCGTTGCCCGGAACTATTGCGTGACTTCCTCGAAGTGCGGGGGCTCGGCGTGCTTAATATTCGCACCATGTTTGGAGAAACTGCGGTACGAAGAAAAAAAAGTTTAAAGCTTATTGTACATTTGCATCGTCCTCCACGTGGCGGCATGTCCATTCTGGAACAGGAACGCTTGCCGCTAGTGGCAAGTCATCAGGAAATATTAGGCGTGAAAATTAGCACGGTAAGCATCCCGGTTATGGCTGGCCGCAACCTTGCAGTGTTGGTAGAAGCAGCAGCGCGAAATTTTGTGCTACAGCAACGCGGCATAGACAGCATGCAAGAATTTATCAGTCGCCACGAGCAACAAATGCAGGAACAATAATTAATGCAATTATTTCTGATCAGCGGCCTCTCCGGCTCAGGAAAAAGCGTGGCACTTAAGGCGCTAGAAGACAGCGGCTACTATTGTGTGGACAATCTGCCTGCTGCATTGTTGCCTGACCTCATGGAAAATCTGCGTCAGACCGGCAATATTCGCATTGCTGTCAGTATCGACGTGCGTAGCGGCGACAGTGTGAAGCAACTGCCGCACTATATTGCACAACTTAAGCAACAGGGTATCGATGTGCACTTGCTCTTCTTAGACGCACAGACCGACACGCTGGTGAAACGCTTTTCCGAAACGCGTCGTCGACATCCCTTGCGTAATGCTCTACCTCCGGCACAGACTAATAAAGGACTTACTTTACCAGAATGCGTGCAACTCGAACGCGACATGCTTGCCGAAATTAGTAACATTGGCCATCGTATTGATACCAGCGAGCTCGGAGCCAGTACCTTGTGTGCTTGGATCAAAGATTTCAAGGGTGTCGACCGTGCACAAATTACCTTGCTTTTTCAATCTTTTGGATTCAAAAATGGCATTCCGATTGATGCTGACTTTGTGTTCGATGTGCGTTGTCTACCTAACCCACATTACGATCCAGTACTGCGCCCACTCACCGGGCGCGACGCAGCGGTAATTGAGTTTCTCGATCGCAACCAAAATGTACAAAACATGTGCGAAGACATCAGCAATTTTGTCGAGAAATGGCTGCCCTGTTTCATCGCTGATAACCGCAGCTATCTCACCGTCGCCCTCGGTTGCACTGGTGGCCAACATCGTTCGGTGTACTTGGTGGAAAAGCTTGCAAGTAATTTTAAATTACAACATCAAGTGCTAATGCGTCACCGGGAACTCAGGAACATTTATTAATTTTTTGTAATCTTATGACAAGTTTCATGACAGTAACCTTCATTTCCACACAGGAAAAAATCCAAGCCTCTCAGCTTAGATTTGTGCTCCCTGAATGTCTGTCAGAGTGGGAAAGACGGAATATTGCTAAACGGAACAGTAATCATGCTGCCTTTAGTGCCCCCCATAAAGATAGGCGACCGGATCGTACTGTTGCCAAACGTCCTCTGTATTACATGGCTTACCATCTCACTATAGCAAGGCAGCATAGCGGACAAGGCGATCATTCGCAGCAGCGGCACAATATTCAGTGAAGTGTCGCTATCTCGTAACCAAATTATTTCTTTGCCTGGTCCACTCGGAATTAGTCGAATTGCAATACACAACCGGCAGGTCCGCATCGTCGCTGATACCAGCCCACGCCAGTATTGCATACACCAAGGCTGGCTAAAGCAGGCATACGAAATGGCCATTTACCTGCCCGACGAGTTAGCGTTAAATTGAGTAGCAGAGGCAAACGTTATGACAGCCTTAACTATTAAACTCACAACTACCGCAACGGATCAGCACATGGCGGCATGAGTATCGCTGTTTGGTAAAGTAAATGGCCTGAACGCGGCACACTACCTAGATAGTCCAAATACTGAAATCAACGTACCGATCTTAACTGATTGAAAATAAAATGAAAACTATCGTACTTGCCCTAACCGGCGCATCCGGCTTGCCTTACGCCATGCGGCTTCTTGAATGCCTGCTTCAAGGTGGCCAACGCGTGCATCTGGTTTATTCACAAGCGGCCCAAATAGTCGCCAAACAAGAGCTGGATTTTGTGTTACCTAATCGTCCACAAGATGCGGAAAAGATCTTGGCGAATCGACTCGGCAAAGACAGTGGCGAACTGCGTGTGTTCGGGCGTGATGACTGGTTCGCACCCATGGCATCAGGATCTAACCCAGGTGATGCGATGGTAATTTGTCCCTGTACTATGGGTACATTGGCGGCAGTGGCGGCGGGGTTAAGCGACGATCTAATCACCCGTGCAGCCGATGTCATGCTCAAGGAGAAGCGCGTATTGATTCTAGTCCCACGCGAAACTCCATTTTCCGCCATCCATCTGGAAAACATGCTCAAGTTGAGCCATGCTGGTGCGGTCATCCTGCCACCCAACCCAGGCTTTTACTATCATCCACAAAGTGTGCAAGACTTGGTGGATTTTGTGGTGGCCAAGGTACTTGACCACTTAGGAGTAGAGCATATGTTAGTGAAGCGGTGGGGAGAGACTAACAGGTTGTGCTGAGAAATAAAGTACAACCGCTACGCTTACGATAAGATAATGGTGCCACTGGACGCATCTTTTTCAGGTAGTATTTTTTTGCTATTAGAGTCATTATTTGGATTCGACCTCTGATTTTTTGTACGGTACATCTAACTTGCATTGCAGTCGCAACCACGCATAATGATGAAACGAGCCGGTCTTCCCCGGTTAACGCGCTCATTGAAATAGCTCGTTGGTGAAACATATTAAAATTATTTTTGGTTACACATTTGACGAGTCGGGTTTTTTTAAACTATAGTTCACATTATGCAAGCAGAATTGGACGCATTGGGAAGTAAGTTGGCTCAATTGGTGCAATTGACTAAGCATTTGCGCGAAGAAAACAATCGCTTGCGTCAAGAATTGGCGCAGGCGTTAAGTCAAGGCCGTCAATGCCACGAAAAAGTTGATTCTGCCAAGTCGCGCTTGAAACGACTACTGGCTCAACTACCTGAAGAATAAACATGAGCAGCGAGAGTCCAAAAACGCTTGGTGTCACAATTCTCGATCGTGAATTTCGCGTCATCTGCTCCGAAGTGGAACGGCCAGAGCTGCTTGATGCGGTTGCTTATCTTGATAAAAAAATGCATGAAATTCGTGATATCGGTAAAGTTATCTCAACCGAACACATCGCAATCATGTGTGCCTTAAATATTGCTCATGAATTACTAGCCGCACGTCTCGGTGCTGGTTTTGACATAAGTGAATTAAAGCGTAGAATGAACTCAATGGAAGCAACCATAGACGCGTTGTTATTGGAACAGGATGAGTTGCTTTAGGTTTCCCCTGCGGTGTTTGTCAGGCTCATAATTCTTTGGACCAATAAGCTTTGCTTAAGTCGCGCCCCTTTAGTTACTGTTGTGCGCATCCCTTGCGGATGTACCTGATGTAACTGGGAACCGGCTCTCTTGAACTCAGGTTCAAGATGTTGGGTCAACGGCACAGGCGGGGGACTTTATTTAAAATGCGGCTAGCGCCGCATTTTTTTATTGGTGCTCCGGCATGGCCGCATTGTGCCCAATGCTTAACTTGAGCTGACTACAGGTCAGCCCATTGGCTGATTAATGAATCCTTTAATACCCAGCAAAAGGACGTGTTTGCTAAACAGCGCATGTTCCCAGACGAAATGGAGTCTAATCAACCGCAGGCAAACTCTGGAGGCGAGAGACACACTGAAAATGAATAGAAGCTATGCTTACGTGACCTTATTGAGTGATAGTTCCTGCTACCTATGGATGACATGCTTGAGGCTCTCTGGTAAAGAAAACCTACGAGTGTAAAGCCTAGACGGAAGCTCTGAATATTTGTGTAAATATTTATTGGCCAACAGGCGACATGTCAAATGGGACAAAGCTCATTGGAGAAGTCCAGTAGTCAAAAAACACCAGATATATGACCCATATGTGCAGTATAGTGGAGAAACAGCAGGAATAATTCTATCTCTTAGCCAATCAACGCTCCCGGTTTCTATAATTGAGTGGCGTAAGTGCATCTCTAGAAATCAAATTTTGCGAGCAGCGGCTTACCCCACTTCGTCACCATACGGCGTCACTTGAAAGTATTACCGCTTGCATATCAACTATATATCGTGTTTATATATTTCGCTCGTGCCTTACCGTACCCAGAAGCTTGGGTTTTTAGATGTACCTGCAATAGTGAGCGCCGTCACTAGATATTATTAGAATCTTTGAATGGAATAACGTGCGTTACTGGCTAATGAAATCTGAACCGAGCGACGTCAGCATTGATGACCTCGCTAACCTGCCTGACCAGACCGTGGCATGGTACGGTGTTCGAAACTATCAAGCACGTAATTTCATGCGCGATCAGATGTGTATAGGCGATGCGGTATTTTTCTATCATTCCAATTGTGCTGTACCCGGCATCGCGGGTATAGCTCGCGTTTCCAGCACTGCCTATCCCGACACCACTCAATTCGAATGCAATAGCAAATATTTCGATCCCAAGGCCACTCAGGAAACGCCTCGGTGGTTTAATGTAGATGTGCAATGGGTAAAGAAAGTTGAACTCATTTCATTGGCAGAGCTGCGCCGACACCCACAATTGGAAGGCATGCGCGTTTTGCAACGTGGCAACCGATTATCAATCACACCCGTTGACCCTGCCGATTGGCATTTCATTCTGAAGCATCTGGTACCCGATTAATATGGAATGGGCGCTAGCCTATCTCACGCTAGGTGCGTTTGTTGGGCTTTTTAGTGGCATGTTCGGCATTGGCGGCGGAACCATTCTGGTACCAGTTCTGCTGATGCTGTTCAAAATGCAGGGCTTTCTCACCCCCTATATCATGCACCTGGCACTCGGCACATCTATGGCAACCATCCTGTTCACGTCACTCGCCAGTATGCGCAAACATCACCAGCATGGTGCGGTGAATTGGTCTGCAGTTCGTACCATAACTCCGGGAATTTTGTTTGGAGCAGCGCTGGGCCCGCTATGCGCCGCATCTGTATCGCCGCGTGGATTAGGTGTATTTTTTGCTTTATTTATGTATTTTGCAGCGATTCAAATTCTGTTTGAATTACGCCCGCAAGCTTCACGCCAATTACCTGGCATGACCGGTATGACTCTGGCAGGAACGTTCACCGGCTGGATCAGCAGCCTCGTATCTATTGGCGGCGGTACGATTGTAGTCCCGTTTTTAATTTGGTGTAATGTGCCACTACGCAATGCGATTGGCACCTCTGCGGCGATCGGTTTCCCTGTCGCCATTGGTGGCACAGCAGGCTACATTGTTTCTGGTCTTAGTTTCGATATGCTACCTTCTCCCAACTTGGGTTTCGTGTATCTACCATCGTTATTGTGGATCGTACTTGCCAGCGTAATTACCGCGCCGCTAGGCGCCGTTGCTGCGCATCGCATGAAAATTGGGCTATTGCGCAAATTTTTCGCAGTGCTGATGCTGGTCCTGGCGACACACATGTTGATCAAATATATTTAAAAAATAATACCCTAACTATTATAGGGATAACTATGTCAGGCTTGTCATGACGAAGAATGAAGTGTTTCGTTGCACGAAGAGCACGCTCTGTCCGAACTCTTGATTTTTGCAGATACGAAGGTCGACGAGTTGGACCGACATTTTTAAAAAAGCTAAACTAGCATCCAGCTTTCGAGTCATTCGACATCGAGTGTCTTGCTTGTTATGACGCGCATCAAATAATATTGCTGCTATGGGATGCGGGTACTATGCACAATCATTTAAAAAACACAGGCTACCGTGACACATGCGCAGAGGATTCTTGCCGCACAGAAAATAATTCAGTAATGATTATGTCTTCATCTGACGCTTCGTAGAAGCCAAGCTCAAGCAACACTTCTAGGGTGGCACGACTTTAAGTTTGACGACTCTACCATCTGCTATTTATATATGCGGGTAACTGACATGGAAAACAACCACACAATGGATTGCTTTAAGCATTTAAAATTAACAGAGAGCAAGAAATGATATTAAAGTTCACCAAGATGCACGGTGCTGGCAATGATTTTGTAGTCGTCAATGGCATGCGACAGCACATCCAGCTTACACTGGAGCAGCTGCGTCTGTTAGCCGACCGGCACTTTGGCGTAGGCTGTGATCAAATCCTGCTAGTGGAAATTGCACAGCATCCTGACGCGGATTTTCGGTATCGCATCTTCAATGCTGATGGCGGTGAGGTGGAGCAATGCGGTAATGGCGCGCGCTGCTTCATGCGTTATGTACACGATCAAAAACTGACCCACAAACGTGAAATCGTGGTAGAAACAAAAAGTGGCCTGATTACGCCGCGCCTTGAGGAGAATGGTCAAGTTACAGTAAACATGGGCATTCCGATTTTCGAGGCTGCACGTATTCCGTTCCTTGGAAGAAACGACGCTGTCATCCAAACACTAGAAGTAGCGGGCGAAGCGGTACTGATTACGGCACTATCGATGGGCAATCCACATGCGGTACAGGTGGTGACTGATGTGGAATATGCACCCGTCGCCGCACAGGGAGCACTAATTGAACATCACCCGAGTTTTTCGCAACGAGTAAATGCTGGATTCATGCAGATAGTCGATCGTAATCACATTAAATTACGTGTTTATGAACGAGGTGCTGGTGAAACCCTGTCTTGCGGCACTGGCGCGTGTGCCGCAGTGGTAACCGGCATCCGTCGCGGCCTGTTAGACACGCGCGTAAATGTTGCCACACGTGGAGGGGTACTGAATATCACTTGGGCCGGAATCGGCACACCGGTATTGATGACCGGACCAGCGATTGCAGTATTTGAAGGCGAAATAAATTTATAAGAGGACGGCATGAAATCTGCAGACATCGCACTATATTTACTAAACAATCCACAGTTCTTTGAGGATAATGCTGACATGTTAGCGGAAGTTACTATCCCTCATCCTTACAGCGGACGCACCATTTCATTGAATGAGCGGCAGTTACTGACTTTGCGTGAACAGAACAAAAGCTTGGAAAAAAAACTGCAAGAGATGGTAACACTTGCTAAGGACAACGACGCATTACAACAAAAAGTGCATCAATTCACCCTCGCGTTATTTGGCGCGCAGGACCTTATGAGTTTGCAGAATATCATTACGCAGAATTTGCGTGAAATCTTTTCCGTACCGCATGCCGTGTTGCACATCTGGAAAGGATTGCCGCCTAGCGCAGAAGTACTGGCTTTTGCTGACCAGCAATTGCTACCTGTCTGTATACAACACGCTCTTCATGACACTTTGCCTTGGTTTGGCGAAAGCGCGGCTCATTTGCACTCGTTTGCCTATTTACCGCTGCGAGCGGACGAAAAATCCATTGGGTTGTTAATATTGGCGAGTGAGGATTCGCAGCGTTTCTATCCTGGAATGGGCACGATGTTCCTGCAGCGTATTGCGGAAATTGTGAGTAGCGCGCTACGCCCCTCATTGTAAAGCGATGTCAAACAGTACCGCGCATGCTACCACTCTCAACCAAGTTGCACTGCATGGATTTCTCAATCATCTGCGTAACGAGCGCCGTTACTCTCCCCTTACTGAGGACAATTACTCCCGCGATATTTGCCGCCTGTTTAAACTTGCTGGTACTACGCCACTAAATGAGCTTAAAAGCCATCAAATTCGCCGTTTCGTAGCGCAATTGCACGGTAGCAGTTTGGGCGGCAAAAGTTTGGCACGTATGCTGTCGGCATGGCGTAGCTTTTATTTTTATCTAATACGTGACCACCAATTTAATTGCAATCCGTGCATCGGGCTGCGTGCACCCAAATCGGCTCGCAATCTGCCGCACGCACTTTCCCCAGATGAAGCTGTGCGCATGATGGAATTACCCACAGCAGGTGACATTTTGGCGGTACGCGACAAAGCGATGTTTGAGTTATTTTACTCTTCTGGTCTGCGCTTGGCGGAGCTGGTCAGTCTCGATCCTTCAGAGCTTGATTTTATTGATGCAGTGGTACGCGTTATCGGTAAAGGTGCCAAGACACGCATCGTACCACTGGGCAGCCATGCGATTTCCGCACTACAAGCTTGGCTGACACTGCGCGGACAATTGGCCAAACAAGATGAAACAGCGCTGTTCGTTAGCCGCAACGGTAGCCGCATTGGATCACGCGCGGTGCAATTGCGCATGTCAGGCTGGGGTATCACACAGGGCATGACCAGCGGCGTTCATCCACACTTATTGCGCCATTCGTTCGCCTCACATGTGCTTCAATCCAGCGGGGATTTGCGAGCAGTGCAAGAAATGCTCGGTCATGCCAGCATTTCAACTACTCAGGTATACACTCATCTTGATTATCAATACCTCAGTAAAATTTACGATTCAGCGCATCCGCGGGCAAAAAAAAAGCGCTATTAATCAAATCATTGGTAACAATATTTTGCTGTCGTCGTAACACCGTCAAGCTCAATCCCGTTTAGTAATACGCGAGTCGAACCTTAGTGACATTGAATGCTCCTTCAGTGCTCCACTTGCTTACATTGATCATCATATTCACCGCTCAAATCAGCCGCTCTACCGTGCGTGTCGTTTTGCCTTTCTACCTGTTTTCCAAAGCCATGATCATGTCACCACGAGTATTTTCAAGATCAATTACGCAACGCTTGAACTTTTTTTCCGGCAGGAAGCAATACCTTTCTCGAGTAACTCCCTATTGTAGCGAGGTGGATAATCAAGCAAACTGCAAGGCAGCTGTTCGCCAAAATGCGATTGCAAAGGTGTCCTTAAGATAACTTCGCAGTACATTATGGAATGATTTTTCGCAAGAAGAGGTGCAATTGTTTGACTTTGATACGTCAAAATCGCATTCTCCGTATAGCAGCTTCGTCCAACAAGGCCACCAACACAGACGGCCCAAAGTGCCGCTTCGCACTTTTGACCCCCGGTTATTGCAAACCTTAGGGGAGCACTATTTTCTAAGCAATTTTAATGCGTTTTTTTATATATTAATGTCATTGGCAAATCCGTTGCGCACCCGCTCTTGCCAGATTTCCATCCAACCGGGCAAATCCTTGGCCAGCATAGACCGGGAGATGAAAGCCCCCTGAGCGAGATCACATCCCGTACTAAGCAAAAGATTCCAGTCGTCTCGGTCTTCAACCCCTTCAGCCACGACCTCCATATCCAATTGTCTTGCCAAAGCCAAGCTGGCATCATAAATCGCCCGCAAAGTATCATCAGTCCAGGCCCGGTGCACAAAGCTATGGTCAATCTTGAGTTCATCAAAGGGAATATCGCGTAGCTGGGCCATAGAAGAGTGTCCGGTACCGAAGTCGTCAATTGATAAGTGAAAGCGATTCAGACGGAGACGAGTCAGAATTTCGAGTGGGATCCGCGTGTCTCCCATTAGCTGACTTTCCGTCACCTCCAGTACTATTTTCTGAGGCGGTATGCCTATCTTGGAGGTGAGTCCGGTAACAAAATCCAGAAAATCAAGGGATGCCAAACTGTCCATAGACACGTTAACAGCTACCCGCAACTCTAGCCCTGCGTCCTGCCAGGCTTTGGCTTGGGCTAGTGCGCTGGTCAACACCACTCGGGTCAAGTCGTCAATCAGGCTGTACGCTTCAGCTATACCGATGAACTGGTCGGGCGGGACGATCCCGTAAACAGGATGGCGCCAGCGTACCAGGGTTTCCACACCCGCCACCTTGCCGGTGGCAACCGCCACCTTGGGTTGGTAGTAATTGACAAGCTCGCCGTTGTTGATGGCAGCGCGCACTTCGTCTGCACTATAAACTTTCATCGCCTTAGGGCTATCCGTTGAAGAAGGGACCCACTTTTCCAGCAGTGCGGACAGCACCTCCGGTTTAACCGGCTTTTGTATGTGTCCAAGTACCATAATTTTATGTGCCTGCACCAGTTTTTCGACCGTCTGCAGCATCCGTTCATCCTCACCGCTAATCAGGATGAGACTGTCGGCATAATTCCGCTCTACCAGGTGGCGAACAAATTCAATTCCGTCCATTTCTGGCATATTAAGGTCCAACAGAATCAGGTTAGGCCGTGTATCCACGGCATCTAACCGTTCCAGAGCGGCTCGTCCGCTCTTGCAGAACGTGACCGAAGTGAAACCTTGGTTTGTCAGCATGCGGGCCAACAACTTGAGCATAAATGGCTCGTCGTCGAGCACCAGAATTTTCACCATGGATCTTTCAACCATCACCTTTTCTCCCTATTTTTTCACGACATAGCATTGTCGTTTACAACGAACCAAGATAGTCATCCACGATGGCCATTTCCGCCTCAAAGCGAAGCAATAACACCGCCAGCGCTTTGGTGTCGCCCGCCTTTCCTGCCTGTTCCATTTCAGCGCACAGCTCACCCAATGCCATCGCACCGACTGAGCGCGCCGATGATTTAAGCTTGTGCGCTGCCGCACTAACTGCCGCGACCTGACCCAACAGACAAGCGGTGCGCAATTCCGTTGCAATTGTGGCCAAACTGGAACGAAAATCCAGCAGAAGTTCGCTGATCACTGCTGAGTCTTTCCCTACGAATCCTTCGAGAACACTTACGTCCACCGGCCCACCCCTTGTGTCGGGAGTGGCAAGTGTAGCGGGCATGGCGGTTGCGTTCTGATTGTCGTCGACGGCCGACAGCCATCTCGCCAACGTGGCTTTCAAATCCACAAGTTGCACCGGTTTACTCAGATAGTCGTCCATGCCGACGATTCGGCAATGCTCGGCCTCGCCCTTGAGGGCGTTGGCGGTCAGGGCAACGATTGGAATGCGTCGCCTGCCAGCCTTCTTGATTTCGTCGTTACGGATGGCCGCAGTCAGTTGATAGCCGTCCATTTCCGGCATGTGCAGATCGGTGAACAGTAACGCGTAGTCACCACTCTCCCAATGTTTCAGCGCTTCGCGGCCGTCGCCGACGACATCTGCAGCATAACCGAGCAGTGCAAGCTGTTGCTGGATCACTTTCTGGTTAATTTCGTTGTCTTCGGCCACCAGCACCAATCTGCCTTGCTGCAAAGCCATCGCGCGCGATGGGTAAGTAATGGCTTCCTCAATCTTACCTGATAGTTGAAACTCTTTTTCATGCGCCCGCCCTGCAGCGATAGCCACTGCCCGAAGAAAGGATTGAGGATGCATGACCTCGCCGTCCAAGGTGACCATATCCTCCGTTTCTACACGTTCCCGCCGACGATGTCCGCGCCTGATGATGACAAAGCGTGGCTCAATACCGGGCTGATGGTGACCGTGCTCGACTACGACGAAATGTGGATCCAGGTCAGATCGAGCACGACAGGCAGCGCGCAACTCTTCGATCGGAGGTGCATTATGCCCGGCATCAATGATTAACAACCACAGACCGGACGGAAGCGTGCTGATTCGCTTCCGGGCTGCGGTCAAGTCTGGCACTCGCTCTACAACCGCGCCACTATCTTTCAGATAGACGGTCAGATCATCTCTCAAGCCGTTGTCAGCGCCTAGTACCAAGCAGGAAAGTCCGGTCAGATCAATAGTCTTGCTGCCACCGACGGGTCTGTTAGGTGGTAGTGTAAATGGCAGTCGCACGGTGAAGGTGGAGCCCTTGCCTTGCTCACTGAGCACCACAATCTCTCCACCCATCAGTTCCACCAGATGGCGGGATATGACCAGCCCCAGCCCAGTACCGCCAAAGCGCCGGGTGGTGGAGGCATCGCCTTGGGTAAAAGAGGTAAAGATTCGGGACTGAGTTTCCTCATTCATGCCGATACCATTGTCGGTTATCTGCAACTCAATCGTCACCTTCTGATCTGGATCGTGCTTGGCCAATATGGCTCGCACCGACACCTGGCCTGGTCGCTGTTGCCCGCTGGAAAACTTAATGGCGTTGTTGGTGAGGTTGACTAGCACTTGACGCAGGCGTAGGGCATCGCCCAGAACTTCTTCTGGAAGCGCCGGATCGATGAACAGAGTGAGCTCCACTTCTTTCTTCGTAGCTAGGTGTTCCAGCATTCCACATGCTTTCTCTATCACGTCCGCCACATGCACGGGCGCGCGTTCAATTTCAAGCTTGCCAGCCTCTATCTTGGAGAAATCAAGAATATCTTCAATGATATTCAGCAGGACAAAAGCCGATTCTCGGATAAGATCGAGCATGTCCTTCTGGTAACCATTAAGGCTGGTTTGTTGCAGCACGTCGGCCATGCCGATCACACCGTTCATGGGAGTCCGGATCTCGTGGCTCATGGTAGCGAGGAAAGCCGATTTGGCCAGGCTTGCTTGCTCGGCCTCAAGTCGGGCTTGCTCCAAATCTTTCATAACGCGCACGCGTTCACGGATATCGCGCAGAATGCCAGTGAAATAGCGTTTTCCTCCGACGAAGTATTCGCTTACTGCAAGGTATACAGCAATGCGTTCGCCATTCTTGTGCAGCCCTTCGATTTCACGTCCAATGCCGATGATGCGAGCCTGTCCAGTTCGGTAATATCTCTCCATATAGCCGTCATGGCCGCTACTGTGAGGTTCTGGCATAAGAATAGAAACGTTTTGTCCAATTACTTCATCGCGAGTGTAACCGAAGAGATTTTCCATTACCGAATTGGCGGAGCGGATAATTCCCTTTTCGTCGATGGTGATGACACAATCCACCATATGCTCGACCACGGAGCGGATCTCTTCTTCTTTGATCGCCATGGCCACATTGGCTTGCTCCAAATCGACGGTACGCTGTGCTACTTGATCCTCTAGTTCCACTGATACACGTCGTAAGCGCGTGATGACCAGTGCGAGCGCCCCCAATCCCAGCGTCAACAAGGTGCCAAATAGAACAAAGGTGTCGCGCAGATCGGCTCGATTTTGTGCCACCACACTGTCTAAGGGTCGAACAAGCTCTAGAACGCCGCGCACATCACCTACTTTCCAGTCACTCTTAGGGCTGTCTGGACGTGAATTGTGGCAGTCTACGCATTCCGCATGCATAACATCCGCCGTAGCGTAGCGTAGCGATGCACGCCCCTGAAAATCTTCAAAGCGGTAATAAGGCTGTTGTGGATTCGCCCGTAACGCTTGCAATGCTTGTTCCTCAAACTCATCATGCGCACCACCACCCTTACGCCAGGGAAAGGGGTAGTCGCTGTATAAACGCACCACCATGCCAGAACCATGTAAGTTAATCCTTCTGCCAAGTTCCATGGTAAAGGTGACAGGCAACGGGATAGTTCCTGGCTTGTGCAGGTAGTCGTGTGTCACTTCTATGTCGTGAGCGCTTACGCGATCCACAACTTCAGAGGTGTATACGTTACGTAGTTCAATCAGAGTCTCTGCTTGCAAAGTCACACCTTGTAGTGCGGCGGATTGCACCAGGGTGCTAGTGGCATGAGATAAATACCACAAAGCGAGTAGCGTACCGCTACAAAAGATAACGCTTAGCACCAGAATGGTGTGCTTATACAGCAAGAGCAGGCACGCTTCCCACAGCCGTTTCAATTGTTGACTTAAGCCGGATGAATTTACTGATTGGTTAGCTGTTCGCATGAGAGAATCCTAAATTTCAGATCAATGGATTTCGTTAATACTGCGGTATTTATTTTTCGAACGGATCGCTAATTGATCAAGCACAGCAGTCCAGTCGTTGATGTGCATAGCCTATGCTCTGCTGATGTTTTGTGACATCCGACAACAGCATTCCAATAATGCTTCATCAGACGGAAACAAGCCACGACTCTTGGACATTTACCTAAATTCACCTTCACCGATTCAATCGCGCTGGCGGTGTGGATCAATCGCCACTTCTTTGCACAGTTTCAACTCGCATAATGCGGGCTGTAGCGTAATCATGCACGGTATTAACTGTATAGCGATCTTAAGAAAGATAGTTTCAATCGCTACCGGAAAATCATACACCCATCCACGCAAACAACTAAAGGGCGCCTCTAAAATTCAATTTTCTAGGCAAGCCAAGATAAAACGCGAGTAAAAAATTTGAGCGCAGCAAATATTTTGATATGTAAGCTATAAATTTTTCTGAGTAACGCAGTATTGTGACGAAGCGTGTTAAGCAGGTAAGCCGCAAAGCGGCTGCTCGCAAAATTGAATTTTAGAGATAGCCTAACGCTCTGGGCACGCTATGACTCCTGATCACGACGACCAACCTGTGTAGCCTCAACTTGGTATACATAATTTCCTGCATCGTTAGTGCGCCAAACAATGCTTGGAGCTTGGGGTCTGCTGCGGTCGTAGCGCGCCTGTTCGGCGAGGTTGAATAGGCGGCCAAATCTTGGCCGCATACCGAGTGAGAGTTTAGAAAAGAAGATGTTAATTTTCCTGGGTGGGGGGGTTAGAATTTGACCATCAGGAGTATTTCTGTTAAATTGTAGAGATGGATAGCAATGAATTTAAACAATGGCTTGATAAGCAAGGCGCTACATTTCAGCCAGGCCAAGGAAGCCACATCAAGGTGCTTCTTAATGGTCGCCAATCAGTTCTGCCGATGCACGACGCAGAATTGAAAATCGACACTATCGAATACATTAAAAAACAGCTAGGGTTGAATTAAGGGGCTTGTAATGTTTGAATATCCAGTGGAATTGAAATCTGCCAAGGAAGGCGGATTTGTTGTGACTTTTCCCGATGTACCGGAAGCCATTACCCAAGGTAATGATGAGGACGAAGCATTGGATTATGCCAGTGAGGCGCTGGAAACCGCGCTTGATTTCTATATTGGGGATCGTCGTCAGCTGCCCTTGCCCTCCATTGCGGCGGGACGTCCCACAGTGACGCCCGATGCAATAGTCATTGCCAAGCTGATTTCGAAATGGCTATCTACGAATAAAAACCTCGGGTAGCGTTGTAAACGTATTAGACATTAGCTTTATGCAAAATGCTCTTAGATTTAACCAATCAGATTCATTTTTATCCGCAAAATATTACTTCTCCGTTGGCATTATTGATAGCCTCTATTCATTCCTCTGAAATAACCTCAATATAAACTGCCACTCGCAATACGAGTTCCTTGAGATATACACCTCCTTCTGGGGAAACTCAGTAATATCGGCTTATCCAGCATAGCGTACAGTTTGTGGGATGTGCGTATCCACTCAAGTTTTTTCCTATTCAAAAAAATGAACTTTTTTCTGGTCCGGTCATGATTCCACTATTAACCCAATAAAGCGTTAACATTCCATTGACGCACCACAATGGACTCGACCCATTGGCGCGTTGTTCTCGAAAATACGCAAGGTCGCTTCCAGCTGCTCCTCTAGCACATCAAGACTATAGAAGCCGCGGTTATGGAAATGCTTCTCACACAATCCATCTCATCCCACACACCTTCGATTGGTTTGAGCTCAAAAATATAGGATGGCAAAAGCAATAATTGTATGTGGGATATTGTCACGTGCATTGCAACACCTTAGTACGATTTGCTCACTTCAACGCCGTCGCAACCTCCCTGAAGCAGTTCAGACTCGCCTCAATGTTTTCGATGATCTCTAATGCCAATTCATCCAGATCGACAAGGCATTTATCCGCCTTTCATCATATTTCTGACTTTGCTAATGTTGAATTTCAGTTCCTAGCTGGTTTGGCTGTTATAGGTTGAGCAAGTGATTGCGCCTGATGAGATGAGGTTTGGGGATAGCCTGCAGTATCCAGTCCACCGCCCCACTGTTCCGCCTGAAAACCCTTGAACCAGGTTTTTCCCAATGCGAGTGTCGGCACACTATCACTACCCGATAACTGCTTGAAAGTATCGAGATCTTCTTTTGTACGCAGAATATTTTCGGTAAATGGAATGCCGCGCTTATTAAGGAATTCGCGTGCTTGTTTGCATGGATCGTTACATTGCTCGGCTGTATACAGCGTGACTGGGAAATTTTGTTTAGCACGACGTGTTGCATAAGGAACGTCATTCACATCAACAGTTGGGGCAGCGCCAAATTTCTTTTTTTCAATTTCTTCCGCATCCACCGCTGGGGAATCGCCGTAATGTACTTTGCCGGATTGATCCACCCAACGGTACAATCCATCTGCCTGTGCACTGCCCAACGCTAGCGCTATCAATCCTACCCATAAGAAACGTTTTCTCATATTGCCTTCTCAAAAACCGAATACAAACTTAATTTGCCGCGACCAAACCGCTGTGCCGCAATAGTGCATCAATTGACGGCTCACGACCTCGAAATGCTACAAAGGATTGCATCGCATCTCGGCTACCGCCCACCGCTAATATCTCTTCACGGAAGCGAAGACCCACCGCCAAGTTTAGTACATCATTTTCTTCAAACAAGCTATATGCGTCAGCGGATAAAACTTCCGCCCATTTATAGCTGTAGTATCCTGCAGCATAGCCACCGGCAAAAATGTGCGAAAAGCTGTTAGGGAACCGGTTAAATGCAGGCGGAATTAATACCGCCACCTTGCTCCGCACTTCGTCCAGCAATTGCTGGACAGTGAGCGTACCATGTGGATCAAAGTCGCTGTGCAGTCGCATGTCGAACAAAGAAAACTCTATCTGGCGCAGGGTTTGCAAACCATTCTGAAAATTTTTTGCCGCCTGCATTTTTTCGAATAATGCGCGCGGTAATTTTTGCCCTGTCTCTGTATGCCTCGTCAAGTCTTGCAGTACGTTCCACTCCCAGCAGAAGTTTTCCATAAACTGACTGGGCAATTCCACTGCGTCCCATTCCACGCCATTGATGCCGGACACATCGAGATCTTCTACTTGCGTTAGCAAATGGTGCAGGCCATGGCCGAATTCATGGAACAGGGTAATGACTTCATCGTGCGTAAAAACTGCGCGTCTGTCTCCTATCGGTGCGGCAAAATTGCAATTGAGGTAGGCGACTGGCGTTTGAATGCCAGCTGCGATACGGCGGCGCGTGATGGCATCATCCATCCACGCACCGCCGCGTTTACTGCTGCGCGCATACAAATCGAGATAAAACTGGCCCACTAATCTGCCATCACTGTCCAAAATATCGTAAAAGCTCACTGTTAAATGCCACAGCGGCGCTGGTGCAGAGCGGACGGTTAGGCCGTATAGCGTCTCTACCAGCTTGAACATGCCATCCAGGACTCTATCTTCTGGAAAATATTGTTTCACTTCCTGTTCGGAAAAGGCATAACGCTGTTGGCGTAAATGTTCACTGGCGTAGCTGACATCCCATGCCTGCAAATCTGTTATGTTGAGTTGCGTACGGGCAAATTCACGCAGCTCTATCAGGTCTTGTTCGGCGAAAGGTCGTGCTCGTTGCGCCAATTCAGCCAAAAAATCTTGCACTTGTTGCGGCGTGCTCGCCATCTTAGTTGCCAGAGAAAGCTCTGCAAAATTAGAAAATCCCAGTAAATGCGCCTCTTCGCTGCGCAATTTTAGAATCTGCTTCATCAGCGGTGTGTTATCCCATTCCGGTTTGGTTTGATCTTCAGCTGAAGCGTTCGACGCAAGCTCGCTAGCACGGGTGCTGCTTGCAGTGTACATACGCTCGCGCAGCGCACGGTTATCTGCATATTGCATAAGCGGGCCATAAGAAGGGGCTTTCAGGGTAAACAACCAACCAGTTTTGCCCTCCTCTTGCGCCGCTTCAGCAGCAACTTGGCGCTCGTCTGCCGGAATACCAGACAACTCTGCTTCGTCTTCAATCAGCCACGTGTAAGCATTAGTGGCATCCAAAATGTTATCGGAAAAACGCGAGCTCAACGTGGAAAGCTCCTCTTGAATGGCGAGAAAGCGCGCCTTTTCCGCTTCCGGCAACTCAGCCCCACCGAGGCGAAAATCACGTAATTGATTCTCAATAATTTTCTGACGTGCCGCACTCAAAGTTGCAAATTCTGCGCTGGAATGTATGGACTTCACCTTCTGAAACAGCGCGAGATTTTGCGCCAGCTCGGCATAATACTGTGTAATCTTTGGCAAATTAGCGTTGTATACGTCGCGCAGTGGAATCGAGTTCATCACTGCATTCAAATGAGAGACCTGCCCCCATGATCGCGACAAACGCTCGTTAGCATCTGCTAACGGCTGTATGAAATTATCCCAAGTGGGTGCTGCTACATCGGTCAATAGTCGCTCACATAGCGCACGATTTTCAGATAAAAGTTGATCAAGTGCCGGCGCAACGTGCTTAGAGCGAATTTCTTCAAAGCGTGGCAAACCGGAAAAATTAAGTAATGGATTCATATCTTAAAAACGGCCTTTCATTTATGATTTATTTTAGCCTGCGAACAGACAGATTCAATTACGGATCGTAACAGATCAACATTAACTATCACGTTATTGTTTTATAACGGGATGGAATTACCTGTCTCTGCCAGACATCATTCATCTCCACATGCGCTGAGTAGAAATTACCACATCAACTAAATGCTCAGCCAACATATCAGATGTAGCAGTAGCAGCAACAACCACCTTAAAAATATTTTAGCCATCATGGCACGACAGGCAAATAAGCGAAGTCATGATATTTTATTCGCCATCGCGAACCTATTTCCGACAGTTACCACTCCGTTCGCCCTGAGTAGCGGGCATATCAAAGGATATGCCCGCTACTCAGCTATGGTTCTTATGATAAAAGGCAGTTACGCTAACTCAAAGTAACTGCGGTTTAGCTATCGTCATGCAGCGACCCACTTTGAGCAGAATCTCAAATTCCTCGGCGGGGATCGGCTTGCTAAAAAGGTAGCCCTGCATTTCATCACAACGATGTAAGCACAGGAAGGATTTTTGCTCCTCTGTCTCGACGCCCTCCGCGGTTACCCTGAGCCCCAGATCATGCGCCATGGAAATGATAATCTTGGTGATTATCGCGTCATCCCGATCAGTGGTAATCTCGCGCACGAATGACATGTCTATTTTAAAAAAGCTTATTGGGAGATGCTTGAGGTAATTCAGGCTTGAATAGCCGATACCAAAGTCGTCAATCACGAGCTGCACCCCAATCGCCCTGAGTTGCGCGAGTGTATCGATAGCTACCTCTACATTCTGCATGACCATGTTTTCGGTCAGCTCCAGCTCAAGATAGGCGGGTTCCAGTTCGGTTTCTTTCAAAATACGGGTAACTATTTCAACCAGATCCTGCTGCTTGAACTGGCGCGCCGAAAGGTTAACAGCGATGTTGACTGGCTTGAGCCCGGCAAGCTGCCACGCCTTATTCTGTTCACAAGCGGTGCGCAATACCCATTCCCCAAGCGGAACTATCAGGCCAGATTCCTCTGCCACCGGGATGAACGTGTTCGGGTAAAGCAAGCCTTGAACGGGATGTTGCCAGCGCACCAAAGCCTCCATGCCGGTAATTTCACCGCTAACCAGATCCACTCTCGGCTGATAATGGAGTAGGAACTCTTGGCGCATAACGGCCTGTCTCATGCAATTTTCCAGCGTTATCCGCCCCAGTGCCTTGGCATTCATTTCGGCGGTGCAAAACTGGGCGTTATCGCGTCCTTTGCTTTTGGCCAAGTACAAAGCGTTATCGGCACTCTGAAGCAGGCCCTTGACGTCATCGCCGTCTTTGGGGTAAAGCGCGATGCCGATACTGCAGGTGACGATTAGCTCGCGCCCTTCAATGATGATTGGCTTAGTCATAAGCTTGAGAATTTTTTGCGATACCATCCAGGCATCGTCTTCTGATGCTATGCTGTCCAAAATTACCACGAACTCGTCCCCGCCCAAGCGCGCCACAGTATCGCCCTCTCGCATGCAGGCGGTAAACCTGACGGCAACCTGTTTCAGCAGCATATCGCCGGCATGATGACCCAAGCTGTCGTTGACGTTCTTGAAATTGTCCAGATCAATGAACAGCACGCCTAACTTATTCCCATGACGATACGAGTTGGCCAGCGCTTGGACGAGCCGATCATTGAACAGGGCGCGACTGGGAAGCCCGGTAAGGTCATCGTGATAAGCCAAGTGATTGAGCTTATCTTCCTTTTCGATATATTCTAGGGCATATGAAATATTTGCAGTCAGCTCAGTGAGCAGTTTTTTTTCTTCCCTATCAAAAAAGTTTGGCTCTGAAGCATAGAGAAAAAACAAGCCAACTGGCTGGTCACCTTCATTTCCCCCCAGAGGGAAGATTCCCATGGAACGATAGCCACGCTGCAATGCATCTAAACGCCAGTGCGCTACATTGGGGTCGGAATCAAAGTCGTTGCAGAAGATAGGCATTTTTTCTTGTAACGCCCGCACTACAAACGGCAATGAATTTTGCCCATTCTTTTTGATATATGAGGTGATTTTGTCAAGATATCCTTCGTCAACACCCGCCCAGGATATGAGTGCCAGCCCCCCTCCGTCAGAGTCCACCAAGCCTATCCAGGCCATCCTGAAATGACCGTACTCGACTGCAATATGGCAAGCTTCGTCAAATAACTCCTGCCGGATCCGAATTCGGACAATGGCCGCATTGATGCCGCTCAAAATCGCATAGAGGCGGTTGAGTCGAATGATAAGTGCCTCTGCGCGCTTGCGCTCCGTGATCTCCTCGTTTCGCTCGCGCACAGCCTGTTCGAGAAGCTGATTTTGCTCGGCGAGAAGGTCACTATATTCTTTTAAGCGTAGCAGGTTACGAACACGCACCCACAACTCGGCCCGATCTATCGGCTTAGCAATAAAGTCTTCTGCCCCAGCGCTCAGCCCAGCCAGCATGGAGCCACGGTCATCTAACGCAGAGAGAATAATAATGGGAAGGTTGCGGGTAGTGGCATTGGCTTTAAGCTTGGCCGTCACCTCATAGCCGTTCATGCCAGGCATCATGACATCGAGCAGTATCAAGTCAGGGGGCTTCTCAGCCACCATCGCTAATGCCTCTTCGCCGCTGTTAGCCGTAACGATACGGTAACCTTCCGGCTTAAGCATGATCTCCAGCAATCTCCTGTTTTTGGATTCATCTTCCACAATCAGGATCGTTGCTTGATAGGGTGTCATGACGGGCTTTCTTTTGTGACTTCTTTGTCTAGCTCCGTGAAAGAATATAACAAACAATCACACTTCGCCAACTGAGCCTTGATCATTGCCCCACAATTCCAGTCGGATACGGATCAAGGGCGCCTTTAAAATTTAATTTTCTATACAAGACAAAGCACGAGCCAAAGTTTAAGCGCGACATATGTTTAATATGTAATCGATAAATTTTTAAAGTAACGCAGTATTGTGAAGAAATTGGATTTTTAGAGGTGCCCTCAACTCTGCCGGTCGGTCGCTATTTGCTAGTACTAGGGCGAATCGCTCCCCTGAATGAAGGAGCATCATTCAGGGGAGCGACAGCATGACTGGATCGGCTGGTTTTTTGGTCACAGTGCAGCAATTCCTTCCTCCGTTGTCCTTAGCGGTAGCCAGACCGTGATGCAGGTGCCTTGACCCTCAGCACTTTCTACCGCCACCGCGCCTCCATGCAGCTCAGCAAGTCCCCTTACTATCGCCAAACCTAATCCCGTCCCTTCGAATTCGCGCGCCAAACTGCTATCAATCTGGTTGAAAGGTGTGAACAGTCGTTCAAAATTTTCATGAGCGATGCCGATTCCGCTATCGGTGACGTTAATTTCAATGAAATCTGAAGTTTTGTTATCACTCCAGGGGAGACTCAGCCCCGCCCATCTACCGTTTAGCTGGCCGACTTGGGCACGCGACACGCGGTGGGCACGCAGGGTGACATCACCGCCGCCTGGAGTAAACTTAACTGCATTAGAGAGCAGGTTATAAACAATTTGCTTGATTTTGTGCGTATCTGCCTGGATATCTCTCAACCCATCGGCGATATCCAAGTTGAGGTGAATGTGTTGGGCAGCAGCTTTCTCCCTGACCATAAATAGGCTGTTGGAAAATAGTAAAGCCAGATCGATCTGCTCCAGATGGAGGTTCATCTTGCCGGCTTCCACTTTTGATAGATCCAGGATATCGTTGATCAGAGCCAATTGATGTTGGCCGCTCTCAAAAATGTCACCTATATAGCCACGTTGCTCATCTGTCAGATCGCCCGTCAGACCATTCTTGAGCACCTCAGAAAAACCGATTATGGCGTTAAGTGGCGTTCTTAATTCGTGCGACATAGTAGACAAAAACTCCGATTTCATTCGGTTCGTCGCCTCCAATTCAACGTTCCTCTGCTGCACCTGCTCATACTTTTTCTGCTCTGCCTCTGCTTGCTTTCTGGCGGTCAAATCTCTTATCACCACAATATAAAGCTGCCCAATATTGAAATGAATTTCACGCGTTTTGAATTCCAGCGGAAAATTTGTGCCATTCTTGCGCACGCCCATCACTTCCCGGCTGACTCCAGGATCTGTGGGTTTATTCAACTGATGATGTCGTTCAAGAGAACTATTTCTCTGCTCTTGGCTTGGCTCTTGCGTCAGCAGACTCGCATTTTTACCAATGATCTCGTTTCCTTTGTAGCCAAAAATATACTCCGCGGCCGGGTTGAATATTTCGATCACATCGCTTTCATTGATTGCAATGATGCCTTCATCCACGTTGTCCAGCACTGCACGGATATGCGCTTCGCTGTCACGTACTTGGCCGATAACCTTCACCAAGTTATCGTGAATTTCCTTCATAGCTTTCATCAGTTGGCCAATTTCATTTGATGAGCTGACTTCGATTCGCTGTTTCAAATCTCCTGCGGCAACGCCTCGGGCAATCCTCACTACACTTTCCAGTGGCTGGGAAATAGCACGGACAAGCGTAAAGCCAATCCATACAGCTAGCCCCAGACCAATGATTGCTGTAGCAATAAGAATGTTGCGAATAATATCGTAGCGATTCTGTACCACTTCATATTCCTGTTTGGAGACACTCAATTGCAGCTTGCCAAGTGCCTTGATTCCTTGCTCAAGGCGTTGATAGAGAGGCCGGATATTTTCCGTAAAAATTCTGCTCGCTTTCGTTATTTCGTTTGCCTGCAAAGCTTCTATTGCTGGATAAAGGCCTTGGTTAAAGAATTTTCTTCGGTCATAGTCAAATTTAGCCGCCAGTATTTTTTCTTCAGGTGTTAGATAGGTGACCATGTAGGCTTCCCATATCTTGTCGATCTCCGCGTTATTCCTATCAAGCTTTGCAATATTAATGCTAATTTCATCGGGCGTCGGCGTCTCCAGGCTGGTCTTTATTGCGATGCGGTTACGTAATATCAACGATCCAATGTCCGTTAACTGATCGAGTGCAACGATGCGGTCCTCATAAACGGTTTTCAGGCTGTCTCTCGCTTTGCTCATTCCAAACAAAGAGACCGATTCAACTCCTAACAGCATGACTGATATGGAAAAAATGGTAACGATTAAGCGCGATTTTATGGTCAAATCTTTAAACATATTAGTTAAGGTTACTGGTTTGTGTTGCGGCTAGGCCACTGTTAACCATCTAAATACACTGCTTTCCAATCACTATTAACTTGCTGCACAACCGTTTGAGCAACAGGCCAGACTCTGAATGATTAATACATAAATAGTAAAGTAATCCCCGGCTTTGCAAGGGGGACTCACTAGGTATGACAGTGCGCTACGGCTTGCCAGAATTTACTGACATGACAAAAGGTTAGTGGAATCATAAGAGCGTATCAGAGTCTTTGTCATACGAAGTAAAATTGCAAGTATCACGTAGAGCTTATACCTAAGGCACGAAAAAATATTTTCGGGCAATCTTCAAATATCTTGGTGAGGAATTTCGTGAGTTGGCGAAACAAAAGTGATGTCATATTGTGGAATGGCGCTTGATACTGGATCATGTGCATGTCTGCATCAATACTCCACAGAAACATCGGGTGTCGTACGTGATTGGTTATAAAAAGGCAAATTTGCGATATCGAATGCAAGACGATTCGCAGGCAAAACACGGGATTTATGGGAGAAAATTTTTAAGGAGCGAGGGTATTTCGTGACAACGACAGGATTTGAAGAAGAAATGGTCAGAGCGTGCGCCAGAAATTCAGATAAAAAAAGTGCGCAATACGACCAGCCGCAAATGGGAGTGTGAGCTAGTGACTTTAGGCTCCCCACGATTCCACCCCTATGAGAGGGGTTCACAAAATAAAAGCCACTTCTAAAGCCCATAGCTCAGCCAGAGAATACTTGCTGGCACTGTGAAATTGTTACACTTTGCTCTGGGTGAACTTTAACTATTTTAGAAAAGCCCGTTATTAAATAGCCAACCTAAATCTACTGACCGCTGCACCACCAATTTTATTGACTAACAGCCTTTGAATTGATAAACGAGCTGCCCGCCAACAAAGGTAAAATGCACGCGACCCTGCAATTCCATGCCGATGAATGGCGTATTTTTCCCTTGGCTTTTCAATGCCGCAGATTCGACCTTCCAATACACTTCTGGATCGAACACGCATACATCGGCAGCGGCTCCGACAGACAGATGACCAGCGTCCAAACCTAATATAAGCGCAGGCTGGAGAGTTATCTTGGCGAGCCCATCGGAGAGTGCACGATGGCTCTGCCTCGCCCATTTGAGGGTCAGTGGAAGCAGCAATTCCAATCCAGTAGCACCTGCTTCGGCCTCAGCAAAAGGCAGTTGTTTGGCATCGTCGTCCACTGGAGTGTGATCAGAACAAATGGCGTCTATGGATCCGTCTAACAATCCGGAATGTAATGCATCACGGTCGCGTTGACTACGCAACGGTGGTACCAGGTGACAATTGGCATCAAAAAATCCGATATCCATTTCGGACAGGTGTACATGATTGGCAGACACATCACAGGTAAGCGCCAATCCTTGTTGTTTGGCGGTACGCACCTGTGCCACTCCGCCTGCACTGGAGATCCGGCAGATATGCAACCGCACGCCGGTCTCATGCGCCAATTGCAGCATGGTGGACAGCGCAATGGTTTCCGCACAGACGGGAATGGCGGGCAAGCCCAACCGTGTAGCAACTTCCCCGTCGTGAGCCACGCCGTCGCGTGTCAGGAAACTATCTTGTGGACGCAACCAAACACTGAAACCAAAGGTGGCGGCGTATTGCATTGCGCGCATCAATACACGAGTGTCAGTAAGAGTAGCATCGGCTTGACTGAAAGCTATGCAACCGGCATCGGCCAATTCAGCCATCTCGGTAAGCTCCACACCTTTTAGCCCTCGGGTCAGCGCGCCCACAGGACGAACGCGCGCCTTATTCAATTCTCGAGCGCGATGCTTGAGCATCTCTACCAGCCCCGGTTCATCCAACGGCGGATCAGTGTCCGGCGGACATGCCAGTGTCGTGATGCCGCCGGCCACTGCTGCGTCCATCTCGGATTCAAGCGTAGCCCTGTATTCGTAACCTGGCTCGCGCAGACGCGCGGCAAGATCAATCAAGCCGGGGGCAACCACAAGGCCTGTCGCATCAATCACTTGTTGCGCCACAAAATCTTCTGGGGCACTGCCAACAGCAACCACTTTGCCTGCCGTGATAAATAAATCGCGGAGACCATCGATTTGATTTTTTGGATCAATCAAATGTCCGTTCTTAATCTGGATGTTCATCATCCAACTCCCGCCAAAGTGCTCATCACCGCCATGCGAACCGCAATGCCAAAAGTAACTTGTGGCAAGATCACCGATTGTGTCCCATCTGCAACGCTGGAATCGATTTCAACACCACGATTCATCGGTCCCGGGTGCATCACTATTGCATCCGTTTTGGCAAGCACCAATTTTTCCCGAGTAAGACCATAGTATTTGAAATATTCTTGTGCACTGGGCAACACCGCGCCCTGCATTCGCTCATTCTGCAAACGCAACATCATCACCACATCGACATCGCGTAATCCCTGCGTCATATCGTGGTATACCTGCACCCCAAGCTTGTCGGCACCGCTTGGCAACAAGGTCTTGGGGGCAATGACGCGAACTTCCGGCACACCTAAGGTGGTCAGGGCATGAATCTGAGAACGCGCCACGCGCGAATGCAGTATATCCCCAACGATCGCTACTCGCAGGTTATGAAATTCTTTCTTGTAATGACGGATGGTGAACATGTCGAGCAGCGCTTGTGTCGGGTGTGCATGGCGCCCGTCACCGGCATTAATCACATGAATTTCCGGCGCAACATGCTTGGCGATAAGGTGAGCTGCACCACTCTGCGAGTGGCGTACCACGAACATGTCAGCGTGCATGGCGCATAAATTATCGACAGTATCTAGCAAAGTTTCGCCTTTACTGGCAGAGGAAGAGCCAATGTTCAAATTGACCACATCGGCCGAAAGACGCTTGGCAGCAATCTCGAACGTAGTACGGGTGCGAGTGCTGCTTTCAAAAAAAATATTGAATATTGACTTGCCATGCAACAATGGAATTTTTTTTATATCGCGCCCTTCAGTCACACTCATAAAGGAAGCCGCTGTATCTAAAATACTTCGCAAGATAGGTGCTGGCAGCCCCTCAGTAGAGAGTAAGTGCTGCAGCTCACCATGTTTGTTGAGTTGTGGATTGTTCATGCAATGTGTTCTATGGCGGGCTCATCAAAGTAAGCTTGCAAAATTTGTTGCGCCGCGACTTGGTCGAGCAGCGGCTTTTGCTTGATACCACGTATTCCCATCTCTGCCAGCTGAGAACTTGCGGAAGTAGAAGTATATCGTTCATCCACTAAAAGAGTGGGCAAATCAAAGCGCCCTTCGAGGCGCTGAGCGAAGCGGCGACATAAGCGGGTTAGTTCGTGGGGCGTACCATCATCATGACAGGGCAACCCCACTACCAGTGCAGATGGCTCCCATTCTCGAATGAGCTCAGCGATGGCAGCGAAACGATGCCCATTATGTTCGCCATGCAAGGTAGTTAATGGCCGTGCAGTTCCAGAAATCGAATTACCTACCGCCACACCTATGCGTTTAGTGCCAAAATCGAATCCCAGCAAAATACCGATTACTGAAATAGCAATGCCCTCGTCAGGCATGTCCGGCATACTCTGAGAGTGATGCATAATCCACACCTAGCAACGCCATTGCGGCAGGCAAACGCTCCTCGGGAGGCAGCTCGAATAAAATATGCTCAGAGGCTGGCACAGTGAGCCAAGCGTTTTCTGTTAACTCATGCTCCAATTGTCCCGGCGCCCAACCGGAATAGCCCAAGGTCAGCAGCAAATTTTTGGGCTCTTGTCCTGCACCTACCGCTAACAGAATATCCCTGGAGGTGGTTAAGCCTAGATTGTCATTGATGGTCAAAGTTGATTGCCATTGGCCTAGCGGTTTATGTAACACAAAACCCCGATCAGTTTGAACTGGTCCGCCAAAATACACTGGCATGTCACTTAACTCAAACGCGCCCATCGGAATTTTAGTTTGTTCGAACAACTCGCCAAGTGTGAGATTAGTCGGGCCGTTGACTATGATGCCCAATGCACCTTGTTCATTATGTTCACAAATGTAAACAAGTGCCTTGGCAAAAGGCGAATCTACCATGGCTGGCATGGCGATGAGAAAATGATGCCTGAAATCAAGTTGCGACATAGCTCTTATTGTAATCCATAAAGCGGCCTCTTATGTAAAGAGCTTCCAAAAATTCAAGTTTCTTAGCAAGACGAGGCACAAGCAAAAAATTTTAGCATGACATACTAGTTCATATGATAAGCAATAATTTTTTCGAATGACCTTGTATTGTGACGAAGCAAGGTAAGCTGGCAAAACGGATGCACGCTAAATGCGATATTTAGAGGCACCCTCAAGAGATTCATATATCGCACGAAGACAGTAGCCCATTACTACAAGGCGGTCAAAATCCTAGGCGCTTCCATATTTCCAACGAAAACGCTGACTGGTTCAGCGTATAGAAGTGGAGGCCAGGTGCACCTCCAGCGAGGAGACGTTCGCACATCTCAGTGACAACATCTAGTCCAAATGCCTTCACGGATTCGTTGTCATCGCCATAGCTTTCCAATATTTTGCGTATCGAGCGTGGAATTTCTGCGCCGCATGCATCTGAAAAACGCGCTAGCTGCGAAAATTTCATAATGGGCATTATGCCGGGCACTATGGGAACGCTAACACCCATCTTGCGACATTCCTCAACAAAACGGAAGTAGCCATCGGCATTATAAAAATATTGGGTGATGGCTGAATTTGCTCCGGCCATCACTTTGCGCTTAAAGTTCAACAGATCGTCGCGTGGCGATTTCGCTTGTGGATGGAATTCCGGATAGGCGGCCACCTCTATATGGAAGTATTCTCCTGTCTCGGCGCGGATAAATGATACCAACTCATTGGCATAGCGAAATTCACCTGAAGTGGCCATCCCTGAAGGCAAATCACCACGAAGCGCCACGATGCGATTGACCCCCATGTTTTTATAGGTGTGCAAAATCGCGCGGATATTCTCACGTGTAGATCCTATGCACGACAAATGAGGCGCGGCATCATAGCCATCGGCCATGATCTGCTTCACCGTTTCCAAAGTGCGTTCACGCGTGGAACCGCCTGCACCAAAGGTAACAGAAAAGAATGCAGGCTTAAGTACGGCCAAGCGCTTACATGTATCGGCGAGTTTGCTCGCACCTTCTTGCGTTTGTGGTGGAAAGAATTCAAAACTGAATGATTTAGAGTTTGTCATGATCGATAATCACTGGCCCCTGCTGCGAAACATTTTGCCGCAGGGGCAGCGAGAGTAAGAAAGAGAAAACACTATATAACAAAGCACCCGTCACGCCTGTCCAAAAGCCGTTGACTTCGAAACCTTTCAATACCGAACCGGCAAACCAGAATAGCAAACCGTTAATGACAAGGATGAACAAGCCAAACGATAGCACTGTGACTGGCAAGGTAAGCAAAATCAGCAGGGGCCGCAAAAACGTATTAATGAGGCCCAGTAACAATGCAGCAATTAATGCGGAGATAAAACCCTCCACATTAATACCTGGCAACAGGTAAGCAACCGCCAGCAGTGCTAACGCATTGAAAAAACAGATCAGGATGAGTCGCATAAAGTGACTTTTGATGTTGCTTATGAGTGTGTGAAACTCACACTTTAATAGCGATAATGATCCGGCTTGTAAGGACCTTCCTTAGGTACATCAATGTAAGCAGCTTGTTCGTCAGTCAGCACAGTCAATTCCGCGTTAAGTGTCTTCAATTGCAGCACCGCCACTTTTTCATCCAGATGCTTGGGCAAGGTGTACACACCGATCGGATATTTCCCAGAGCCTTTTTCTGCCTCGAGCCACAGCTCGATCTGAGCGATGGTCTGATTGGCAAATGAAGAACTCATCACGTAAGAAGGATGGCCCGTGCCGCAACCCAGATTCACCAATCGGCCTTCGGCCAGCAGAATAATGCGCTTGCTGGGTTGGCCGTCTGCTGCGGGGAAAATAATGTGATCAACTTGTGGCTTGATGTTCTCCCAAGTGTAAGCCTTAAGCGCGGCAACATCGATTTCATTGTCAAAATGGCCAATATTACACACGATGGCCTGATTTTTCATTTTTTTCATATGTTCAAGTGTAAACACATGATAGTTACCGGTGCAGGACACAAAAATATCGCCATGTTCAGCAGCATAGTCCATGGTAACGACACGATAACCTTCCATGGCAGCTTGCAGCGCGCAAATCGGATCAATTTCAGTTACCCAAACTTGGGCAGACAGTGCGCGCATTGCTTGTGCCGAACCTTTACCCACATCTCCGTAACCTGCAATAACAGCAATTTTTCCAGCAACCATTACGTCGGTTGCACGTTTAATAGCATCTACCAGTGATTCCCGGCAACCGTACAGATTGTCGAACTTGGATTTGGTAACTGAATCGTTTACGTTAATAGCAGGGAATTTGAGTTCTTTGCGCGCATGCATCTGATACAGACGATGTACACCTGTTGTAGTTTCTTCCGTCACCCCTTTAACTGCCGCTAGGCGTTTGGAATACCAGCCAGGCTGTGAAGCAAGGCGCTTCTTAATAGCTGCAAACAAAAACGTTTCTTCTTCCGACGTGGGCTTGCTGATAAGCGAAGCATCTGTTTCAGCACGCGCACCCAGATGCAACAATAAGGTTGCATCACCGCCATCATCCAGAATCATGTTTGCGTGATTGTCATTAGGCCAATCGAAGATGCGATGGGTGTATTCCCAATAATCTTCAAGTGATTCACCTTTGATCGCAAATACCGGTGTGCCGCCCTCGGCTATAGCTGCCGCCGCATGATCCTGGGTGGAATATATATTACAGGAAGCCCAGCGGACCTCTGCGCCCAAGGCTTTCAAGGTTTCAATCAGCACAGCAGTCTGGATGGTCATATGCAGCGAGCCGGCGATGCGTGCACCTCGCAGCGGCTGTGCGCTTGCATATTCTTCGCGAATCGCCATTAACCCTGGCATTTCAATTTCGGCAATGGCGATTTCCTTGCGCCCCCAAAGTGCAAGATTGATGTCGGTAATTTTGTAGTCGGTAAATTCAGAGTTGGTAACGGCGTTCATATTTTCTCCATTCAAGTTAATGAATGAGCGCAGTTGCTACAGATACACTCCAACGTTCCGAGCCTGGCCTTGCCTCATGCAAGGTCGCAGCGCCCCTCGGAATTGGAGAAAGTAAAAATTGTTTGAAATAACAACTTGGAGTATTTTAACACAACCTCGGCGGCTGCTTACTACCCGAGAAATTTAGCAACCTTCAGAACAATCAGAAACGACTTTGCCCCTACATACTGCACCTCTATAATTAGGGTGCATCTATAGAATCAAGCAACAAAGCTAGACCGCTTAGTGAAGCGCCGTTTTTAACTTTACAAAATAGTTACAACTGACTGTATTAGTAATATAATTAATTATTTAAGCTTTCCGATATTGTCATAGAATCTAAAATTCAGAGAGGTCTTATTGACCCTGAAAATCTATAAGAGCAGCTAAGCAAGCGCAATGCTCCATATGTGGGATTTAAATAAGATAATCGGCTGAATCTATTCGCCGATCCGCTCGCGGAGACCGTCAAAAACCTATCAAAATTCTGATCGTCTGAAATCACACGAGTCATATTCACGAAACTGGTACTCGTAATTACCGATTCACGGGTGCATGGGCGAAGATTGATCACACGGGATGAAACACCTATCTTGGCAGCGAAAATGTTAATGGTGGCATGACCAAGTGTTATGGGATAATTCGCGATCGCGCATGGTCGTCTAATCACCGGTTGGATTGAGACGGCCGTTACGGAACTCGCGGGTTACTATGCCGATAATGTGGTTGATGTAACTTCGGATTGTTACGATAAACGGAAGCCCGACTATTTAATTTCACACAGGATACTCTTAATGAATAATACTGGCATCAAACTCATCTCTATTCAGGTCGGCCTGCCTAAAACACTAGGCACATCTAATGCCTCAGACCCCATGGATCAGGAGTGGACAACAGGCTTCTTTAAGGAGCCTGTGTCAGGCCCAATTTGGGCTGGAAAAACCAACTTGGCTGGAGACGGGCAAGCTGATCTTCGCGTCCATGGTGGTCCCGATAAAGCGATTAACGTCTACCCTATCGAACATTATGCATTCTGGCAGACTGATCTTGCTTATAAAGAATTGCACAATGGCGCATTCGGAGAAAATTTTACCGTATCAGGGGTACTGGAGACGGAAGCTTGCATTGGTGATATTTACGAGCTTGGTGATGCATTGGTACAGATTTCTCAACCTCGTCAGCCATGCTGGAAGCTTTCTCGCCGATTCAGGATTCAGGATTTAGTGGCGCGAGTTGTGCACGCGGGCAAAACAGGCTGGTATTTCCGTGTGCTGCGCGAGGGATACATTCAAGCCGGAGCGGAAATGATATTGGTTGAACGTCCTTATCCTCAATGGACAATCGAAACCGCAAATAACATAATGCGTCATCGCAAGGAGAGCATCGTAGCAGCTGCACAAGGCAAGGAGAGCCACGTAGCTGCGTTGGCTCTAGCCGATTGCCCAGCGCTCTCCGGTAGCTGGAAGGCGACCTTGACCCGAGCAACCTCAAAGGAAGTTGCAGCCGATACTTCAGCACGGAATTTTCAATGAATACCTAATTCGTATGGCCATTAGCGATTAATACAGGTTGATCGAGGCACGTAAAATGTACGGAATACTGATCGATTGTAAAGCACTGCTGAAAACCTACCCTTGGTTGCGCTGTGACAAGAAGAAATGGTTGCAATGAGGCTCGTGCAGCAGCTATCCCCGGATTAGACGGGGGCAAGCAACTGATCATTAATTCTACTGATCATTAATTCTATTGCGTAAGTGCACTTAACGCTGCTTGATAGTTAGGTTCATGCGTGATGTCGTCCACTAATTCTGAGTGCAACACGTGGTTATTTTCATCCAGCACCAGCACGGCTCGTGCGGTTACACCGCGTAAGACAGAATCAGCAATCTTGACGCCATAGTTCCGCATGAAATCGCGTCCTCTCATTAAGGAAAGTGTGGTGACATTATTCAATCCTTCAGCCACACAAAAACGACTCATGGCAAACGGTAGGTCGGCGGAAATCACCAACACCACTGTGTTGTCAAGTTTGCTTGCCTCTTCGTTGAATTTACGCGTAGAGGTGGCACACACGGCGGTATCCAAACTAGGGACAATGTTCAGAACCTTGCGCTTACCAGCAAAGTCTTTTAACGCCACATCTTTCAGATCTTTATCCACGAGTGTGAACTCAGGAGCGATTTGACCAACAGTTGGGAAGGTGCCGAACAAAGTAATGGGCGTACCATTCAAGGTAACTGCAGAGTTATTTGAAGTTTCATTAGTCATGATTACTTTCTCATTATTTTAAGGCTTGTCACAGTGTATCATCTGAATATGATTGTATTGGCGGACAACCACAAATCAGGTTTTTATCACCATGCACATTGTCTACACGGGCAACACTTGGCCAGAACTTGTTGTCTTGGACCCACTTTAATGGATAAACTGCTTTCTCGCGCGAATAGCTATGTTTCCAATTACTCGTGATAACTGCTTTAGACGTATGTGGTGCATTTTTAATTACGTTATCTGCTTTATCCACTTTACCTGAAATTATTTCATCAATTTCGTTGCGTATAGAAATCATAGCAGAACAAAAACGATCCAACTCTTCCTTTGATTCACTTTCTGTTGGCTCAATCATTAACGTATCTGGTACCGGGAATGAAACTGTCGGTGCATGATATCCATAATCCATTAATCGCTTTGCAATATCTCCTACTTCTACTCCAGCTTCTCTTTTAAACGCAACGCAAGCTAAAATCATTTCGTGTGCGCAACGTCCATTAGCACCGCTATATAACGTAGTAAAATGATTTTTTAATGAATCTTTAATATAGTTGGCATTCAAAATTGCGATGCGTGTTGCCTCTGTAACACCATCTCCGCCTAACATTTTTATGTATCCATAAGATATCAACAAAATCAAAGCGCTACCGTAAGGCGCTGCTGACACTGCATGGATCCCATTATTGCCCCCAGTTTTTACTAACGAATGTGAAGGTAAAAAAGGTGCCAAGTGTTTTGCAACGCCAATAGGGCCCATGCCTGGACCGCCTCCACCGTGAGGAATTGCAAATGTTTTATGTAAATTCAAGTGGCAAACATCAGCTCCAATATTTCCGGGGCTGGTTAAGCCCACCTGTGCATTCATGTTGGCACCATCCATATAAATTTGTCCGCCATTTTCATGAATGATGTTGGTAATCTCGATAATACTTTCTTCGTAAACGCCGTGAGTGCTCGGATAAGTAATCATTAAGCATGCCAGATTATCTTTATACTGAATTGCTTTTTCACGTAATTCGCTTACATCAATATTTCCTACTTTGTCACATTTCACCAAGACTATCTTTAAGCCACACATTGCAGCACTGGCAGGATTGGTGCCATGCGCCGATGTCGGAATCAACGCAATATTTCTGTGCGCATCACCACGTGACTGATGATAAGCCTGAATGACCAATAATCCCGAATATTCACCCTGAGCGCCGCTGTTGGGCTGAAAACTCATTTTTGCGAAACCTGTAATTTCACTTAATGACTTATCCAGCTCATCGATTATCTCATGGTAACCCGTCGCTTGTTCGGCTGGCACAAAGGGGTGAATATGTGCAAATTCGGGCCATGTAATAGGAATTAATTCGGATGCGGCATTTAATTTCATAGTGCAAGAACCCAATGAAATCATTGAGTGCGTCAAAGATAAATCCTTATTTTCCAAGCGCTTGATATAACGCATCATCTCAGACTCGGAATGATAAACATTAAAAACAGGATGTTGAAGGATTAAAGATTGCCGACTATTGATTAAAGGTTTTTGATTAAAAATTTGTTCTACAGTAATTTTAGAGGTGGCTTTTCCAACTGCTTGTGCGAATACATTAATAATTGCATTCAAGTCATCAACATCAGTAGTTTGATCAACAGAAATAGTGATCGCATCATCCGTATAGCGGAAATTAATTTGTGCTATTTCTGCTAATTGCTTAATTTTTGCATTGTCTGTCCCATTGATTTTTATAGTATCGAAATAAACTCCATTTTCAATAATACAACCTAATTTTTTTAACTCAGTTGCCAATGCTATAGCGCTACTATGTACCTGTTGTGCAATTCCTTTGAGCCCTTCCGGTCCGTGGTAAACTGCATACATACCTGCCATAATGGCTAATAACGCTTGCGCAGTACAAATATTGGAAGTGGCTTTATCTCTACGGATATGCTGTTCGCGCGTTTGCAATGCCATACGTAATGCTTGATTTCCGGCCGCATCAATCGACACACCGATGATGCGGCCTGGGATAGACCGTTTAAATGCTTCACGGCAGGCAAAATAAGCAGCGTGCGGACCTCCATATCCCATTGGAACTCCAAAGCGTTGTGTGGAGCCAACAACAACATCAGCTCCCCATTCACCTGGAGGGGTTAGTAATACTAAACTTAGTATATCGGCTGCAACTGCAATGGTAGTTCCATTTGCTTTCGCTCTTTTTACAAAGTCTGCGTAATCGTGAACTTTGCCATCAACGCTTGGGTATTGCAGCAATGCGCCGTAAATACTGCTATCTAACGATTCAGCTTTAAAGTCACCAACCACTAATTCAATACCCATTGGAGTTGAACGTGTTTTTAATACATCGATAGTTTGCGGATAGCATTCGTTGGAAACGAAGAATTTGTTCGCTCCATTTTCAATAGCTTCACGTGTGCGACTATTGAACAACATTGCCATTGCTTCTGCTGCCGCAGTGGATTCATCCAGCAATGATGCATTTGTAATTTCCATGCCTGTTAAATCCATAATCATGGTTTGGAAATTCAACAATGCCTCTAAACGGCCTTGTGAAATTTCAGCCTGATAAGGAGTGTATGCAGTGTACCAACCAGGATTTTCTAAAACATTTCTTTGGACAACAGCAGGCAATATCGTGTTGTAATACCCTAAACCAATATAGGTCTTAAAAACTTTATTTTTAGCAGCAACACCACGTAAATGTTTGTGATACTGATATTCAGTTAGTCCACATGGTAAGTTCAATGGCTTTTTTAAGCGGATTGCAGCAGGAATTGTGTTATCAATTAATTCATCTACAGAATTTGCACCAATTATATCAAGCATTTCCTTAACATCATTTTCGCGCGGACCGTTATGACGGTTAACAAATTTATCGGTTGTAATCATTGCTGGTTTTATTTTTTAAGTATGTTAACAGGTATTAAAAACGGGAATTATGTAGCTATCTAAAGCGTTTTAATGTGCTTCGCTATCGACTAGCGTCTGGTATGCAGACGCATCCAATAACGCGTCTACGTCGGCGGCATTATCTGGCTTCATTTTGAATATCCACGCGGAATAGGGATCAGTATTGATCTTTTCTGGTGTATCGCCGAGCTCAGAGTTAATCGCTACCACTACACCGGTAACAGGTGCATAAAGGTCTGCTGCGGCCTTCACCGACTCAGCAATAGCACATTCTTCCTTGGCCTTCAGTTGGCGACCAACCGCTGGACTTTCCACGAACACCATGTCACCCAGCAGTTCCTGTGCATGCTGGGTAATGCCAATAGTGATCGTACCGTCGGTCTCTTTGTTGACCCACTCATGGGATGCGGTGTACTTCAGGTTACCCGGCAGACTGTTTGAATTGCTCATGGTTATATCCTTAAAAAAGTAAAAAATTAGATTAAGCTTATGCCATTACGTACGAATGGGTATTTCACTACCTTAGCCGCCAGCATTTTATCGCGAACTGCCACCTGCACCATGTCGCCCATTTGCACCGCAGAGGGTACACGTGCCAAGGCAATTGACTGATTCAACGTGGGCGAAAAACTGCCGCTGGTAATTTCGCCATCGCCATGAATGCTGCTTACCACTTGGTGATCACGCAACACCCCGCGATCCTGCAATACAAGGCCGACTAATTTACGAGCTCTAGGCTTGGCTACGAGTGCAGCTTTACCGATGAAGTCGCGTTCACTCACTAAGTCTACTGTCCATGCCAGCCCGGCTTCTAGCGGATTTATGGTCTCATCCATGTCGTGTCCGTACAGGTTCATACCTGCTTCCAGGCGCAAAGTGTCACGTGCGCCTAGCCCGATAGGTTTTACTCCCGCGTCATTCAGTGTTTGCCAGAAAGAGGGGGCAGTCGTAGCTGGCAGTATGATTTCGAAGCCATCTTCGCCGGTATAACCAGTCCGGGCGATAAACATCGAATTCCACTCTACGGCATTAAAGGGCTTGAGCCCTTCCGCCAATGCTTGTGATCCGGGCAAAGCCAGCCATAGCTTTGCCGCCGCATTTGGTCCTTGCACGGCGATCATCGCCAGATCTTTGCGTGGAGTGATCTGCAATTGAGGCGCGCGGACGGTAGCCTGCTCAATCATCCATGCAATATCATTATCTGCTGTACCCGCATTCACTACGATCCGAAACCACTCTTCATCCATAAAATACACGATCAGATCGTCGATCACACCACCATCCGAACGCAACAGGCAGGAATACAGCGCCTTTCCAGAAGATTGCAGTTTGTCCACGTTATTTGCCAACAGATAACGCAAGAAGTCGCGCACCCCTTCGCCCCTCATATCGAGTGTACGCATATGCGAAACATCAAACATGCCGGCATCGCGACGTACTTGATGGTGTTCGTCAATTTGTGATCCATAATGCAACGGCATATCCCAACCGCCGAAATCGACCATCTTCGCGCCCATTGCGCGATGTGCTACATTAAGAGGAGTTTGTTTGAGGGTCATGAGTAATCTTTCAAAAAATAAAAAAGGCGAGGCAGAAAATATCTGCCTCGCCCCATCTGTCCTCTTTACCTGAGAGATTACGAATATATCCGTGTGCCCCTTCGGTGGCTGTGTAAACAGCACTCTCCAGATTTGCCTGTGCCAACAGTTCTTGAACCTGAGCGATTACGGGTGTTACGCCTTCGGCAATGCGCCTGTATTTACTACAGACCAGGCAGCATATTCTTCCATTGGTTTAAACGGCAGTTATAACTATACTGGAATAGGATGGGGACGGCAAACGATAGCCTCTTCCAATATGGATTTTAGCCTAACGTGCATAGAAACGATGCTACACCAAATTAAAACTCTCCATTTCTGTTACCCAACTTTCTCCTGGCGGAAGAAAAAAAAACGAATCGCTGAGCGCATTCCACGTTATTTGCGATTTGCCTCTACAAAGTGCAGGCCTAACGCTATAGCGCCCTTAGAACCTGTGAAAAAGTCAAAATCATCTCACCCCTGTCATTTAAACACCTCACACAAAAATTATAGTGAAGCATTCATTTAACAAAAATCAGCCGATTACAAATTGTGCTTCACCCTAGCAATATTGAATCCTTACTGCCGGGCGAACATCATGCGCATCTGGTTTGGTGCTGCGTAAAAAAAAAGACTTCAAAGTCATATTTATATGACGCCATCAAAGCACGTTAACGTATCGCAGCGCGATTGCGCCGGAGATATCGTTGACTTTGTGGCTTTATGCCACCATCGATCATGTCAACAACGCACGCGAACCGGCACGATTAGCTTTGGCGCATGACGCCTATCGCTGGATATGCAGCAGAGTGCAAGCCAACTACCATAAGCTATCTGACTTTTGTGTTGCTCACGGCGAAGCACTTGAAAAGTTATTCACGGACAACGTAACTGCATTGGTGAACACGGGTGTCGTCAAGTTTACGCGGGCCACGCAAGCACGCATTCGCGACTAGATGTTGTTGCCGGTGCGGAGTAGAGCAAAGGTTAAATGCATCGCGCTGTGGTTTGTGCTGGCAGACAACTTCATATCGAATGGTAAAACTGGTATCGCAATTTATAAAATATAGACATATAGGTGAGTCCGCAACACCTGAAGTAAAGAGGTGGGGAAATTAATGGAACACACATAAGAAAAAAACCTTGAGCTAGTGCTATAAAAGCATTGATTTAACGAATATTGCATTCTAAACCTGATTGCGTGTTTTACTAGATATCAGCTCCCTTCAGGATGACCCGCAGCAAACTTGGTTATTTCTTTAGATTCTGAGCCATGTGTCACGCCAGTGCCCCTACAACCTTTACACCGTGCAACATTCATATTATCAGGGATTTCTTAATCCGAATTTTTCAACGCTTGCTGCACAGCAACTTTTTGCCAAGTTTTCTTGGCCCACATATTCTAGAGACATATGGCGCAGCAAAATTGTTTACATGGTTCGGATGAGGGTAAACATTGAATTTTCAGAAGCTCTCGCCAGTTGATGGTAAAATCACACTGCGGTCTGCGGTAAAGTTTTACGTTGAAATTGCTGCTCAATTATCATATATGCCTATACATAACATGCCAGGAAACCTCTTTATTATCAGTGCACCATCAGGTGCTGGAAAAACCAGTCTGGTCCGCTCGCTGCTGGCCAGCAATCAACAGGTTGACATGTCTGTTTCCTACACTACGCGAGCGCCACGGCCAAGCGAGATTGAAGGGAAAGACTATCATTTCGTAAGCCGTGAAACCTTCTTAAGTATGGCAAAACAAGGCGATTTTTTGGAAAGCGCCGAAGTGTACGGCAACCTCTATGGCACTTCACAATCGTGGATTGAAGCTGAAATTTCGAGCGGGCGCGATATACTATTGGAAATTGATTGGCAGGGCGCGGCGCAAGTACGAAGCGCATTTCCAGATTGCATCAGCATCTTCATCTTGCCACCTTCTTTGCAAGCGCTAGAAAATCGCCTGCATTCGCGCGGACAAGATAACACCAACGTGATCACACAACGTCTGCACGCCGCGAAAGCGGACATCGCCCATGTCGTAGAGTTTGACTATGTTATTATTAACGACAAGCTGGATATTGCTTTGCAACAGCTCAATGCTATCGCAGTTGCCGCAGGACTTCGCCGCGATAGACAACTCAAACGCCAGCAAACTTTAATAAATCAACTACAAGAAGGAAAAATTACACCATGGCCCGCGTAACGATAGACGACTGTTTGGTTAACATCCCCAATCGATTTGAGCTCACCTTGGCTGCAGCCTACCGCGCACGACAGCTGGCCAATGGTGCCAGCTATCTAGTGGAAGAATGCAAAGATAAGCCTACAGTAATTGCTCTGCGCGAAATCAGCGAAGGCAAGGTGGGACTGGACATTCTTACTCGCGGAATAGGCTAAGCATCTCAAGTTCCCAGCTATTGCAATTTTCATCTGCGAAAGATAAAAGCGACCATACAATAAGTCCGACAAGGATGGACTAAGGTCGCGCAAAGCTGACTTAATTGCTACACAATCGACCAGTGTATTTTGGAATCTCAAAGTGCAATTACATAACCTTTAACTACTTTGCAACAGCAGCTATGTATTCAAATAGTTACCACTAATAGTCAATATTTATTACAGGTCAATTCTAATCCCCTAATTCTGTTGTCTAACAATGCATCCCATTAATTACCCAAATTCACTACCCCCCTACTACCACCTAATATAAATCGAATCGCTAGCTTGACGCATAATGCCGATCCCAGACTGATCGAGCAGTACTGCGAAGGAGCACAAACCTTCCTCTTCACCCACACCATCTCTGATGCTTTATAGCACCCCCCTCCCCTATGCCACCAATGCTGCTGCTTACTTCGCGGCCATCGCGGATTTGCCTTGGGCAGTGTGGCTGGACAGCGGTGGGCGAGGACGTTACGACATTCTCTGTGCTCAACCTACTGTAACTCTGGTCACATATGGCACACATACCGAAATAACAAACGCATCTGGAGTGCAGTGTGTAACCGCAGATCCATTTGACCTCTTACGCCAGCAATTGGGTGCACCCGTTGCAGCAATACCAGGTATTCCATTTGCAGGCGGCGCATTAGGCTACTGGGGTTACGATCTGGCACGCCGCCTGCACACTTTACCCACACTAACGCAGAATACTGAACATTTGCCGGACATGATGGCTGGCATTTACGACTGGGCGCTTGTGCTGGATCATCAGGAAAAATCGACACATCTGGTATCACAGCTTCGCGAGCAAGCAACGGCGGAAGTGTTGCCGCAAATCCTTGCGAGATTGCTACAGAGCAGCAAGGTGCCTCAGGAAAAATTCAAAGTGCACGGGCGCATTCAGTCTAATTTTACGCGCGCTGGGTATAAATCTGCATTTGATGCCATACAACGCTTCTTGCGCGCGGGCGATTGTTATCAAGTCAATTTAGCGCAACGCTATGCAGCCCGCGCTTCCGGTCATGCACTACAAGCATACCTCAAATTGCGCCGCCTGAGCCCGGCACCCTATTCCGCTTATCTCAATTTTCCGCATGCGCAGATTCTATGCGCCTCTCCAGAACGTTTTTTGCAAGTACAGCAGGGACGGGTCGAAACTAATCCGATCAAAGGCACGCGGCCGCGTCTAAAAAATCGTCACGAGGATGCAATGATGGCTCAAGAGTTGGCTCTTAGCGACAAAGACCACGCAGAGAATCTAATGATTGTTGATTTACTGCGTAACGATCTGGGCAAAAGTTGTGAGTCTGGTTCAGTACATGTACCCAAGCTATTCAAACTGGAGAGCTTTGCCCAAGTACACCACTTAGTAAGTACCGTTATCGGTCAGCTTGCACCAGGACGCGATGCACTGACGCTGTTACAAGATTGTTTCCCCGGTGGGTCTGTAACTGGCGCACCTAAACAACGAGCCATGCAAATTATCGAACAATTGGAGCCGCATCGACGCGGGGTATATTGCGGTGCGATTGGTTATATCGGCTTCGATGGCAATATGGATAGCAACATCACTATCCGTACGTTGGTATTTGCCGATGGCGAAATCCGTTTTTGGGCAGGTGGCGGCATCGTAGCGGATTCTGACGCAGATGCAGAATATCAAGAGACGTTAGATAAAGCTGCGGCAATCCTTAAAGTCTTGCAACAGTATGGCGGCAAATATGAGTGCGAAGCTTAACGCTCAGGAATTTACTTTTATGACCGAGCGATACTAGTAACAATCGTCAATTAACATGACGAAAGCAGTGCGCGAAAAACTGTTGGATTTATTCATCGGGAAAGTTTCGGGTAGAATGCGCGCTTCAAATTCAAACTTGTTAAAGGCGCCGCCATGTACAAAATCGCACCTAGCATACTTTCTGCCAATTTCGCCAAACTCGGTGAAGAAGTCACCAATGTCATCGCCTCTGGCGCAGACATTATCCACTTCGACGTGATGGACAACCATTACGTGCCCAACCTGACCATTGGTCCGCTGGTGTGTTCTGCTATTCGTCCAATTACTCAAGCAGTAATTGACGTACACCTGATGGTTAAGCCGGTGGACCGTATCATCCCGGATTTCGCCAAAGCTGGCGCCAATATTATTTCATTTCACCCGGAAGCGTCCGAGCACATCGACCGCACTCTCGGTCTGATCAAAGAAAATGGCTGCAAGGCTGGGCTAGTATTCAATCCCGGCACACCATTGAGCTATCTCGACCATGTCATGGACAAAGTCGACCTGATCCTGATTATGTCAGTGAATCCCGGATTCGGCGGCCAGAAATTTATCCCCGACGCGCTGAACAAACTGCGCACTGCGCGCCAAAAAATCAATGACAGCGGACGCGACATTATGCTGGAAATCGACGGCGGCGTGAACACCAGCAACATAGCGGAAATTGCTGCTACGGGTTGCGATACCTTCGTGGCTGGCTCTGCTGTTTATGGTGCAGGCAAGGACACTGATCCGCACCGCTATGATTCCATCATCGCAGCTTTGCGCGCCGAACTAGCCAAAGTAAGCAAGCAATGATGAAAGCACGTTTTCCGCTGAGCATCTCCGCCATCCTCATCGATCTGGATGGCACCTTACTCCACACGGCACCTGAACTGGTGGCCTCTGCCAATCGTATGTTACTTGATTTGAATCGTCCTGCCGTGTCGAAAGAATTGCTGACAAGCTACATTGGCAACGGTGTCAGCTGGCTAGTAAAACGCGCGTTGACCGGCGACATGCACGCCGAGCCGGATACAAATTTATATGAGCAAGCGCTGCCGATTTTCGAAAAACACTACAATGATTTGCTGTTGCAGAGCAAACCATTTGAGGGAGTGATTGCCGGACTGGATGCCATGCAAGCGGCAGGTTTCCACCTAGGCTGCATTACCAACAAGGTAAAACGCTACACTGAACCCCTGCTTGAGGGTTTAGGACTCGCACATTATTTTGAGATCGTGCTGTCCGGCGACAGCCTACCGGAAAAAAAACCACATCCGCTACCACTACTGCATGCCGCGAAGTTTTTCGGTGTTCCAGTGGAGCAAGTGCTGCTGATTGGCGATTCACTCAATGACACGGTTGCGGCGCGTGCTGCCGGTTGCCCAATAGTCTGTGTGCCCTACGGATACAATCACGGCGAGCCAGTGGATAAGCTTGATCTGGATGCTGTGATTAACACGCTACCAGATGTGATGAAACTGATTCAAAAAGCATGATTTGATGACACACGAAAATTTCAAAATCTGGAGAGAAACTACCCCATGGCGATGGTGATCATCTCACCGTTTGGCGTGGCTGCCACATTTTAATTTTAGTGCTGCCGTCTTTCTTTTTTTGAGTTAGGAGCAATTCGTGTTGAATCCCATTTCAGAACAATCTTTCAATCAACTTGCTGAGCAGGGATATAACCGCATCCCTCTAGTGACAGAGACCTTTGCTGACCTGGACACGCCACTGTCGCTGTATCTCAAGCTTGCCAACAAACCTTATTCCTATCTGCTGGAATCGGTGCAGGGTGGCGAACGCTTCGGTCGATACTCCTTCATCGGTCTGCCCGCTGATACACGCATTACAGTGCGCGGCACACAGATTACGTTAACCACTTCAACTAGCGAAACTGTCCACCATGCAGACAATCCACTGGATTTCATCAACGATTACCAGTCACGTTTCAAAGTCGCGCCGCTGCTCGGCCTGCCTCGCTTTACTGGCGGCCTGGCTGGTTATTTCGGCTATGACACCGTCCGCTATATTGAACCGCGTTTAGCCAAAACGCAAAAGCAAGACGTGCTCGGCACGCCTGATATACTACTAATGCTTACCGAGCAACTGGTAGTAGTGGACAATCTATCCGGCAAGCTTATTTTCATCGTACATGCCAATCCCGAACTGCCAAATGCTTATGCTCTGGCACGGCAGCGCCTGCAAGAACTGACACAGTTACTGCGCCAACCAGTGAAAATTCCTCGTGCCCAGCAATTTCCTCCCCAGCAGGCCGTATCTGAGTTCGGTGAGGAAGCCTATAAACAGGCCGTAGAGAAAGCCAAACGTTATATTTTCGATGGCGACATGATGCAGGTTGTGCCTTCGCAGCGCATGAGCCAGACATTTCCTGCTGAACCGCTCAACCTTTATCGGGTGCTGCGCTCCATTAACCCCTCACCCTACATGTTCTATTACGACATGGGTGACCACCATGTGGTCGGTGCTTCACCGGAAATTCTGGTGCGACTGGAAGGTAACAACGTGACCGTGCGGCCCATCGCTGGCACCCGACCGCGCGGTAAGACACCGCAACAGGATACCCAGCTGGCACAAGAGCTTCTGAGCGACCCAAAGGAGCTCGCGGAACACCTGATGCTCATAGACCTCGGGCGTAATGATGTTGGCCGCGTTGCGCAGCAGGGCACGGTAAAGCTTACCGAAAAAATGGTGATTGAACGGTATTCACACGTGATGCACATCGTGTCTAATGTCGAAGGCAAGCTCAAACCAGGACTGGATGCAATTGCGGTATTGAAAGCAACCTTTCCGGCTGGCACGGTGAGCGGTGCACCAAAAGTACGCGCGATGGAAATCATCGACGAACTGGAACCTTCCAAGCGTGGTATCTATGCAGGCGCAGTCGGCTATCTTGGCTTCAACGGCGACATGGATCTTGCCATCGCCATCCGCACTGCGGTGATCAAAGAAGGCACTCTTTATGTACAGTCTGGGGGTGGATTAGTAGCCGACTCGATACCGGCTAGCGAATGGACAGAAACGCAGAATAAAGCACGCGCAGTGCTACGTGCCGCCGAGATGGTGCTAGCTGGACTGGATTACACTGGCGAAACGGGAAATGACATCTAACTTACCCAGCAGAAGCTTGAGTTCTGCCGTAACCAAAAGATTGGACTAGCGTTTTTTTGTTATCAACAATCTAGACTACAATATCCGCCACTACTGGCGCATGATCTGATGGACGCTCCAACTTTCGTAGCGTCCGATCTATCCTACAGGCAGTGCAATTCGGTACCAGCGCCTCACTCACCAAAATGTGGTCAATACGCAACCCCATATTGCGGCGGAAGGCCATCATGCGGTAATCCCACCAAGTATAAGATTTCTCTGGTTGCTCGAACAGGCGGAAGCTATCACATAGCCCAAGTTGTTCGAGCGCTCTCAAAGCCGCACGCTCTGGCTCGCTCACCAACACACAGCCTGCCCATGCCTGAGGATCATGCACATCACGGTCTTCGGGCGCGATGTTGTAATCTCCAAGCAACACAAGCTTAGGGTAACGCACCAATTCGTCCTTTAACCACTTCTGCAAAGCAGTCAACCACACCAATTTGTATTGATATTTGTCTGAATCTACACTCTGTCCGTTAGGTACATAAATGCATATCACACGCACGCCGTTGAGCGTGGCAGCAATTACACGCCGTTGCTCATCCGAGAAGTTTGGTATGCCGTACATTACGTCTTCAGGCTCAGCCTTACTGATAATGGCAACGCCGTTATAAGTTTTCTGCCCGCTGAACACTGCTTGATAGCCAGCTTGTTGTAATTCTGCCAGAGGAAACTTACTGTCCTCTTGTTTGGTTTCCTGCAAACACAACGCATCCGGCTGATTATCCGCCAGCCAGCCCAATGTATGAGGCAGACGCACCTTAAGCGAATTCACATTCCAAGTCGCAATTTTCATACTGTATTAAATATATTGATTAAGTCGAAATTTATTTCCATATGCATATTGTATTGGATTTTATGTATGCCCAATCCCACCTGTTAATAAACGCTTTGGTATTGCCAAAGCTAACTCTCAGTTGAACCTAAATTTCTTCAATTTTGTAGCTGTACCCACTCAATTAAAGCATTTTGTGCCTGCCGCCCTGCTGCGGCATTGGGGTGGTTGATTAAAAAAACCAAAATCCATTGCTTTCCACTAAGGGATTGTACGTAACCAGCAACGGCTTGCACACCTTCCAGCGAACCAGTTTTTAGATGGGCGTGGCTAGCAGCTTTGCTATCCGTGAGGCGTTTTTTAAAGGTGCCATCAACGCCGACGATGGGTAAGGAAGCCTCAAATTCCGTTGATAACGGACTGCGTTGCGCACTACGCAACAACAATGCCAAACTAAACGGACTTATCCGTTCTCGGCGCGAAAGTCCGGCACCGTTTTCCAGTACCAGTTCAGGGAAGTGCAATTCTTTTTGTGTCAGCCAATTGCGTATAGTCAATTCACTTTGGGTGATGTTGGCGGGTGCCTCGGCAGTCCCACCCAAGCTTAGAAAAAGTTGACGCGCCATGACATTGTTGCTGAATTTGTTAATATCGCGAATCAGTTCGGCCAAAGATGCGGAATGGTGTGTAGAAAACAGAATCGCGCTACCTGTAACTGCACCCTCACGCAATGTACCTTGTAGCAGCCCCCCCATTTCCTGCCACAACGTAAGAAACACGGCATACAGATAGCTAGAGTGGGACAGCAGGCTGACATGTCGTTCACGCTCACCGCACTGAATTGGATAGACACCTTGCACAAGTAACGTATCGCCCTGCAATTGCATGGACAGCGCTTCATTCCAATTGCTGCAACTTCTTTTTACGGTTGCTACCGTAACGCGGTTGTCCAGCTTGATGCCAGCCAGTTCCGGCGTGCTGATAATCTTGATTTTTTTACCCTCTGGAATAAAACGTAGGTGTACAGAATTAAAATTAAGCAGCAGCGCGTCTGGTCCCGTGTTGTAGGGACGCATCGGCTCGTTGTCGAATTCCGCAGGGTCGTGTGGAGCGAGCTGGAATACACTATTATCCAGCACCAGATCACCGCGAATCTCACGAAGACCGCGGCTACGCAGCTCATGCAACCACAGCCATAATTTCTCCAGCGTCAGCTTGGGATCGCCGTACCCCTTCAGGATTAGGTCGCCGTGCAGTACATCTTGTTCCAGCTTGCCGTCGATATAAGCCTCCGTCTTCCAACTATACGAAGGGCCTAGCAATTCCAGTCCGGCGTAGGTAGTGAGCAGCTTCATGGTTGAAGCCGGATTCATCGACTGCTTCGCATTCACACTAATGAGCGGCGTGCTTGCATTTACCTCGCGTACCTCCACCCCGATACTATCAAGCGGAATGTGCGCCAGTTTCAGTGCTTGCACCACTGACGGCGGCAATGTGGTTGCGTGAGCACTGGGGATAAAACAAAAGATGAGTAGCAAGGCGTGAAGCAGCTTCATGAATACCTCTATAACATGCCTTATTCCCATTTTCGCGGAAATAACGCGTTTGATTTGCTCTGTTTCGGTTAAATTAAATGAGCACTGTGATGATTGCCAGTGTACGTTCAACCAGGACATCCATCTCAGCCTCGCTGATAATATAGGGTGGCATGAAATATATCGTATTGCCCATTGGTCTCAGCAGCAGCTCTTTCTCCAGTGCGAGGCTGAAACAGCGTTGTGCGAAATCATCGTGCAAGCTATCCACCTCAAAGGCCCAAATCATGCCAGTGTTGCGGAAATTTTTTACGCGGGGGTGACCACGTAAAGGTTCTGCAATGCGGTTAAAATAAGCGGATTTGTTGCGGTTAGTTGCGATGACATCATCTTGCTCAAAGATTTCCAAAGTAGCCAGTGCTGCACGGCAGGCCAGCGGATTACCAGTATAGGAATGCGAATGTAAAAAACCACGCGTCACTTTATCAGCATAAAAAGCTTGATAGATTGCATCCGTGGTCATCACCACAGATAATGGCAGATACCCCCCGCTGAGACCCTTGGACACACACAGAAAATCCGGCGAAATACCCTTTTCTCCGCTAACTCGGCTGAGGGACTTTTCCGCCTGCTCACAGGCAAACATCGTTCCCGTCCGCCCCATCCCCACTGCAATTTCATCGGCAATGAAATGCACATCATATTGATCGCATAACTCGCGCGCACGCGTTAAATAAGCTGGGTGATACATAACCATGCCCGCAGCCCCTTGTACTAAGGGTTCGATAATGAAAGCGGCAATATTGTGATGATGCTGCTGCAAATGTGTTTCAAGCTGCGTAACACAGCGTACGGCATAATCTCGTGCGCTCTCATCTGGCTCTGCATTACGCCAGTCAGGGCATCGTACCGTAGCATTCTGTTTGACCAATGCACCATATGCATCCTTAAATAATGCCACATCGGTCACAGACAATGCGCCCAGTGTTTCGCCGTGATAACTATTTTTCAAACTGATAAAATCAGTCTTGTGAGGCTGGCCATTGTTGCGCCAATAATGCACGCTCATCTTTAACGCAATTTCAATAGCCGATGCACCGTCTGAGGCATAAAAACAATGACCTAGCCCGACAGGTGCCAGCTGCGCCAACCTCTCAGAAAGTTGCACCACCGGCTCATGCGTAAAACCGGCCAGCATCACATGCTCAAGTTGCTCTAACTGAAGGGTAATGGCAGCATTAATGCGTGGGTTGCAATGCCCAAACAAATTTACCCACCACGAACTCACCGCATCTAAATAGCGATTTCCGTCAAAATCGTATAGCCACACACCGTGTCCTCGCTGGATAGGTATTAGCGGTAAAGTCTCATGGTGCTTCATCTGCGTGCATGGGTGCCATACAGCAGAATGGGAACGAGAAAGTAAGTTAATGTTAGACATGGTAGGTCTCAAAGGTTGTCTAGCGAATCACACTGGGACAGGCAAATAAAAACTTGGCAAAACGCCAACCGACAGAATAATTTCAACCCAACACAAACGCAACCATCCATTCACACCGACGTAATGCGCCCAAATCGCCCAAGGAAAAGTCAAATTATTGGTTTACAAGTCCTTAATTATTGAACCAATAATTGCAGTGTAACCAAGTTGATCGGTTGCAAATACATCCTCAACCGATACGTCCGCAGCTGACCCGCTCTATCCCCGCCAGATCGCACGCCGAAAATACTGCGTCGAACCCCGCCTGCTGCATTAGTTCACGAACCTGTGTGGCTTGGTCGTAACCATGTTCAAGGAACAACCAGCCACCGGATTCAAGATAATCTGGAGCATGAGCCACAATATAACGGATATCGTGCAAGCCATCACTTCCGGATACAAGCGCAGATCTTGGTTCAAATCGCAAATCACCCTGCGCCAGATGAGGATCGCCAGCCGCAATGTAAGGTGGATTGGATACAATGATGTTGAATTTTTGTGCTGTGAATGCAGCGAACCATTCGCTGTGTTTGAAAACCACATTTGCGATGGCCAGTTGCTGTGCGTTTGCTTGCGCAACCATTAGCGCCATAGTGGAAGAGTCGCAGCCAAGCACTTCGACATCCGGGCGCGCATGGGCGAGCGCCAGAGCAATTGCACCACTGCCCGTGCCCAGGTCGAGCACACGGCATAAACCCTGCTGAGAGATGCTCGGCAAAACCAGCTCAACTAGTAATTCTGTTTCTGGACGGGGAATCAGCGTTGCGGGCGTCACCTTGAAATTTAACCCAAAAAATTCACGTTCCCCAAGCAGATACGCAACTGGCTCTCCTCGAAGGCGGCGCTGTAACAATTCACGGTAACGGGTTAGCTCGGTTTCGTTCGGACAGTACTCAGAATGCGCCAGCAACCAGGCGCGCGTAACATTTAACACTTGTCGCAACAAACACTGAATTTCAATGCGTGCGCTGCTGGGGGTTATCGCCAGCGTCTCGGTCAGACATGCTGCATCCTGAAGCAGAGCTTCTTGTATGGTGCGCAGCAAGCTTAGCTGGGCCTTTCATTTGATAGTTCTGCCAGCTGCTCCGCCTGGTATTCCGCCATCAATGCATTGCACATCTCGCTGACGTCACCATCCATAATGTGATCCATCTTGTACAGTGTGAGGTTAATGCGATGGTCGGTGACACGGCCTTGCGGGAAATTGTAAGTGCGTATGCGTTCCGACCGATCGCCACTACCCACCATCGATTTGCGCTCGGCGGCCTGCTTGGCATGAGCGGTACGCTCTTCTTTGTCTTTGATTCGAGCGGCCAGAACTGCCAGCGCTTGGGCTTTGTTTTTGTGCTGTGAACGGCCATCCTGGCATTCCACCACGGTACCCGTCGGCAGGTGCGTTATACGTACGGCTGAATCGGTTTTATTAATATGCTGACCACCCGCACCCGAAGCTCGGAAGGTGTCAATACGCAAATCAGCGGGGTTTAATACAACATCGCTGACTTCATCCGCTTCCGGCAGCACTGCCACGGTGCAGGCCGACGTATGAATTCGGCCTTGCGTTTCGGTGGTAGGCACACGCTGCACTCTATGTGCGCCTGACTCAAATTTCAGTACCGAGTAGGCACCCTGACCGACTATGCGTGCGATGATTTCCTTGAAACCGCCCTTTTCGCCGCAGTTTTCGGAAATTACTTCAACTTGCCAACGGTTACGTTCGGCAAAACGCGCATACATGCGAAACAGATCGCCGGAAAATAATGCCGCCTCGTCGCCGCCAGTTCCTGCGCGAATTTCCAAAAATACGTTGCGTTCGTCGTTTGGGTCTTTTGGCAGCAATTTTTTCTGCAGATCCATCTCAATCTGCTCCAGTCGTTCACGCCCTTCCTTCACCTCAGCCGTGGCAAACTCGCGCATTTCAGGGTCATTCGCCATTTCCAGTGCAGTTGCGATATCATCAGCGCAGGCTTGATGGGCCTGGTATAGCTCCACCACTGGATCCAGCTCCGCGCGTTCGCGATTGAGCTTGAGGTAGCTTTCCATATCACAAGTGGCATTTTCGCTGCTTAACAGACGACGCACCTCATCTAGACGCTCTCCCAATTGGGTAAGTTTAGTGGCAATAGTAGGCTTCATTCGGAGGGGCCCATGTGATAAATACGGCGCAACATTTCAAGGAACGCTTCACGCTCTTCGGCTTGAACATGGTTCAGCGCATGGGTAGGTGCATGCAGAAATTTATTTGTAAGCCCATTACTTAAAGACTCCAGTACCTTTTCCGGATATTCGCCTTTGGCCAGCAGGCGCAAGGCTTTTTCCATTTCGTGCCGACGTTGGCGTTCAGCATGATCGCGTAACGCACGGATAGTGGGTACTACTTCACGTGATTCTACCCAGTGAATAAAATCCACCACACCAGATTCAATAATTATTTCAGCTTCTTTCACCGCACCCTGACGGGCACCCAAGCCATCACGCACAACTTCGGCCAAATCATCAACGGTATACAGGAACACATCCTCCAGCTCGGCCACTTCGGCTTCAACATCGCGCGGAACAGCGAGATCAACAATGAAAAGAGGGCGATGTTTGCGGATCTTAAGTGCGCGCTCAACCATACCTTTACCCAATATCGGCAACGGGCTGGCGGTACTGGTCACGATGATATCGTGCTGCGACAGTTGTTCTGGCAATTCACTCAACGTGATGGCATGCCCGCCAATACGCCGAGCCAATACTTGGGCGCGTTCCAAAGTACGGTTTGCAACGGTAATGTGCTTTGGCAATTTAGCCGCGAAATGCACAGCATTTAATTCGATCATCTCCCCCGCGCCAATGAACAATACACGCTGTTCGGCAATGCTGGGAAAAATGCGCTCGGACAGCTTTACCGCAGCCGCTGCCATGGAAATTAAATTTGATCCAATTTCGGTCTGGGTACGCACATCCTTGGCCACGGAGAAGGTGCGCTGAAATAGTTTATGAAGTAGAAAGCCCAGCGTGCCAGCGTGCTCTGCATAACGCACTGCTTGCTTCATTTGACCCAGAATTTGCGGCTCACCCAACACCATGGAGTCCAATCCACTCGCAACGCGAAAAGCGTGTTTCACCGCCTGCGCATGCGACAGGGTATAAAGGTATGGCTCAATTTCGCGCGGCTGTAACTCATGATAACTAGCTAGCCAGCTAACAATCTGTGCCGGTTTGTGCGTACTGCAATACACCTCAGTGCGGTTGCAGGTGGAAAGTATGGTCGCTTCCTTAGCTGCGCCCTGCCCGACCAAGTCGCGCAAGGCTGGCTCCATTGCATCGATATTGAACGCAATCTGCTCACGCACATCAAGCGGCGCGGTCTGATGGTTAATGCCGAAGGCGAATAATTGCATAGTCCAGGAAAGACCAAAAATTAAACAAGGGCGCGATTATAGTTGCTAGCCACCCTCAATGCCAGCTAACCAAAACCGAATAAAATTCAGGGTAATGGAAAATAATAATTCTATGCCAAAATTTTCGAAACTCCCTGCCGTCAGCTTCGTGACCTGTCTGTCATAACCTGCTTAATATTACGCTCATTTAATGACTAATGTTAACCTGACATCAGGACTCACTTTAGGAGCGCCTCAAAAAATACAATTTATAATAAAAACAAAGCGCTAGTTAAAAATTTAAGCACAATTTGATAGTGTATACGTGAATGATAATTTTTGTCGAGTAACGCCGTATTGCGATGAAGATTATAGTTTTAGAGGTGCTCTTTGCTTTTAAAGTTCCAGTCTCCATCAGCCTTGTCATACCGAACAAAATGATGTGTAATACCGCGATGGAAAAAGATAATCAATTCAAAATAAAAATCACCACCGAAGTAAATTATCTGGCCGAGCAGTCAGATGAGGCTGATAATCGCTTCGTTTTCGCTTATACAATCACTATAACTAATGAAAGCGATACCACAGTCACGCTGATCAGCCGTCATTGGGTTATTACTGATGCCCATCAGTATGTGCAGGAAGTGCGCGGCCAAGGGGTCGTGGGCGAACAACCGGTCCTCAAGCCAAACCAAAGTTTCGAATACACTAGCGGTTCGGTGCTCGCCACACAGGTGGGCACTATGTCTGGTAGCTACCAGATGGTAACGGAAGACGGCACCAAATTTGACGCGCCCATTCCCCAATTCGTATTAAGTGTCCCGCGCGTATTGCATTGACGCAATGTCGCTTAAAACCAGCTATCGTTTCATCGCTCCAATTTATGATGTCGTCCTTGATCGCGTCACGCGTAGCGCACGCCAGCACAGTTTGGCAAGACTGCCGCAACAAGGTGCAGCGCGCGTACTGCTTAGTGGTGCAGGCACTGGCCTGGATTTTCCTTTTTTACCGCCCCACCATGAATACACTGCGCTGGATCTTACAGGTGCAATGTTGGCACGGGCAAAAAAAAAGGCTACCGGATTAAGTATGCAATGGGTGCGAGGGGACAGCATGGCTTTACCTTTCGCTTCAGGTAGTTTCGATTATGCTGTGCTGCATCTAATTATGGCGGTAGTATCACGACCGCAATATTGCTTGGCAGAAACGGCGCGCGTACTCAGGCCGGGCGGTCATATTTTGCTCTTCGATAAATTTCTGCGGCGTGGAAATCGCGCTTGGGTGCGGCGCGGCCTGACTCCCCTGACAGGACAGCTGGCCACACGGCTCGACGTGGTGTTTGAGGAGATGTTGGAAGCGGTACCAGGATTGCGAGTATTGAGCAATGAGCCAGCGCTTGCAAACGGCTGGTTCCGCTTGATTGAAATCCATAAAGACACCTCTAACAATTCAAGTTTCTAAGCAAGACAAGGCACAAGTAAAAAATTTGAGTACATCATATTGCTAATATGTAAGCGATAGTTTTTTCGAGTAACGCCGTATTGTGACGAAAAGAGATCAGCAGGCAAGCTGAGCAGCGGCTGCTCGCAAAATTGGATTTTTAGAGATGCCCTACCACCGCAACATGCACCGTTTCGCTACCACCGCACGTAAAATGTTACACGGCGTAAATGAGCAAAATCAAATAATTGGGTGAATGTAATCCGATTATGAAAAAAACTAATATCGCTCCGTCTCGCGCACTTCTGCGCACATACCTTGCCGTAGGTTATGCACTGTTCATCATGTATGCCAGCTTAACGCCGTTTACAGGTTGGCAGGAGCAGGGGCTGGAATTTTCTGCTGTATTGGCTTTTCCGTTATTGCAGCAATATACTTGGTTCGATGCTGCCGCGAATCTGCTCGGCTATTTACCGTTTGGACTGTTGCTTGGGCTGGCACTACGCGCACGCTTCAACTTAAGCTGGACTTTACTCCTCGCTACGTTGGGCGGGGTAGTGCTTTCCGCCATGATGGAATATGCTCAAATGTATTTGCCTATTCGTATTAGCTCCAGCCTCGATTTACTTGCCAACAGTAGCGGCACGCTGGCGGGGGCGATTTTGGCAATTTGCATTGCACCACGCGAATGGTTTGCTCTGCATCTGACGTATTGGCGTATGCATTTATTTCGTGACAGCGGAGGAGTGGATTTCGGTTTGGCACTGGTTGCGTTGTGGATGTTCGCGCAAATCAACCCTTCGTTACCAATGCTGGGCAATGTGTTTATTAGCGAAGTGGCGCGAGTGCCTTTCGTCGTGGTACTGCCTGAACCGTTTAACTGGATGGAAAGCATGGTGGTTCTGCTCAATCTGCTGATGCTGGGAATGCTTCTGCTAACCTTATTACGCATACGCCGCCAAGCAGTAAGTACACTGTTGCTGGTATTGTGTGCAGTAGCGCTAGCGAAGTTCCTCGCAGCAGCCATACTACTCAAATCATGGGCACTGCTGCTATGGCTAAATGGTGAGGCCATGCTTGGCATTTTCTCAGGCGTGCTGCTTCTGATCGCTGTTAGCGGATTATCCCGCTCGCAGCTATTGAAATGTGCCGCGCTGGTCGCGCTAGGTTATTGGGTGTTGGCGCAATGGATATTGGATAGCGGTGAGCCTTCTGCAGCCATGCGCCTGTACCAATGGAATTACGGCCACCTGCTCAATTACAATGGCTTGTCGCAAACTATTGCCTATGTATTTCCGTTTCTCATGGTCGGCCACCTTTGGCGTGTTAAAGATACATAGCAGAGGCGCTGTATAATTATAATTTTTTCTTGTGAGGTCTTGTATGAGTCATTATCAAAAGCACGTTTTCTTTTGTACCAACCAGCGCGAAGAAGGCGCGGAGTGTTGCAATAATATTAATGCACAATGGATGCGCGACTATGTCAAAGATAAAGTCCAAATGCTTGGATTGTCTAATGAAGAAAATCGTATACGCATCAACTCAGCAGGTTGCATGAATCGCTGTGATGAAGGACCTGTATTGGTAATATATCCCGAGGGAGTCTGGTACAACTATATGGATGAGAGCGATCTCGACGAAATCATCGTTGAACACTTGCAGAATGGACGCGTGGTGGAACGCCTGAAAATTTAATGTCCGCTATAAAAAAGGTCTCTATTCCCGGCCCAGTCGGTGAACTTGAGGTTGTGGTACAGATGCCGGACATTGAACCACGTGCTATCGCGGTAATAGCGCATCCGCTGTCCACTATGGGCGGAACGATGGAAAACAAGATAGTAACCACTCTGGCCAAGACTTTTACTGAGCTGGGGTTCGCCGCTTTACGCTTCAATTTTCGGGGCGTCGGTGCCAGCAGCGGCGAGTTTGATAATGGAAATGGTGAGGTAGAAGATGCACTCGCAGTAACGCGCTATGCATTAAGCGAATATGGCGACCTGCCTCTGATTTTATCCGGCTTTTCCTTCGGTGGTTGTGTGCAGGCGCGCGCGGCACAGCAATTGCCTCAGCGTCAACTGGTGCTGATCGCGCCGGCAGTGATGCGTTATGCGATGCCATCCGTACCGCACAACACGCTGCTGATTCACGGTGAGCTGGATGAAATCGTCCCGTTGACGGACGTTATGCAATGGGCGCGCCCACAGCGTCTGCCTATCGTAGTATTACCGGGAGCAGAGCATTTTTTCCATGGCCGTCTGGAACAGTTGAAAGAAATTGTGCGCCACAATTTCATGGGGCAAGCGCTATGATCAGTGTTGCTCAATAACTTTTATTGCCTACATATAATACATATGCTGCTCGTTAAAACTTATTCTCGACCAGTGTGCTTGCCGGCTTACTCCTTTGCACCTTGGTCTCGCTTAGGATTTTGAATTTATGCATGCACCTTTAGAACAAGGAATAAATTATGTTATGGATTAAGGCATGGCACGTAATTTTTATGGTTACCTGGTTCGCTGGCTTATTTTATCTGCCACGTCTGTTCGTGTATCACGCCATGAGCGAAGATAAGGCCAGTATCGAGCGATTCAAAATCATGGAACGAAAATTATTTTACGGCATTATGACGCCGGGTGGCGTGCTGACTATTATTTTTGGATTGTGGCTGTGGTTTGGTTATGGTGTAACTGGTGGGTGGATGCACATCAAATTCACACTGGTGTTATTGTTGATCGCTTACCACATATATTGCGGCAAGCTGCTACGCGATTTTAAAACCGATCGCAATAAACGCAGTCATGTATTCTATCGCTGGTTCAATGAATTCCCAGTATTGCTTATGATTGCCATCATTATTCTTGTAATCGTCAAACCTGTATAAATATATGCTTGAAACCTTTTTTTCACCCTGTCCGCGCGGCTTGGAGACAATGCTCGCCAATGAACTGAATGCACTCGACGCTCAAGATGTGCGCACCACCGATGGCGGCGTGCAATTCACCGGTCCCTTTTCGTTAAGCTACCGTGTCAACTTGCATAGCCGCATTGCCAGTCGTGTACTGTGGCGTGTGGCGATAGCACACTATCGCAACGAGCAAGATATTTTCGATACGGCCTATGCGCAGCCGTGGAACGATTGGTTCGGCACTTCACACACAATCCGCGTCAACATGACAGCAATTAAATGCCCCTTGAAAAGTCTGGATTTCGCCACCCTGAAAATCAAGGATGCAGTGTGCGATAAATTCCGCGCGCTCACCGGTAACCGTCCCAGCGTGGACACCCATACGCCGGATATCCGCATCCATGCCTTCCTTGAGTCCAGCCGCATGACGCTGTATGTCGACACTTCCGGCGATGCACTGTTCAAGCGCGGTGTGCGCCAGTACACAAACGTTGCACCCCTGCGCGAGAATCTGGCGGCGGGCATTTTGCTGCTGGCGGGTTGGCAGCCCGGCGTGCCGCTGCTTGACCCGATGTGCGGCAGTGGCACTTTTCTGATTGAAGCGGCACTGATGTCGTTTAACATCGCCCCTGGAATCAGCCGCAGTTTTGCCTTCGAAAAACTGAAAATTTTCGACGCCACCGCGTGGGGCGAAATGCGTAGTCAAGCGCAAGCGGCGCAAAAGCCGGTTAGCAAATTGCCAATTTTCGGCAGTGATTTATATGGTGACGAGCTTAAAGCAGCGCAACTTAATCTGGTAAATGCAGGTTTGCTGGAAGCTGTAACGCTCAATCAAGCGAATGTGCTGGAGATTTCCGCGCCCGCCGACCATGGCGTGCTGGTAGCAAACCTGCCTTATGGCGAGCGCATGGGCGATTTGGAAGAACTTCAAGCGTTATACCCAAAGTTGGGCGACGTACTGAAGAAAAAGTTCGGCGGATGGAACGCCTATCTGTTTACTTCCGACTTACGCATGCCGAAGTTCATCCGCCTGTCCGTTTCCCGCCGCACTCTGCTGTTTAACGGTGCAATTGAGTGTCGTTTATTTGAATACAAGATGGTAGCGGGGAGCAACCGTACCTGAATTAAAGATATGCCATACCATGGCTACGCTGGGATACTAACCAAGGTTTGATTTAACTCAATGGCTGCAAGCTTCTGGGCAGTCCCGATCGAATGTAGAGCTAGATGACATCTGTGGCGTCAAAAATTGACCTCATAGTGTTCAGACAGCGCTTTGCTATTCAAACCTAGATTTTATTTTACCAATTTTTATTGACCGAGCAGCACCGAGGCTTGCCCCCCTTTGTTAATAGTACTCTAACGTTGTTAACGCAGAAAATTCATCAGTTGGGCGAGCAGCGTCTTGCCAGTTTTCATGGCAACCTCCGGGAGAAAAATCGGAAGACTGGCTGAATTGTCTTGCGCCGTTCAAATCGACACCACCATCGTCGCTTGGAATCAGCGTCATACGTGGCTTTCGGCGGTTCGCCCTCTCGTTAAACTGGACAGCAGTGGTAAATTTGGTCGTATTTAGTGTACTATGTAGGAACTAAGAGGTTGTTAGTATCTTGTGGTCTTTAGCTTAAAATCTATTATGATGATGAATATCATGGGATAAATTTTTCTTGTGATCATGTCTATAATACGACCCTCATTAATTTAGAACTCGAAATAAATAAAGCAGGAGATAGTGAATGTCTGGACAAAGCGAACGGCCGTCTGCAGAAAGTAACGATTCCAATTTGGCAAAAAATGAAGTGGTTCCACTCCACGAAAGCCCGAAGCATCAGGTCTATGGTGAAGATCCTACCCAAGATCGTTCTACCGATCATTATCAGGCAGAATACGTAGAGAATTTTGTTGAACGTTGGGACGAGTTGATTGACTGGGATGCCCGGACAGAAGGCGAGGGACAGTTTTTTATAGACAAGTTGCGGGCGCTAGGCAAGGAAAAAATACTGGATGTAGCAACCGGTACCGGTTTTCATTCAGTGCAGTTGATAAAAGCAGGCTTCAACGTCACCAGTGTCGATGGTAGTGCCCAGATGCTAGTTAAAGCGTTTGATAATGCGCAAAAGCGCGGTTATGTACTAACAACCGTGCATGGCGACTGGCGCTGGCTTAACCGGGACGTGGAAGACCAGCAATTTGATGCGGTGATCTGCTTGGGTAACTCCTTTACCCATTTATTTGAAGAGCATGACCGTAGAAGAGCGCTGGCTGAATTCTATTCGGTATTAAAGCATGACGGCATACTGATACTGGATCAGCGTAATTATGACTCAATCCTGGACAATGGTTTCTCCACCAAACACAAATATTATTACTGCGGTGAGCGTGTCTCCGCCAAGCCAATCTATATGGATGACGGGCTAGCGCGTTTTGAATATTCTTTTGAAGACGGCTCCAAGCATCATCTGAATATGTTTCCCTTGCGCAAAGACTATACCCGTAAATTAATTTCAGATGCAGGGTTTCAGAAAATTGAAACTTTTGGTGATTTCAAGGAAACCCAACCTGGGCAGGATCCTGATTTTTTCGTCCACATAGCATACAAGGCATACGATGCAGAATAAACGATCAACAGCGGAGAGCATAGCCGAAGACTATTACGATAGCGCCGATGCCGATAAGTTTTACGAAAAGGTATGGGGCGGCGAGGACATTCATGTAGGTCTTTATGAAGCTGATCTGTCCATAGAGCAGGCCAGCCGCAACACAGTCACGGCCATGGTCGAGCGACTAGGCAATTTAAATGCCAACAGTAAAGTGATTGATCTGGGTTCCGGTTACGGCGGTTCGGCACGTTACTTGGCGAAGACTAAAGGGTGTCATGTAACTTGCTTGAATTTAAGTGATGTGCAGAATGCACGTAATCGCATGCTGAATGAGCAACAGGGACTAACGGACAAGGTTAGTGTTTTGCATGGCAGCTTTGAGTCCATCCCTGCAGAGGACTCGAGTTTTGATCTGGTCTGGTCGCAGGATGCCTTTTTGCATAGCAACCAGAAGCAGCTGGTTATGAAAGAAATCGAGCGAGTACTCAAGCCTGGTGGAGAAGTAATTTTCACAGACCCCATGCAAGCGGACAACTGTCCTTCAGGAGTTCTTCAGTCCGTGTTAGAAAGGCTGAGTCTGGATTCGTTCGGTTCCTTTGAGTTTTACACGCGGGAACTGGAAGCTCTTAATTTTGAGCAAGTTGAATGTCTTGAGCTAACGCATCAATTGAGGAACCACTACTCTAAAGTGAAAGAAAGTCTGAGCGGCCGTTACGCTGAGCTTACTCAGGAGATTAACCCTGCTTATATCGACAGAATGATTCAGGGACTTGAAAACTGGGTCAAAGCAGCAAACTCGGGTTATCTAGCTTGGGGCATTTTGCATTTTCGCAAACGCGCGAACTGAGCCAGGCTCATGCACAGAGAAAAAATACTGCTCTTCTCTTCATTAATCTCAAATTGTAGCTTGGCAAACTTTTCGCGTAGCCGCTTTCATCAGCCAGTTATGCTGCTGATGGGCGTCAACCAAGTTCGCCATGCCCTCAACAAATATTGCATATTCAACACAGGTATATTTTTCATGGCGCGTGACTTCTTTCGTGCGCTCCAGCATCCAGTCTTCTCGTCAAGATAAAGATTGCTGAGCACTGCGCCCCCCTCTTTCCGGCACGCTTTTTTGCCAGAGGCTTTCAGTATCACTTTCAGCAAGCGCATCACGTCATCGTCGTTGATGCGTAGCGTTACCTTTTTAGCAGATATCCTTGCCTGACTGTGTCACCGTAGGTGCGAAGATCAAGCTCAAACACTTGCGTCTTGTCCTGAACAATTACTTGTGCCACCTAGTTCAACGCTCACGTGCCGCTCGTTTTTGACCGGCATGACCCTGATTGGAAGGTCTGCCTTGATGACTGGCTCCAGTATCAGCTTGAAAACTCCCTCTACCACATGATCACGAATCGCTAGAATCCTATATTTACCGTCGCCCTTTTAGTGCTTCCTTCCTTCGTGCTGGTAACGGCTCATACGTGCACCCTATCAATTGATTCTTTATCTGTTGCTCTTCGATGTCCGCAAACGTGACACCGACAGTTCCCAGCATCAAATATTTAGTATAAGCATTTCATGCGCCATTTGCAGAGTGTTTGCGCCAAGTAGAATGTCCACTTTTCCCGAATAGAAATGACCGCTGATAATAACAGTGGCGGATAAATTGAAATATAGACACACTCATGGGCCAACAAAAAACGTCGAAGAGACTGAAAATCACTACCCACCACTCATCAGACAGCAGGCTTTACGTGCCATTGCCACCGTACTGCCAATTTCACCCCGCCAACATGGAATAGTCGTATCGGTCAGATTTCGACTACCTTGCTTGCTTCGCCCTTCAGTTACGGGCTTAGCCTTCGAGTTTTTGAATTTCGAGGCCATTTCTACGCTTAAATTCGTTACGGCCAACTCTCTTGCTGTTTAGAATTTACAACAGCGTGTTGCCACATGCCATTAGTTCATACTACTGAAGCGCACAGACGCCCTCAATGTTTATTATAACAATTTGTATTATTTATAACTTTCAGGTCTTGCAGCCACATACACCGTATCATTAATAAGGCATGTTGTTTTGTGAGACAAGGCTTGATTGTTTGAAGAGGTCGTCCACAAGGCCTCATGCTTTACCGAGGCCTTGTAATCCTCTTTCAAACCATCGATACCAAGCTATATTTTGACAATATCGCCCCCATGAATTTTTTGGCAATCTGCTACCGAATTAGGGGAGCTTCTTGTATATGACGACAAAGCGACAATAGCTGCCAATGCAAAAACTAGCATATCCATGAAATTATCCATAAATTGACTTCCTTTAATAGATTGCTTCTTTTAGAGAGCACTGATAATTAACGCTGGCTTTGCCAGGAGGTCATCAAATTATTTCTTCAAACCATCAATACAAGTCTGAGTTTTAGCAAGGTCGCCAGCAAAAGCCTTTTGACATTCTTCCACCGACTGAGGGGCGTTTGCAAATGCCGGCAAACTCACGACAGCAACCAAAATAAACGCTAGCATATTCATTAAATTTTTCATTGCTTAAGTTCCTTTAAAAAATTAATAGAAACTGACCCTAAGTCAGCCATTATTTGGAAAGCAATATTTATGCCATAATTAAATATATATAAATAAACAATATCTTATAGATCAAAGAGACGTGATTAACTGAAATTGAACATAATCATGTCGTTTACAGGGGACACTTTCTTATCAATACCAGTAACATATTGAATATATATTAGATTTCAGGTCTTCGATCAGAGACAGATAATTTTTGATCTAATAAAGTCTGGGATCATAAAACTGCTTCATCCGGCAAGTGCGATGACAAAAGCAATTGGATGAAAGTGACTTAAGATTGAATTGTCTCTGGATTTTAACCATGAGACATTTTCAATGTGTACAACAGTGTGCTGTATTAAACCTTTGGCGTATTTAATGATTTTGTCAAAGCACTCGTTTTATTCCGAGCTCTATAACTGTTCAAACACAATAGGACGCATTGCGGAAGTGGTGTTCGGTTTGACGAAGTCATGATCTGCATTGCAGAGGCAAGCCTATAAATCGTTTTTGCACCGTGCCGTTTGGTTAACGAGCAGCATCAATCGATACTGCCATTCAACGAATACAAGGCACCAACAATAAAATTAAAATTTTGCACAAAATGTGCCTATATCTTCAGGGATATTAATTATCTAAACTAAAAATAATTACGCCGCATGAGGCCAAGTATGATCTGGCCGGCTCATCACATAAGTTCGCACTTTCCGGATGAATCTATAAATTTTAAAGGCACTCTTTATAGATCCGATCCGAACACCACCACCAAATTAATACATTTTTCTATTTTAAATAGAATATTAAAATGTTGCATTGTGCTTTCTACGTTAGCACGCCACATGCTAAATTTACTTAACTTATCAGCCCAATTCAGCCCCTCTCACCACTTTCACCGCTTTCACCGCTTTACAACAAAACTATAAGGGCTTCGCCAATCAGGAGAAGTGGGCGACGTGCCCGCGCACCTTTGATAAGTGCATTTCTAATTGGCGCAAGACAATAATTCTCATGTCTTTTAATCCGTGGCAGTTTGGTCGGATGGGCAAAGTATATCTACTACCCTGTTTAGCGGAGATATTTCGAACGGGGCCGGAGACCAAGGTGGCACACACTTATCACCCCCCCAAATTTGATAGTCATCCGTTAAGGTGTACAGAAAGGCGACAATAGCCATTTCCTCTTCGTTGCTTAGCCCCAGATCACCCAGCTCTTCACGATTCATATTTTGCTTAATTTCTGGCTCAGGCCAACCTGATTTACCAAATCCTGGATCATTGTTGTCGATTGCTACACCCAAGGTGTCGCGGGTATTATAAAAATGCACAAGTTGTTCTAGCGTGTCCAAAACGCCGTTATGACCATAAGGGGGCGTCAGTGCAATATTTCTCAGCGTCATAACTTTGAACTTACCAAGCTCATTGCCTTCTGGGTCTGTAGCTGCAATATCGCTACGGCCGCCAAGCCCAAGGTCCGGCTTTGGATTATTCGGAATTCTTACATTACGTGGCAAACCGATGTTGTCATAAGTAAAATCGGTAAACAGCGGCAGCATTAATTCGCCACTTTCGTTACGGGTAGGCTCGCTGGTATGACAGGCGGCGCAGTTGCCTTTATTTACGTCATTGAATAGCTTTAAACCTTTTTCTTCAATTGCAGTTAAAGTGGTTTGACCAGCCAAAACATAGTCGTATTTAGATGTAAACTTATTGAAAACAGCAGTTTTCTCAAATTCACTGATAGCTTTTGTTGCAAGATTGAAAACGAGATCAACTCTAGATTTAGCCACATCGATACCATATGCCTCCCAGAACAATTCATTGTATCTTTCATCCTCCTTTATACGGTCAACCACAGCACTTTCGCTAGGCATTGCCATTTCGAGCGGATTCAATAAAGGCTCTCGAGCTTGCGCACTTAAATCTTTCGCGCGCCCATTCAAGAATTGTCCTCCTACATACAAGCCTTCTTCCTTGTCCCAATGAAATAAAGGGCTAAATGCCGCATAGCCTGCGCTTGGGGTATTTAAAGAGCCCGTGGCATTTGGAATCGATCCTGCCGAAACGGCGGATCCTTCTTTCAAGTTATCTGGATCAACAAACCCTGAAACTGACCTGCTGGGAAAAATTTTACTGTCTGTTGGTTGCAGACTGTGACAAGTAGCACAAGATTGATTTTTGTTAAGAGACAAATTTTCATCCTGAAATAAAAGTTCGCCTAGTTTTTCTGCACTATTCAGCGAATCTCTGGCTTGGCAGTTAAAACTAACTAACATCAGTGCCGATAAAACAATACTTAGTGCTTTCATGAGCACACCCCTTAAACATATAAAAATTACTTACGATATATACAATTATATCAGAACACGAACAGTTATCATAATGCTAACAATTACTATTTAGCATCAAAGAAAACCATAAATGCTGACCATGTATATATTAAAATTAAAGCTGGTAGGCTGAATTAAATAGCATGGTAATTATATTCACAAGTTAAACACATGCGAGCAATGGGTCAAGTTGCTTTATAAATTAAAAAATCTGCAAACCTCCTCTACTTTAACTTCTAAGTTAAACATCCTTACCAAGGTACTGATCAAGCAACTTGACCCGTTATTATTTGACGTCAAAAAATCGCCGCGGTACAGAAAAAACCGGGCGAATCTAAATTAAGCGATAAACCGAGCCTTCATTAAGTGGCTTGTCCACATCATGAAAGAACATGCTTTGTGTGCCCCCAATTGCCTTGCCAACCTCTTTGATTTGATGGAAGGCGATATAGGAGAACTTCTAAATCTCTTTTCCTAACGCAGTTTCTAGCTCAGCGAAATGAGTGATATCCAAAATATTTCTATACTTTTGAATCATTCAGTTTCTTACTAAAACAATCAGCGATGGCCTCATTTTATTTTTTATCACAACTAAATACTTGGAATATCTTTTGGATTTACCCCTTTGTACGTCTTTCTGACACTGGCAATCTTCTTGACCATGAGGCATCGAACCAGCCATCCCCTTTAAAGTTTGCTCCCACCCCACATCAGGGCGGGAGCTTTGAGATTAAACTGGGATTCGGTTTTCCTTTAAGCTTGTGGCAGATAGAGCATCGCTTTGGAACAAGTCGCTTTCCCTTCAAATAAATAGTAATAACGAAATTTCAGCAAATTTTTAGTTCGAAAAACTCCTAATATAATGAATCAACTGCCATGCTTCTTCATCCTTAAGGTTTTTGAAGGCAGGCATGATGGTTCCCGGAGAACCCGTCTTGATGATGCCGAACATTTGCCCATCGGAAATGTCTTTCATTGTCTCAGAGCAGGTGAAATTTCGGGGCGCGGGATTGCTGCCTGACCCTGCGGGTCCCTTGCCATCCCCACGTTTCCCATGACAAAGCTCGCAGGTCATGGGCTTAGCCGTTTTATGAAACAACGTCTCTCCCGCTTTCAAATTGGCGGGTGTCGCTTGCAGGGGGTTTTGCTTGCTCATGTATTCCGAGGAAACCGCCTTGGTATTGCGGTTTTGTGGACAATCTCCTGAGTTCTTCGTCCCCGCTGCTGCAACTACTTTTTCCCCACCTTTAAAAGTTTCCCTCATATAAGCGATGACATCAGCAACACCTTGAGATTTTAGAGTAAGACCCCAGTAAGGCATATAGTGTGATTTTCCAACCGCTTTACCGCCGTAATAGACTATGTTGTAGAGATAATCCAGAGGATATTGATCCAGGGCCGTTTGAGCGTGAACAGCGGGTTTGGGATTCAGACCCGATGCCGCCGGCCCATCGCCTTTTCCATCAGGACCATGACATTGTGAGCAATACTCTTTATAAATGGTCTTCCCTCGACTGGTACTGGCGTTTTTAAAATATTCACTCTTCCAGGGCTCATAAAATTTAAAACTATCATCCCCTTCTGTCGCTATAAAACCTGAAATGTAATGAAGCCCAAGTTCGCTCACATCGGCCACAAATTCTCCACTATGAGGAACAAAATCAGGTGGATTGGAGTTGAAACGCAAGATCCAGTCCTTGTTCAAACGTTTCCCTACACCAACGAAGGACGCACTTTGCGGCCCACCCATTTTTTTCCCGTCGTCCATGATCTGGTGACATCCGGTACAGGAATGTTCAATGAACAACTGCCTGCCGAAAGCAGCATGCAATTCTGTGAAATGAGACAGGTCGAGGGCGTCCTTCTTGACTCGCGGATCCATAAAATGTTTTTTAAAATAATCCGCCACCAATTCCGCGTCCGCTTCGGACAAGACTACGTGTTTCAAGGCCTTAGTCGACTCATCCCACCGGTAATTTTTTGGATAAATGTTATCTTCTTTACCCGTCAAGAAACTTATTAACCAGGGGCGTTTAAATTTGATTCCAGCCCACATTAAATCCGGCGCTTTGATCTCAAATCGGGATTTTCCCTCCCCAGTCGTTCTGTGGCATTCAGAGCATTGGTTTTTTATGATTTGTTTGGCTTTCTCTTCGCTACTGGCCGAAGCTAAACTGGGCGCAATTAAGAAAAATAAACAGAAATGAAAAAAAACCCCTGCTATATTTTTTCTAATTTTACTTGATCGTTGAAGCATAATATTTACTCCTTATATTTAAGTACTTCACTCCGCGTCTGAAAAAATTTCATCTCTCGTTATTTATTTCTTAAATCCCCGTGGCTTACCTCCATCAGATTTTTTCTGGCTCTTGAGCCAAGTAGAACTTAAAAACTAAGCCTCTTTTCAAACTGCGGTAGAAAAATTTTCGGCTCATAATTAGGCCGCTCAGCAGGTAACTGCGCCTTATGGCCTTAAAAATATTATGGTCATTTAAATGATGTCCCTCAGCAACCCGTATGTCAAGTTTCGCCCCGTTTTCTACCTTACCTTTTTTGTGGCGCACAGATCCGTCCACCGCACGATACGGATCATCATGTCCATGACATGTATCGTGTCGTGTCGGCTTGCGGTATTGTTCAATTCCAATTTCGAATTTCACCGACATGCCAAGGACTATTGTTTCATTTCTGCCCACCCTGTTTACCTAACTACAGCTATGACGCGCAACCTGCAAGATCTGTTGTCTTAACCAGCATCGCTTTAAGTACGCCATTGGCTAAATGGATTGGAGAGTGTTGGTATCGGCTTTGAAACTGGCAATCGAGGCTAGTAACTTGTCGATGGCTACGTCGGCGCTGCCACTACCGGGAGTATCATAGCCATCCGGAATAGGCTGGGTCAGACCATGGCCCATTTCGCTTTAAAATCGCGAAGGTCGGCTTACCGCCCAGCGCTTGAATGGCAGAGCTATTGCTTTACGGGATGCCTGTCATTAAAGTTCTGAGCGTTGTGATAGAAAACATGGACGACGCTCCATTGATCGGAGGTGTCCTGAGTTTTGGACGAATTAAATTGCGCAAGTCTACTGTGCGGTCCAGAGTCAAAAATAGATTTCTGACGAGAATGCTGTACTACATCGTCCTCCAATCCCGCCACTGCTGATCGCCGATCGAATCGAGAATTAAATTGATTCAATGCGCTCTGCGTCGATGAAACCTTAGCACGGAGCTTGCCCAACGTGGCATTTCCAGTTCGTTCCAGGCTCGGCGGTCAGCGATTGACCCAAGCTGATTCAACGCGGTTGCGCCCACCCAATTTGGCCTTGTACATCGCCTCATCGGCAGCTTTGAACAGGGTCGTAAAATCCACCACCATATCCTTGGGCACTGTGGCCAAACCGATACTGGCAGTAACAAAAATTCCCTCAGGCAACCTGACCTCAATGCTCTTGCGCAGGTTTTCGGCGAAGCCGATGGCGTTGGTCTGGTCACGGCTTATTAGCGTGACACAAAATTCTTCGCCACCCACCCGTGCAGCAATGTCCCCACTCAAACAATGCTCATGTAGCACCTGGGCCGTTTCAAACAAGACAGTGTCGCCTACGTCATGGCCCTTGGTGTCGTTAACTCTCTTGAAGTGATCCAAGTCCAGCAGCAAAAAACTGACCGGGATGCCATGCTGCATCGCCTTAGTCATCCGCTGGGAGCCGACCTCTGACATATAGTGCCGATTAAACAAACCAGTGAGTTGGTCTGTTAGCGCCAGATGGCGCAGATAATCACGTTGCGCCTCAACTTGCTCAAACAATTGCTTCTGTTTGAGCAAATTATGTACCCGAACTTCAAGCTCCTTGGAGGCGACTGGTTTTGCTACGAAGTCGTTGGCACCATAGCTAATAACGTCAAGCTGGCGCTCTTTACTGATGGAACCGGAAACAGCAAGAAACGGTACACGGCAGTAGGGTTCGTCCAGCTGCCTGATGGCCCGCACCAAGCCAAGCCCGGTGAGGTCTCCTTTGAGTTGAACATCTGAAATAACGATGTCGAATTTTCGTTTCCTGAAGAGATCAAAAGCGTCTTCGGCGCTCGCCAGTGTTGTCACCGTAAGGCCCATGCCGCGTAATACTTCACCAAAAAAATTGGCCATCATCGGACTATCTTCGACCAACAGTGCCATTCCGGTTAACGTTTCTGTCGACCGGCTATCCTTTTCGAATTCGGTGATATAGTCAGCGAGCGCACTAAGATTAGATTTGTGAAATATCTGAGTGATGCCGGCTTCCTTGGCATCTGTTTCAAGATTAGGATCATCTGACCCAGTGAGCATTAAAACCGGGATGTTATGTCCAGAAGGATGCTGCCTGATTTCCTTGCACAACTCCAATCCGGATCCATCGGGCAGTACGCCTTCGACACAGACGATGTCTATTTCGCCCGCCACGATAAACGTCCGCGCAGCCTGAACTGAATGGACAAAAGTAAGCTGTTTTGAAAGAAACAACAAATGCCGGTGGATAGTATTTTGCGAAAACTTTGAAGAAACCAACATTAAGGCTCTCATTGCTCATCTTTTTAAAAAAACATTTATTTTAATTTAGCACAAAATCAATAGCTACCAATGAAATCATTTTTTTCTACTCCGATGCCGTTATGACGCATAACTCGAGCAAACAGACTGTCAGACTTCCACCCATTTAAAAATTAAATTTTGCATGTACCCGCTTGCCTGCGCGCCTCTTTTGGTCGAAATACGACGTTGCTCGAAAAAATTATCGCTTGTCTACATGAATCAATTGACTATTACCACGAACTCTGCAACAGTTACCGCTATGTCAATAACCACATCCAGGCTGATTGCATTGTTCATGCTGCTGTGGCTGCCGCTTTCCATCGGTAGCGCACTGTCCGCCTCGTTTGCCATGCAGATGCAACCTGGCAGCTGCCATGAGTCCATGGTAATGTCGCAACACGACAATCAAGCCGCGAATACTGATACTTCTGCTCCTTGCGCGGCTTGCGGTGTCTGCCTACTGGTTTGCCACAATTTCGTGGTTTTTCAGTCTAACCTTGACCCCTTGGTCACCACAACCAAGCAACTCATTAGATTCACACTTGAGATTTTTATCTCTCACGTTTCTGCCCCGCTACTTCACCCTCCATCTACCCGCGCCTGACGCGGGACAAATCCGTCTGTTGTTTTCATAAGCCGGTTCTCCTCCCGCGCTGTTCGGTGCCGCGACTGTACGTCGTTTTTTTTCGTGCATCGCCAAGCACTTCGTCCCCCTAAATTCATTCAGCAAAGTATTTAGTCTCGCGCATTGCGTCACATAAATAATCACGAGTCGGCTATGCGTCAGTCGTTGATCACCGCGACTGACGCACTAAAGGGAGGAAACAGAATGCAAAACTTGATCAAAAATTTTCTTCGTGCCTGGTTGCTGGCCTCTTTGCTAGCGCAGATTGGGCTGGCAGCAGCGGAAGACTCATTACTGCTGGAAGATGCAGTAACACTCGCTGTGGCGGGTAATTCCGGCCTGGCAAAAATTGGCGCCCGAGCGCGGGCGTTGGCCGAGGTGCCGTCACAGGTTGGCACGCTTCCTGATCCAACACTGTCACTGAATGCACTCAATTTGCCGACGGATACATTTTCGCGCTCGCAGGAAGCAATGACACAGATGCAGATCGGCATTGCCCAAACATTGCCCTTTCCGGGTAAATTGGGCTTGCGTGAAGAAGCGGCACAGTTTGATGCCGCAGCTGCAGAATGGGACACCCTGGAAACCCGGCTTGTGGTTATCCGTAATGTCCGCATGACATGGTGGAACCTGTTTTATCTGGATCGGGCAATTTTTATTGCTCGACAAAATCAAGTCCTGCTACGCCAATTCGTCAAGATCGCAGAAATAAAATATAAGACCGGCCAAGGCCTGCAATCTGATGTACTGCTGGCTCAGGTGGAGCTGTCCAAATTATTGGATGTTGAAATCAGTTTGCAAGCATCGCGTCGAGGTCAGGCTGCGCAAATGAACGCACTGCTTAACCGGCCCGCAAACATGCAGGTGAAATTACCACAGGAGGCGAATGAATTATTGCCCGATTATCCTGACATAGCACCATTGCGCAAGCTGGCTCTTGATACCCGGCCGACGCTATCTGCGCAGCGTAGTCAACTGGATGCGGCGCATACACGCGTAAATTTGGCCGAAAAAGATTATTACCCGGATTTCAAGCTGGGTGCGGCGTATGGTGCACGCAATGGCAGTAACCCTAATGGCAGCGCACGAGCCGATTTCACCAGCATCATGTTCAGCATGAATCTACCGATTTACACTGGGAAAAAACAAGATCGGGCGTTGGCTCAACGCAAAGCCGAAGTGGTCAAGGAAAAATTCAGTCTGGAAGACCGAGTGGTGCAGGTGGACACAGAGATCGAGCAGGCCCTGGCCGATTATCGCGCCGGCCATGATCAGGCATCATTGTTTAAAACCGGTATTATTCCGCAGGCAAGCATGACGGTGTCATCCATGCTGGCAGCCTATCAGGTGAACAAGGTAGATTTCTTAAATCTCGTGCGTTCGCAGATCACACTTTACAACTATGAAACACAATACTGGAAAGCATTAAGTTCAGGCTGGCAGGCTTGGGCAAGGCTGGAGGCCGCAGTCGGCACGACGATACCTCGCAATTATGCCCTCAAAACGGACCAGGGGAGGGCTCATGAATAGGAATATCATTTTAACGGCAGTCATTGCCTTGCTGATCGGCAGTGGCATCGGCTATTGGATATTCTCCGGCAAGCCTGCCGGATCGGCTAGCAAGCAAGCAGCAATAAGTGAACGTAAAGTGTTGTTCTATCGCAACCCGATGACCCCGGCCAGAACCTCTCCAGTTCCGGCCAAGGATGAAATGGGCATGGATTATATTCCCGTGTACCAAGAGGATGGTACGGCAACGGATGCGCCAATAGGAACGGTCAAAATTGATCCCACCGTTGTTCAGAATATTGGCGTCCGGACCACAACCGTGAAGCGTGCCGCCCTCTCCCGAAATATTCGCACGATCGGCCGAGTTACCTATGATGAACAGCGGGTCGCGCGCCTGCATCCAAAATATGATGGCTGGATTGAGAAATTATTTGTCCATAATACCAGCGATCAAGTCAATATCGGCACTATGCTGGTATCCATATATTCACCCCAACTTGTGGCTACCCAAGAAGAATATCTCCTTGCACTGAATAGTGCAGAAATACTGAAAAACAGTCCATTTCCGGATATTCGCAATGGTGCAGAAAGTCTGCTGCGTTCCGCACAAGAACGCTTGAAATTGTTTGACGTGGCGGAACATCAAGTCAAAAAACTCAAAGCCGACCGCAAAGTGATGAAGGACATACATATCCACTCACCCTTTAATGGCATTGTAATGAACATCGGTGCGCGCGAAGGCGAACGGATCACCCCTGCAACAGAACTTTTCATGATTACGGATCTGTCCCGGATCTGGGTGATCGTGGATATCTACGAGGATGATATGTCCTGGGTACATGAAGGCGATATGTCTGAAATGACGGTAGCAGGCATTCCGGGCCGCATCTTCACCGGGAAGGTCACCTACATCTATCCGTATCTCGAGGCGAAGACACGCACCATCAAGGTGCGTCTGGAGTTCGACAACCCCGGCCTGCTGCTGAAGCCGGACATGTTCGCCAATGTGGATATCCAGGCTGACAAACAAGTGGATGCGCTAGTCGTGCCTGCCGAGGCGATCGTGCGAACCGGCACACGGGAACAGGTGTTCATCCAGCGCGCCCCCGGACGGTTTGAGCCGCGCCAGGTGACGGTCGGCGTGTCAGCGAACGGACAAACCCAGATCGTAAGCGGCCTGATCGAAGGTGAAATGGTGGTGACCTCCAGCCAGTTTCTGTTGGATTCGGAATCGAAGCTGAAAGAAGCAACCGCGAAGATGATGGATGCAGCCAAGTCTAATTCCGGCGCAATCTCCGAAGTCAAACCTGCGCCAACCATGCATCCGGGAATGCCGCCCATGGAGACGCATCAGCCTGACATCGGCGGCGCAGACAGCCACCGCCATCACAACATGGATGACATGAGTGACATGAAAATGAAGGACGCTGACATGAAGGGTATGGTCGGCATGGATGCGGAGGGCAAGCAATGATCCATTCGCTGATTGATACATCGATCAGGAACCGATTCATGGTATTGATTGCGACGCTACTGATTACCTTAGCCGGTTTCCAGGCAATGCGAACCATACCGCTGGATGCAATTCCTGATCTGTCCGATGTACAAGTAATTATCTTTACCGGCTTTCCCGGTCAGGCACCGCAAGTGGTGGAAGATCAGGTGACCTATCCGCTGACTACTGCGATGCTGTCGGTACCGAAAACCACGGTGGTGCGCGGCTATTCGTTCTTCGGTTTTTCAATGGTGTATGTGATCTTTGAAGACGGCACCGACATGTACTGGGCACGCACCCGCGTGCTCGAATATTTGAATTACGCCGCCGATCGCCTGCCCGCTAGCGTCGCGCCTAAATTGGGGCCGGATGCAACCGGCGTGGGTTGGGTGTATGAATACGCGCTAGTGGATAAAACCGGTAAACATGACTTGGAGCAGTTGCGCTCGATCCAGGACTGGTATTTGCGCTATCCGCTGCAGACAGTAGACGGCGTCTCGGAAGTCGCCTCCGTCGGCGGCTATGTCAAGCAGTACCAAGTTGAAGTCAAGCCCGATGCCTTGCTCGCCTACAACATACCGCTATCCAAGGTAAAGCAGGCCATCCAACGCAGCAACAACGACGTGGGCGGTCGTCTGGTGGAAATGGGCGAGACTGAATACATGGTGCGCGCTGCTGGCTATATCAAGAGCCTGCACGATCTGGAAGTGATCCCTGTCGGCGTGGACGCGAACGGCACGCCGATTTATCTCAAGCAACTCGCCAATATTCATCTCGGCCCCGAGCTACGCCGAGGCCTGGTTGAATTGAATGGCGAGGGTGAAGTGGCCGGCGGCGTGGTCATCATGCGCTTTGGCGAGAATGCCATGGCCACCATTAAAGGGGTGCGCGCCAAGCTGGAAAGCCTGAAAAAAGGACTGCCGGAAGGGGTGGAGATAGTCCCGGTCTATGACAGAGGCGACTTGATTGAACGTGCCGTGGACAACCTCAAGTTCAAGTTGATCGAGGAATTCGTCGTGGTCGCGCTGATCTGCCTGCTGTTTTTGATGCATGCCAGAAGCGCGCTGGTTGTCATCATCAGCCTGCCAATCGGGATTTTGATTGCGTTCATGGTCATGCGCTGGCAGGGGCTGTCCGCCAATATCATGTCGCTGGGCGGTATCGCTATTGCCATCGGCACGATGATAGACGGCGCGATCGTGATGATCGAAAATGCCCACAAACATCTTGAGCGTCTGGGTGAAGCGAACAACAACATAAAGGCAAGATGGAAGGCGGTTGGTGCAGCTTCCAAAGAAGTCGGCCCAGCGCTGTTCTTCTCGCTGGTGATCATTACCGTTTCGTTTCTGCCGGTGTTCACGCTACAGGCACAGGAAGGGCGAATGTTTTCCCCGCTGGCGTTCACAAAAACTTATTCCATGGCCGCCGCCGCACTGTTGGCCATCACGCTGGTGCCAGTGCTGATGGGCTTGCTGATACGCGGCAAGATACCGAGTGAAGAACGCAACCCGATCAATGTCTGGCTGAAACGATTGCATCACCCGCTGCTGGATATTGCCATTCGTCGGCGTGGCGTGACCATCGTGCTTGCATTGCTGTTGCTAGCGGCGACGGTTTATCCGGTGCTTAAAACCGGTTCAGAATTCATGCCGCCACTGGATGAGGGCGACGTGTTGTATATGCCGAGCACTTACCCAGGCATTTCCATCACCAAAGCGAAAGAGTTGTTGCAACAAACCGATAAAATACTTTCGACTTTCCCTGAAGTACATCACGTGTTCGGCAAGGTTGGTCGAGCCCAGTCTGCTACCGATGCGGCGCCATTGTCCATGATTGAAACGATCGTGGGCATGAAACCTAAATCCGAATGGCCGAATCCGAACAAGACTACCAAAGAATTGATCAGCGAGATGGATAATGCGATCCAGCTCCCGGGTGTGGCCAACGCGTGGACCTATCCGATCAAGACGCGTATTGACATGCTCTCCACCGGCATCAAGACACCGGTCGGGATCAAAGTCTCCGGCCCGGATTTGAATGTGCTGGACAAGGTGGGCGGCGATATTGAAAAGTCGTTGGTCACCATGCCTGACACGTTATCAGCCTTCGCCGACAAGGCGGTTGGCGGTTACTACCTGGATTTCGATATCAAACGCGAAGAGGCGGCGCGCTACGGATTGACCGTGGGTGATGTGCAGGATGTGGTGCAATCGGCCATCGGAGGCATGAATGTCACTGAAACCGTCGAAGGATTGGAGCGTTATCCGGTAAACCTGCGCTATCCAAGAGAGCTGCGTGACAACATGGAGTTATTGAAGCGCGTGCTGATGATGACTCCGACGGGCGCGCAGATTCCCATTTCGCTGGTAGCCGAGCTTAAGCTGCGGCGCGGCCCGTCAGTGGTAAAAACGGAAAATGCCATCCCCAATGCCTGGATTTATGTGGACATCAAGACCAGCGATATCGGCGGCTATGTGGCTGCGGCGAAAAAACAGATTGAAAACACGGTCAAACTACCGCCCGGATATTCGCTGGCATGGTCGGGGCAATTTGAGTACATGGAGCGTGCTGCCGCACGCATGAAAATAGTTATTCCATTTACCCTGCTGACCATTTTCCTGCTGCTCTATTTCAACTTCCGCAACCTGACAGCGCCCATCGTGGTGATGCTGTCCATCCCGTTCGCGCTGATCGGCGGTTTCTGGACGGTCTGGCTGCTTGGCTACAACCTGTCGGTGGCCGTGGCGGTCGGTTTCATCGCACTGGCCGGCGTATCAGCCGAAATCGGCGTGCTGGTGTTGACCTTCATTGACCAGGCAATCGCCCAACGCCGCGTCGAGAAACCTGGCGCGCTGGAAGTGTCAGACATCACAGCAGCGGTGCTGAACGGCACCACCCAGCGTGTGCGGCCCATCGCCATGACCTCCACTGCCACGATCGCCGGCCTAATACCCATCATGTGGGGTGGCGGCACTGGATCAGATGTAATGCAGCGGATCGCCGCACCGATGATCGGCGGTATGTTTACCGCCACTGTACTATCACTGCTGGTGTTGCCGGTCATTTACGGTTGGGTATTGAATTTGCAGGAAAATCGCCGCGGAAATCAAATCTCCGAACTTGGCTTCAAGTGAGAGGATTAAAGTGAAAAATTAACAACTCTTTTATCTGACTACCACTTTGGTCGGTATAGGCACGGAACTGGCCATCGTCGATGTGGTTGAAGGTCATGTGCCGACTCCTAACATTCGTCAACTGCTCAAAACCTTTATATGGGGGCAGCATAGATGAAACAGCATCAAACAGGACAGGTGATATTTGTTGTCGTTTAACTGGAAAGCGATCGTTATGAGGATGATGAAAACTGGCTATGGAGACGGGCATGCTGAGAAACCATGTGATACTGCGCAACAAAACCTGGCCGAACCATACCGGTCGTATTCACCACAAGAAGCACTCTTACATCAAAAAAAGAACATTTAAGGAGCAAAAAATCATGGTCGAGATTATTCCAAATTTTCATCCAGCAATTGTGCATTTCCCAATTGCCTTTGCCACGGCTGCGGTCGTATTCATCACCACTGGCACGGTATTCAGAAGCTGGTCACATGCAACGCAGTGTCTGATGACAGGCCGTTGGATGCTCTGGAGCACAGCATTATTCGCGCTGATTGCTGCCACATTCGGCTGGTTTGCCTTCAATAGCGTAACTCATGATGAAGTGAGTCATGCCGCCATGACCCTGCATCGTAATTGGGCGCTGGGTACATTGACCGCATTACTTGTGCTCATGGCTTGGGATGTGTGGCGCGGACATTCTGGAAAGCTGCCTTCATATGGTTTTTTGGGGTTACTTGTTACGGCATGGCTGCTCGTGATGAGTACGGCATGGCTCGGTGCGGAGCTGGTATATCGCCATGGAATTGGCGTAATGGCCTTGCCCAAAGCAGAAGGACCGAGCCATAGTCACGCAAGCCATAATCATGAGCATTCGTCAACTGTTGAGCCATCACGAAATGCTGAGCCGGACCAAGAAGCTCTGACTACAGATAGGGCAGCCACAACAAACAAAAATGGTGGTGGGCATACTCATGCACCCGGAATGCCACCTCACTAGCAGTATTGTCAGACTTAATAATTCGTAGCGGAAATTTAAGCTGGGCAAGGGGTAATTTTCGAGCTTTCACCTTGCGGCGAAATAGTCATCGCCCTGCCCAATGTGCAGCCGATTTCCTTTAAGCCTGACAGACTGCTTAGCTTAGAATTACGAATATAGAGGACTCAAGATTGCATAAGTTTTGACTGTATTCCAGCAGCAGTCAAAGCATCGTTGGAGACATCCTGGCAATCAATGAGCGGAGAGCAAAATAACAAACACAGTATCACCACTTGGGCCAGGGCTTGGGCTTGGTATTGGTTAGAGCGTATTCATTAACTAAGATGGCGGAGCAGTCGAACCGCTCGGGGGCGGGGGTAACTTGGATGCATCGGGG
>NZ_CAKMNW010000009.1 GCF_927904885.1 Candidatus Nitrotoga sp. M5
ATTATTTAATCATGTGCTTGGTGAAACTTGCTTTCACACAACCCGTTTAAGCTAGCACGCTAGTATAAAACTGGTACCGCCCTGAATGGCGACGGTACCGTAATTTTACACAACTCACATGCACTATACGGACGGTACAGTTCAAGTTTTACAAGTGCGATCAGATCACTTTAAACTGTGATTGAAACACAAGCTTGAGTTCCAAGATTAACCACCTCATGAAACTCATCTACTATCTTGATACAGAAGTCATTCTTTCCTTTTTTCAGCAGATCCAAGCCAACTGTATAGCCATAGCTACCGTTTAACAAATGCACACCGGAATAATGCTTGCCGTTTATGTACAGATGACCATGCTCTTCACTGTATATAATGGCAGGGGATTGATAACGATATGTTCCTTCAGGTGCAAATTTTGTATAACCAGCATTTTGAGGTTGACGAGTCGTATCTACAAAGTTGCCACCGGGTGTGATTGCATATTGCAGCCTGACCTTTGATGGTTTTGAACCTGCATCTGGCATAGTATTTTCTGCGATTGCATTCATTGTGACCGTTGTGCCTTGACCACGTACGCCATTATCAAGTTTGAAGTATTGCAAAGAGCGGGTTAAGCCTGCACGGGTTTCTGCTGGTGTATAGCCGAGACCTGTCTCAATTGGAGCTACGCAATATGGAGCAGCACTGGCTACACAGCCGCCAGTTCCGTTCAGCCTGTCTCCCGCCCATGATTCGTCAAAGTCAGTATCGTATATAGGCTTGCCATCTACGTATGGGATGGCAGTTTTGTAATTTGGGACAAATTTAGTGGGCTGTTTGCCATGATAGCTGGCTTGTCCGGCACCACCTTCTTCACCCGCCCATTTATCGATATGATGTTTTCCAATGTTAAATTGGCCTTGCGTTTCATATTGGTATGCAGGTGCAACCTCACCGCCGCCGGGAGGATAGTTACCTGGTATGCCGAGTTGTGCTTCAGGATGCAGATTGCCGGCTTCTTCATCGAGTGAAATTTCACCTGCCGGAGGTAGGAAATTGTATTCAGCCTTTGGGCCATCATATGCCATCGCAACTGGGGAACTAATAGCAAGCAGTAGTGCCAGTGAGTTAACTCTGCGCATAATTATTACTCCTCTAAGTAAATTAATAAAAAAGATAAACCCACTCGTACCGTCCGCGGGGGCTCTTAGAAACTTCTAACAGCTGGTGCAGCGTAACATAATGTTAGTGAGTATTGCAAAAAATATTTAAAATTTTGAGCTATGACTTAATAGCTTTATATTCTCTGTTACCTAGCAGCTTGTCGGACTTAAAGTAAACCGACTCCAAATTAAGTTGAAGCAGCTATGTTCCGCCACTTTCTGGGTAACAGAGTTACTACTATACTCTGCTAAATTGTCAAAATCTAGCCTCGATCAGTTAAATTGTAGCTACGATTCTTTATGGACGACAGGCTGCCCGAGTTTAACAATGATGCAGCAATATGCTGTCATTAATCTAGAAGAGGTGCTGCTTCAGCAATAGATCTCCCCAATAATGGAGATCATCCAAGCTATGTAGCACGAGATGAGCTGCGGGTGGCACGTGATTCGACGTGATGCAAGAGTGGCCCGAGCGAGTGATGAAGGGAGTTAGTCTCGTGTTATCTGATCGTATTCAACACCTGCTCTAGGTATATACCAGTAACACTTGCTGGATTGGCAGCGATGTCTTTTGGTGAACCTTGTGCAATGATATGTCCGCCGCCCTCACCGCCCTCAGGGCCAAGGTCTATTATCCAGTCGGCGGTCTTTATTACGTCGAGGTTATGTTCGATTATTACTACAGTATTTCCTTGGTCACGCAGCTTCTGAATGACTTTTAAAAGTAAGGAAATATCGTGGAAATGCAGGCCAGTCGTGGGTTCGTCCAAGATATACAGAGTACGTCCGGTGTCGCGCTTGGAAAGCTCAAGCGACAATTTGATACGTTGCGCTTCGCCGCCGGATAGCGTGGTTGCACTTTGTCCCAATGTAATGTAGCCGAGTCCTACGTCGAGCATCGTTTGTAGTTTTCGTGCGATGATTGGTACCGGTTTGAAAAACTCATGTGCATGTTCCACGGTCATCTGCAAAATCTGGTGGATGTTTCGACTCTTATATTGCACCTCTAGCGTTTCGCGGTTGTAGCGCATGCTGTGGCACACGTCGCATGGCACATAAAGATCAGGCAGAAAATGCATTTCAACTTTGATTACGCCATCACCTTGACAGGATTCGCAGCGCCCGCCTTTTACGTTGAACGAGAATCGTCCTGGACCATAGCCGCGCTCACGCGATTGCGGTACGCTGGCGAATAGCTCGCGGATGGGAGTAAACAGGCCAGTATAGGTGGCGGGGTTGGAACGTGGGGTACGTCCTATGGGTGACTGATCTACGTTAATGACCTTGTCAAAAAATTCCAGCCCGTCGATTTTTACGAACGGCGCAGGTTCGGCGTTGCTTCCATACAGGTGCTGTGCGACTGCCTTGTACAACGTGTCGTTGATGAGGGTGGACTTGCCGGAACCAGACACACCTGTTACGCACACCAGCAGGCCGACAGGGAGATTAAGTGTGACTTCTTTCAGGTTGTTGCCACATGCACTCTGAATTTGCAGCATGCGTGCCGGATCGGGGGGTAGATATTTTTTTGGGGCTTCAATGTTGCGCCGACCGGAAAGATAATCACCCGTTAGCGATTGCGGGTGGGTACACACTTCTTGTGGCGTGCCTTGCGCGACGACCATGCCCCCATGCTCACCCGCACCGGGCCCCATGTCCACTACGTAATCAGCCGCATGGATGGCATCCGCGTCATGTTCCACAACAATTACACTGTTACCCATGTCGCGCAGGCGTTTCAGCGTCTCCAGCAAGCGATCATTGTCACGCTGATGCAGGCCGATGGAAGGTTCGTCCAATACATACATCACACCTGTCAGGCCGGAGCCAATTTGCGAGGCTAGGCGGATGCGCTGTGATTCGCCACCAGACAGAGTCTCTGCCGAACGATCTAACGACAGATATTCCAAACCCACGTTGTTGAGGAAAGTAAGGCGGCTAGCAATTTCATGTACGATTCTTTCCGCGATAGCCTGCTTGTGACCTGGTAACTGCACCTGTTGAAAGAATGTGAGCGCTTGCTTCAAGGGTAATGCGCTTAATTCGTAAATGGCATGGTCTGCGATGCGCACGTTGCGGGCCTCTAAACGCAGGCGTGTGCCCTTACATTCAGGGCAGACGCAGGTGTTGAGATGTTTCGCTAGCTCCTCGCGTACGGCAGGTGATGCGGTTTCCTTGTAGCGCCGCTCGAAATTATTAACGACGCCTTCGAACTCATGCTCGCGTAGCGTGGGCTTGCCGCGCTCGTTGAAATAGCTGAATGGAATTTTTTCCTTGCCACTGCCGTACAAAACAATCTCCTGTGTTTTTTCCGGCAGGCTTTCAAATGGGCGTTCCAGATCAAAATCGTAATACTTGGCCAAGCTGTCCAGCATCTGGTAATAAAATTGGTTGCGTCGATCCCAACCTTTTATTGCCCCAGAGCTTAGTGATAATTGCGGGAAAGCCACAATTCGTTTTGGGTCGAAGAAACTGGTGCTGCCCAACCCATCGCATTTAGGGCAGGCACCCATCGGGTTGTTAAATGAGAACAAGCGCGGTTCCAGCTCAGGCAATGAATAGCTGCAGATTGGGCAAGCAAACTTAGCTGAAAATATATGCTCTTTGCCACTATCTATTTCCACTGCCAATGCGCGTCCGTCGGCATGACGCAATGCAGTCTCGAATGATTCCGCCAAGCGTTGCTGGTTATCTGCGTTGGCCTTCAGCCGATCCACCACAATCTCAACAGTATGTTTTTTGTTTTTTGCCAGAGTGGGCAGCTTATCTATCTCATGCACGGTGCCGTTTACGCGTAGCCGCATAAAACCTTGCGCACGCAACTCGTTAAACAAATCGACTTGTTCGCCTTTGCGTTCAATAACTAATGGAGAAAGAATCATGATGCGCGTGTCTTGTGGTAGTTGCAGCACATGGTCCACCATCTGCCCAACGCTTTGGGCCTGTAACACCAGATCATGCTGTGGGCAATAGGGATCACCTGCACGCGCAAACAGCAGGCGCAGGTAGTCGTGAATTTCTGTCACCGTGCCAACGGTAGAACGCGGGTTATGCGAGGTGGCTTTTTGCTCAATGGCGATAGCAGGTGACAAACCTTCGATCAAGTCTACATCTGGCTTTGCCATTAATTGCAAAAATTGGCGCGCGTAAGCTGAAAGTGACTCGACATAGCGTCGTTGCCCCTCGGCATATAAAGTATCGAAGGCTAGGGAAGACTTGCCGGAACCCGATAGTCCAGTGATAACCACAAGTTGATTGCGCGGCAAATCGAGGCTGATGTTTTTCAAATTGTGTGTGCGAGCGCCGCGTATTTTGATACTGTCCATACCGGTTACCGTAGGTTGAGCTAAACCTGCTAATATACGCGATTTTTCGCGCTTTAAATACTTCAATATGGAACACAAGCCTGATTCAATGACTCAACTTGAGCGCCGTGCCAGCATGGGCTTAGCCGGTATTTACGGTTTGCGCATGTTGGGGCTGTTCATCATTCTGCCGGTATTTGCACTTTATGCCGCTGAGCGCCTGCCCGGCGGTGAAAATCATGTCCTGATTGGCATTGCCCTCGGTGCTTACGGCCTGACCCAGGCTGTGTTGCAGATCCCTGCCGGCTGGATTTCCGACCGTTACGGGCGCAAGCCCGTGATCTATGCTGGACTCCTTTTATTTGCGATCGGCAGTTTTATCGCAGCTTCGGCAGACAATATTTATTGGGTCATCGCCGGGCGTGCGATTCAAGGCGCAGGGGCAATCAATGCTGCAGTGATGGCGTTAACCGCCGACCTGACACGCGAGGAAGTCCGCACCAAGGCGATGGCGATGATAGGTATCACCATTGGTATTACATTTTCGATATCACTGGTTCTGGCACCGGTTCTGTATCAAGCGATAGATGTGCCCGGAATTTTTGCACTTACTGGCGCCTTGGCTCTTCTGGCTATGTTGTTTGTGGCCTTTATAATTCCTAATCCTGCTATCACGCGTTTCCATTCTGGTTCCGGGGCGAGTAGCAAGCGATTTGGCGATGTGCTGCGTAACAAAGATTTGCTGCGGCTCGATTTCGGTATTTTTTCCTTGCATGCAATCCTGATGTCGGTATTCATGCAAGTGCCATTCGTACTACAAAAGAACGGGCTGGAAATTGCGCAACATTGGCAAGTATATCTACCGGTTATGCTGCTAGCCCTCGTGTTGATGGTGCCACCCATCATCGTCGCCGAGAAAAAAGCAAAGATGAAGCAGGTGTTTATGGGCGCGATTGCGCTGGCAGCGCTAGGCCAATTATCATTAATGCTAATGCAGAATAGTGTATGGGGGGTGATGCTGTCACTGTTGCTGTTTTTTACCGCATTTAACGTACTGGAGGCGACATTGCCTTCAATGATCAGCAAGATTGCTCCACTGGCGTCCAAGGGAACAGCAATGGGCGTATATAGCAGCGTGCAATTTCTCGGCGCATTCCTTGGTGCGATTGTGGGCGGTTTTTTGATGCAATATTACGGCGGCAATGCTGTGTTTGCATTCGCAGTAGGTTTGTTATTGCTGTGGTTGCTAGTTGCCAGCACCATGCAGCCGCCTGCAGCGGTGCGTACCAAAATGTACCCATTGCCAGAAATGGATGGGCGCGCGGGCGCTGAATTGCAACAAAACTTAGTGCAATTAAATGGGGTGCGCGAAGCAATGGTGGTGCCAGCCGAATGCATGGCTTGTCTTAAAGTGGATATGAGTGGTTTTGACGAAGACGCGGTAAAAAATTTAGTGAAAGGGTAATGACATGTCGGTAAATAAAGTGATTTTAGTAGGGCGGTTGGGTAAAGATCCGGAAACACGTTACATGCCCAATGGCGAAGCAGTAACCAATGCCACCTTGGCTACCTCAGAAAACTGGAAAGACAAAAGCGGCGAAAAGCAGGAAAAAACAGAATGGCATAACCTGACTTTCTATCGACGCCTGGCGGAAATAGCTGGAGAGTACCTGAAGAAAGGTTCTATGATTTATGTTGAAGGCAAGCTTGCCACGCGCAAATGGCAGGACAAGGAAGGCAAGGATCGCTATACCACTGATATCATTGTTAATGAGATGCAGATGCTATCCAGTAAATCTGGTAGCGGTAGTTTTGACACGGTGGGTAATTCTGCTGCATCATCAACTAGTGCGCCTGCTACTAGTAAACCGACACCAGCCAAGAGCGGTGGCTTCGATAACTTCGATGATGACATACCGTTCTAAAAATCCTGGGACTGTTTTGTTGATATTAAATAATTAACCCCCTGCAAAAACAGGGGGTTAATTATTTAATATCCGATTTTATTGGTTAACACAGCCAGATGTGTATAAGTTACATTGACGCTCATGTAGTTGCATAGCACTTCGATTAGACCCTCTGCCCGGTATCAATACAGTTCAGAGCATTGAGGGTGGTAATCGGATATGTACGCTTCAAATAATACAAATCTGCACATACCTAAATATACATATTGAATTTAATACGTAGCAATTTAAATCTTATTGCGTGGCGTATTCACAAATTAAGCAAAAATCATTTGCTACGTGGAACGAAGTACATGGTCGTTGTTCCGCACGCGAAGGACCCGTCCATGCATGAAATCAAAATATAAAATAAGATATAGCAAAAATTAAGCTGTAATTATTGGACTATGGTGTAGCAGGCTCGCTTACGGATGATGCGTCATTCGCTGTAGACGCCCCTTTAGCAGCTTGCTCCATAGCATACACAGCTTCTGGAGCCATGTAGTTTTCATCATGTTTGGCCAGCACCTCATCCGCGCGGAACACGCCTCCATCTTCAATCTTGCCATGTACTACTACCCCTTTTCCTTCCTTGAAAAGGTCGGGCAAAAAGCCCTTGTACACAACCGGCATAGTCTTAGCGGAATCGGTTACGCTGAAATGCACAGTTAAACCATCGCTTTGTCGCTTGATACTGTCCATAGCAACCAATCCGCCCATGCGAAAACCACGCCCTTGCGGCGCTTCGTCATTAAACACTTGAGTTGGGGTAAAGTACAAGCTGATATTATTTGTTAGTGCATTTAACACTAAACCTGTAGCAGCACCCAAAGCAACGAGAGCGATAATTATGTAGGCAAGTTTTTTTTGGCGCGGTTTCATGTTAGTTTATTTCCAATATCAATATTATTTCAGTTTAAATGTTTTAATGAGTTGGCGCGACTTCAGTTGTTTCGAGTTGGTTTTGTAACGTTTGTTCCGTCGGGCAAAGAAGTTCTCCACGTTTGTGTTTACATAGATAGGTATTTTGTCCAATTTACGTCATAAATCTTCTGCGTTACTTGTCAGGCGCAATTGTTGCAAGATAACTGTTCTTCTGTGGCGCACCATCACCATTTCAACTATGAATATCAGCAGTGCCATGCCGAACGACCCCCATACGTACCAAGCATAGCCATTCATGGCAAAAAACTCACCCCAGTTCATCGTTTAATCTCCATGAGCTCAGATACCCATTGGGCTTTGCTTTCTCGCTCTAAAATGATACTACGCACACGTATTAATGAAATCGTAATGGCATATAGCCAGACCGCCAGCATCATGGTGTACATTCCCTGCTGCATAGCCACATGCATGCTAGTGCCGGTGAGTTTGACTGAGGCTCCTTGATGCAAGGTGTTCCACCATTGCACTGAAAAGTAGATGATAGGAACATTGACCGAGCCTAATATGGCGAGTAATGCACTGGCACGGTCGGCACGACGAGGATCATCGATCGAGGCATGCAAAGCGATAAATCCAAGATAAAGAAATAGCAAGATGAGTTCAGAAGTCAGTCGCGCATCCCATACCCACCATGCACCCCACATCGGCTTGCCCCATAATGCGCCAGTCCATAATGAAAGAAAGGCAAGTAGCGCACCTGTAGGAGCCAACGCACTAGCCATCATGGAAGATAAGCGCGTATTGAAAATGAGTCCTAGCGCGGCATAACCTGCCATGACCAGATAAATAAACATGGACAGGATGGAAACAGGTACATGTATAAACATGATGCGATAAGCTTCGCTTTGCTGGACGTCAGTCGGTGCCACAAAAAAACTAATATAAAGACCTGCAACAAACATGATTGCGGCCGAACAGGCGAACCACGGTACCATCTTGCCGGCTGCCCTATAAAAGGAGCTCGGCGAGGAATATTTAAACCAGTTTATAGCCAATATCTACTCAATTAAAAAAATACACTATGTGCTTTATTCCATCGAAATACGCAGAGCGAGAGCCGTCACCCATGGTGTAAATGCCAATGCCATCACTAGTAGCGCACCTAGCAATGATAAATGAGAACTTACACTGGTACCGCTTATAACGGCCTCCACTGCCCCTGCTCCAAAAATCAACACTGGGATGCACAATGGCAACACCAGTAGTGACACTAATGCTCCGCCGCCGCGCAGCCCTAGCGTCAACGCCGCGCCGACAGCGCCTATCATACTGAGTGTCGGCGTGCCAAGGAGTAGTGCAATGATCAATACCCCTATGGACTGCGCCGTCATATCAAACTGCAAGCCCAGCACCGGAGCCATGATTACCAACGGCAAACCGGAGACCATCCAGTGCGCCAAAATCTTAGCTAACACAAGCACCGACAGTGACTGCGGAACGAGTAACATCTGCTCCAGAGTCCCATCTAGATGATCCGCCGAGAATAAGCGACCCAGTGATAACATTGAAGCTAGCAAAGCTGCTACCCAAATCACGCCGGGAGCCATATTGCGCAGCATATCCGCTTCGGGACCTACGCCTAATGGAAATAGACTGACCACTATGACGAAGAAAATTAGTGTCGTCACTACATCAGCACGGCGCCGCATGGCCAACACCAGATCACGGCGAATCATTATGCTCAACAAACCAATCAGCGACAACTTGTTCATGTCAGTGCAAGTCGCCGCGTTGCAACCCCCACCACTTCCAGTGGCTGATGGGTTGTGTAGATCACCATGCCGTTATTCACCAGATGCTCACTAATCAATTCTTGCATTAGCTCAACTGCGCCAACGTCTAGCGCAGTGAGCGGCTCATCCAGTATCCATAAAGAGGCATTGCTAAGCAACAAACGCGCCAATGCCACACGCCGACGTTGTCCTTGAGACAGCACTTTGACCGGCAAAGTTTCCCGTCCGCGTAAACCCAGACGACGTAACGCAGCGATTACCTGCTTGTCATCCATCTTGCAGCCAGCCAGTCCTGCACCAATGCGCAAGTTTTCCAACGCATTCAATTCGTCTTTGATGGCATTCAGATGGCCAAGATAAATTATCTCGGCATAAAATTGATCGCCCAGCTCACGTATGTTCTGCCCGTGCCAAAGGATTTCGCCCGTATCAGGCATTATAAAACCGCATAGAGTACGCAGCAGGCTGGTTTTGCCACTGCCGTTGGCACCCTGCACCTGCAACAACTCGCCAGGTGACAGAGAAAAATTCAGGCCAGAAAATAGCAGATGATCTCCGCGACTACAAGCAAGATTACTAATTTCCAGCATTGCGTGGTCGATTTCCGCTCAATTAAAATAGCGCGGAATTGTATACGATTGCACAAGTGCGTGTTAGTCAAAAAAGTAAAACTGAGTGCTTCTGCAATATAACGGCATTTGTAAAATGGTATGGCTTTTAAAGCCGATCAGTATATGTTTGACTTGTCTGCCAGACAAGCTGCACGGTGTTGCGTACTATAAATTTTGCCTGTCCGCATCAACAGGCTTAAAGAGAATGTTAGATTCGTTGAGTAAGTATAGGGTAGAGAAACGCATTAATCGCGTAATTGTCGTTGATAACGATTCACTGCATTGTTGTGTTCACTTAATGTATTTGAAAATTGTGAACTGCCGTTCCCACGCGCGACGAAATATAGAGCATCGGTCGAAGCGGGATGAAGCGTCGCCTGTATCGAGGCTAGCCCTGGCAGCGCGATTGGAGTAGGTGGCAGGCCTGCTCGAGTATAGGTATTGAAAGATGTATCAGCCAGCAAATCGCGCTTTCGTAAATTACCGTCGAAACTCTCTCCCAATCCGTAAATGACGGTTGGATCAGTTTGCAGTGGCATTCCCTTGCGTAGGCGGTTGATAAATACGGCCGCTATCATGCCTCGATCACTTGCCAGTCCTGTTTCTTTTTCCACAATAGAGGCCAGTATTAATACCTCATAGGTTGATTTAAAAGGCAAGTCAGGCGCGCGTTTTTGCCAGCTTTCCTGCAGGTGCAATTGCATAGTCTTGTAGGCGCGTTTCAACAACGCGAGATCACTTGAGCCTTTGGTGAAATAATAGGTGTCAGGAAAAAAATGTCCTTCTGCATAATCACCTGTTGCGCCGATATGTTGCAGTATCTCTGCTTCGGAAAGGGTCGCGCTATCATGCTGTATGGCTGAATTGCTATTCAATGCTGCGCGGAATTGATTGAATGTCCAGCCTTCAATTATGCTGAATTTACTCTGAGCGGCTTTTCCTTCGGTCACGATAGTTAATAACTCCAACATCGGGACCGCAGTTGTTAGCTCATAGTTACCAGCCTGTATCTGTGCAGATTTGCCCAGCATGCGCGCCAACAAGACAAACATCCAATCATTGGGTAGTGCGCCAGCGTGATGCATCTGTCGCGCCGCGACTTTTAGACTGCTGCCCTTATTGAGGGTAAACTCCAATGGAGACGTAGGCAGGGTCAATGGACGGGTAACATAATAGCCAATTGCACTCGCCAGTAGCACGGCCAAAAGTAGCACCAAGAGCAGCAAACGTTTAATCGTGCGCATGGCTCAGCCATTCCTGCACTTGCATGGCAATCGGATGATGGTTCCAATCAATGCCTGACAGCTCACGAACTGGCCATAACCCAATCACACTATTCACCATAAATATTTCGTCGGCAACCAGTAATTCCGCCAGCCCAAACTGACTGACCCAACACGGCACACCATGTCTGGCGGCCCATTCAATCACGCGTTCACGCTGTATCCCGGCCACACCGCAGTTGGACAAATTCGGTGTAAATAATTCGCCGTCCCGAACCATAAATAAATTGCTTCGTATACCTTCAATCACATTGTCAAAATTATCCAGCAACAGTCCCTCTGCGATGTCTGGGTCACAACATTCCGCAGCAGCTAATACATTTTCCAAACGGTTAAGGTGCTTAATGCCAGCCAATTTTGGTTGATGAGCCAAGCGTAATTCACATACCCTAAGCTTTATACCGTGCGAATAATTTCTGTCTGGACAATCAAATGGAGGAGCGAAAGTCAGAATGCGTGTTGAAATCATATTTTCGGCTGGAGCATAGCCACGAGCTGACTGTTCGCCACGTGTAATGATTATTTTAGCTACACCATCGGAGGGCCGCTGCTCAATCAAACGCTGCAATTCCTCTGACAGCAGCGCCGCTTCTGGACAAGTGATTTGTAATGCAATGCAATCTTGTTGCAACTTGTGATAATGACGCGACCAACATTGTATGTATCCACCGAGGACACGAAGCGTGCGGAATACGCCATCCCCATATATCAAGCCGCGGTCATGAATGCTAATATGATCTCTAGGCACGCCATTGATTAGCATGTAGCTCCTTGAGATGTGCAAAAGTTTTAAACCTTACCGAACACCAAAGTTGCATTGGTGCCGCCAAAGCCGAATGAGTTGGACATAGCGACATTAATTGTCATATTGCGCGCAATATTAGGGACATAATCCATATCACACGATTCATCCTGCTCGAAAATATTAATGGTAGGCGGGGCAATCTGGTTGTGAATGCTAAGTGCTGAAAATATAGCCTCTATGCCGCCCGCTGCGCCCAGTAAATGTCCTGTCATGGATTTGGTAGAACTGACCTTGACCATCTTCGCATGTTCGCCAAGGCAACGCTTCATTGCCATGGTTTCAGCCAAATCGCCTAGCGGGGTGGAAGTGCCGTGCGCATTAATATAGTCTACCTGATCCACATTAAGTCCAGCGTTGCGCAAGGCATTATTCATACAGCGCGCTGCGCCCTCACCGTCCTCGCGCGGCGCAGTCATGTGGTATGCATCGGCACTCATGCCATAACCTGCTACTTCGGCGTAAATTTTTGCACCACGAGATTTGGCATGCTCATATTCTTCCAGTACTAAAACTCCAGCACCTTCTCCCATCACAAAACCATCGCGCCCTTTGTCCCATGGACGGCTAGCGGTAGCAGGATCGTCATTGCGAGCGGAAAGCGCTCGTGCAGAGGAAAACCCCCCTAACGCTAGTGCACAAATGGACCCCTCAGAGCCGCCTGCGATCATAATGTCGGCGTCCCCATATTCGATTAACCGGGCAGATTCGCCTATGCAATGAGTGGCTGTGGAACAGGCTGTCACCATGGATAGATTTGGTCCTTTGAATCCATATTTGATGGACAGATTGCCTGAAATCATATTAATAATTGTACCTGGAATAAAGAACGGCGAGATTTTGCGTGAACCTGCCGCCAGATAGTCGTTGTGACTATCTTCAATCATCGGCAGCCCGCCGATACCAGATCCAATATTGACACCGATGCGCTCGGCATTTTGTTCAGTTACCTCGATCCCCGCGTCTTTAATTGCTTCTATACCAGCTGCCAGGCCGTAATGCATAAATAAATCCATACGCCGCGCATCCTTAGCCGAGATGTATTGGGTCACATCAAACCCTTTTACCTCCCCGGCTATCTGCGACGTAAACAGGCTGGCATCAAAACGAGTGATGTGGGTGATGCCCGATTTGCCATCAATGATATTTTGCCATGCTTGGGTAATTCCTGTACCAACAGGTGAAACAATACCCAAGCCAGTAATGACGACTCTGCGTTTTGTCAAACCGAACTCCGTTATTTTAAGGAAAAAGCGAAAGGATTAATTACTTAGGATGATCGTTAACGTAATCGACTGCCTGTTGCACTGTAGTGATTTTTTCAGCTTCTTCGTCTGGAATTTCACACTCGAACTCTTCTTCCAGTGCCATCACCAGCTCAACTGTATCCAATGAATCAGCCCCCAAGTCATTAACGAACGAAGACTCATTCTTTACTTCAGTCTCATTTACACCGAGTTGTTCAGCAACAATTTTCTTAACGCGTTGTTCGATACTAGACATGTAACTCTCCTACTCTGGTTAAAGTTCAAAAAATTTCGGGATTCTACCAAGCTTACCTCAAATTCCCAACTAACAGCTTCTCCCAACATTAAAATGAATCTGAAGGTTTATCTTATTCCCATCGAGGAATGAATCTTAAATTGAATCAACGATGGATATAAGCTCAGGTATTCAGCATCATTCCGAACAAAACAGTGGACCATGCTTACTCTCTCTGCCACATTCTCTCTTTTGTGATCCACTACGTGTGAGGGTTGGAAGTTTTCTTTCGAAAACTGAGCAACCACAGCACATAACCAGATAGGGCATAGCATAAGAAAAGCACAAATAATACTCCGGGCGGATAACTGGAAATCAGTATAAAAAACAATGCAACCAAGATAATGACGATAAACGGCACGCTCTTACGCATATTAAAATCTTTGAAGCTATAGAAGCGCACGTTGCTCACCATGCTCAAGCCGGCAAATACCGTGATGGCGACAGCATACCAACGTGCCTCCTGACCGCTATAGTGGTTATCCAGCACCACCCAAACGAAACCTGCGATCACTGCGGCAGCAGCAGGGCTGGGCAGGCCTTGAAAAAATCGCTTATCTACAACTTCAATATTAGCGTTAAATCGTGCCAGTCGTAATGCTGTGCCAGCGCAATATATAAAAGCTGCGAACCAACCCAGTTTACCTAAGTCCTTAAACGCCCATTCATACATGAGCAAAGCGGGCGCCACACCGAATGAAACCATGTCGGAGAGGCTGTCATATTCCGCTCCAAATTCGCTTTGGGTGCGGGTCAGTCGCGCCACACGACCATCCAGACCATCTAGTACCATAGCAATAAAAATTGCAACAGCAGCAAACTCAAACTTGCTATTCATTGCCTGCACGATGGAGTAAAAACCGGCAAACAGCGCCGCCGTAGTCAATAAGTTGGGTAGCAGGTAGATGCTGCGCCTGCGCAGATTCATCGGCTTTCTGTCATTCGGGTCAGTCATGATTTTGAAAGACTCTCATTATATTGGCCTTTAGATCTTGGTCAAAGCCGCCAATATCGTAGTAGTTGCCTGTACTTTATCACCAATAGCTACTTTTACGGTAGCCGTCAGCGGCAGGTACACATCAACGCGCGAGCCGAAGCGGATGAATCCATACCGCTGGCCACGTGTCAAATTACTCCCTTCTTTTACGTAACAGAGTATACGACGTGCAATCAAGCCAGCCACCTGCACACTGGTTACGTCTTGCCCGTCAGCCCTTTTAATCCATATGGCATTTCGCTCATTTTCCAGCGAAGCCTTAGCCAGGTCAGCATTCACGAATTTGCCAGGGAAATATTGGATGCGCTTCACCAAACCATCTATAGGACTACGATTGGAATGCACATTAAATACATTCATGAACACACTTATCTTGATGGCATCGCGCTGAACATAGGGATCCTGCGTGCGTTCAACCGCGACAATGCGACCATCAGCAGGTGATAACACTGCATCGACATCTTGTGGGATTTCACGCGGTGGGTCGCGGAAAAATTGCAGCACAAACAGCGCAACCAACCAAAACAAGAGCGACCATATGCCACCGCCTAAGAATGATACCAAACTTGCGATGAATACAGCGATAGCCAAGAATGGCCAACCTTCGCGCGCAATGATTGGGTGGGGATAATTAGACATTAGAAGGGCGAAACGAAGAGTGAGTTTTTAGATGCAGGATTAAAGAACAAAAAAATGTAGCTTGGGATTGAGAGCGATCCAGCACTTACCATTCAAACTCTCAATCCCAGCCCCATCATTCTTAGTTCTTGCTTTGGTCAACCAATTTGTTTTTGCTAATCCAAGGCATCATGGCACGCAATTGGGCACCCACCATCTCAATCGGATGTTTGGCGTTAAGACGGCGACGCGCAGTCATCTCAGGATAGTTGGTGCGGCCTTCCAAGATGAACTGTTTGGCATATTTGCCAGTCTGAATATCCTTCAAACAGTTACGCATGGCCTCTTTGGTTTCATCTGTAATAATCTTAGGGCCGGTGACGTATTCGCCATATTCTGCATTATTTGAAATGGAATAGTTCATATTGGCGATGCCGCCTTCATACATCAAGTCGACGATTAACTTCAATTCATGCAAGCACTCGAAATAAGCCATTTCCGGCGCGTAGCCAGCGTCCACCAACGTTTCAAAGCCAGCCTTCACCAGCTCCACGGCACCGCCACACAGTACGGCCTGCTCGCCAAACAGGTCTGTTTCCGTTTCTTCACGGAAATCTGTCTCGATCACCCCGCCTTTGGTGCCACCAATGGCTGCGGCGTAAGATAGAGCGATATTTTTGGCCTTGCCGGACTTGTCCTGATACACAGCAATCAAAGATGGCACGCCACCACCCTTCAAATATTCAGATCGAACTGTGTGTCCAGGGCCTTTTGGCGCTATCATGATTACGTCCAAGTCGGCACGTGGAATGACTTGGTTGTAATGAATGTTAAAACCATGGGCGAACGCCAACGTAGCGCTCGTTTTCATGTTTGGTGCAACTTCAGTGTTATAAACATCAGGGATGTTTTCATCTGGCAACAGCATCATGACCACATCGGCATTCTTTACCGCCGTCGCGACTTCCATAACCTTATGTCCAGCCGCTTCAGCTTTTTTCCAGGAAGCGCCACTCTTACGAAGGCCGACGGTCACATTGACTCCAGATTCCTTCAGATTCAAGGCATGAGCATGGCCCTGTGAGCCGTAGCCGATAATGGCCACTTCCTTGCCCTTGATTAGAGACAGGTCTGCGTCTTTGTCGTAATAAACTTTCATGTTGGCCTCTTCAAAATATTCATAAAGTTAAAAATTAAAGTTTTAAAATGCGATCACCGCGCCCGATACCTGACGCGCCAGTACGCACGGTTTCTAAGATTAAGCTGCGGTCTATAGCTTGCAAGAAGCTTTCCAGTTTTTGGCCGGTGCCGGTTAATTCAATGGTGTACGTTTTGTCAGTCACATCAATAATGCATCCACGGAAAATATCTGTCATACGCTTCATCTCCTCACGCACCGAACCTATCGCACGCACCTTTACCAACATTAACTCACGCTCTAGATGTTCGCCTTCGCTCAGGTCCATCACCGCGACCACTTCAATTAGCTTATTGAGCTGCTTGAAAATTTGCTCGATCACAGCGTCAGAACCACTAGTTACAATAGTGATGCGAGACAGGGTAGGATCTTCCGTGGGCGCCACAGTGAGTGACTCGATATTGTAGCCGCGCGCTGAAAACAAACCAGAAACACGTGATAAAGCGCCCGCTTCGTTTTCCGTCAACAAGGACATAATATGCCGCATTACAAATCCTCCGCCAGAATCACTTCAGACAAGCCCTTGCCACCCTGAACCATTGGGAAAACGTTCTCAGTCTGGTCTGTAATGAAATCCATGAATACCAGTTGTTGCTTACGCTCAAATGCTTCTTTCAATGCTGGCTCCACGTCTGATGGCTTCTCAATGCGTATGCCAATATGTCCATAAGCTTCCGCCAACTTCACAAAATCGGGGAGCGCATCCATGTAGGATTCGGCATAACGGTTGCCATGGAAAAACTGCTGCCACTGGCGCACCATTCCTAGATAACGATTATTCAACATGATAATTTTGAGCGGCAATTGAAACTGTTTGCAGGTGGAGAGCTCTTGAATGCACATTTGAATACTGCCTTCTCCAGTAACGCAAGCCACATGGGCGCCTGGATGAGCAAGTTGTACGCCCATTGCGGCGGGCAAGCCGAAGCCCATGGTGCCCAATCCACCGGAGTTAATCCAGCGACGCGGCTTATCAAATTTGTAGTATTGCGCCGCCCACATCTGATGCTGTCCGACATCGGAGGTGATGAAAGCCTCGCCTTGGGTAACTTCATACAGTTTTTCGATCACGAACTGCGGTTTAATGATTTCATCCGAATGTTTGTAAACTAAGCTATTCTTGCCGCGCCATTCCTTAATTTGCGCCCACCACGGTGCAATAGCCTGCTGATCTGGCTTCTCTTTGCTACCGCGCAATTCAGCCAGTAGATCGTCCAACACATTGGCTACATCGCCGACGATAGGCAAATCTACCTTCACTCGCTTGGAGATTGAGGAAGGGTCAATGTCAACATGGATGATCTTGCGCTTTTCCTGATTAAAGTGCTCAACATTACCAACCACCCGATCATCAAAGCGTGCTCCTATGGCCAGCAATACATCGCAATACTGCATTCCCATGTTTGCCTCGTACGTGCCATGCATGCCCAACATTCCAACAAATTGTTTGTCTGTTGCTGGATAGCCCCCTAAACCCATCAACGTGTTGGTGCAGGGGAAGCCCAATAAATGCACCAGCTCGGTTAATTGCTTAGACGCATCAGCCAGGATTACACCGCCGCCCGCATAAATCATCGGTCTCTTGGCTGCTAGCAGCAACTGCACGGCAAGCTTGACCTGTCCCAAGTCACTTTGCTGAACCGGATTATAAGAACGGATGTTCACCGATGATGGATAGCTGAATTCTGTTTTATGACTGGATATGTCTTTTGGGATATCCACCAGCACTGGCCCAGGGCGACCGCTTTTGGCGAGATAAAAGGCTTTCTTAATGGTGCCGGCGATGTCCTTAACATCTTTCACCAGAAAATTATGCTTTACGCAAGGACGCGTTATGCCAACAGTATCTACCTCTTGAAAAGCATCTTCACCGATGGCATGAGTCGGCACTTGGCCGCTGATAATTACCATCGGAATTGAATCCATATAAGCAGTGGCAATACCTGTGACTGCATTGGTCACGCCGGGGCCAGAGGTAACTAACGCTACCCCCACCTTGTCAGTGGAACGTGCATACCCGTCGGCAGCATGCACCGCAGCCTGCTCGTGACGCACTAATATATGTTTAACTTGATCTTGAGTGAACAACGCATCGTAAATGTGCAAGACCGCACCGCCAGGGTATCCGAACACATATTCAGCCCCTTCTTCCTGCAAACATCTAATGGTTATCTCAGCGCCCGTCAGTTCCATGTCAAACTACCTTAGCAAACAATAATTAAAGAACCGTACAAGATAAAGGTTAGCCGCATTTTGGTCAACCCCTACGCTAGGGCTGGATTAAAAATTATCTATTGAGCTATAGTTAAATTTGTTAGTATTCAATACTAACTGAATTCAGCATGGCATCTATAAAGATAATAGATAGCGATTATCCTACATTGCAATGTTGCTCGTAAATATACTTGTCCGCATATATTTAGTTACCAGTAGCGCTGTATAATTTTTCGCACCTCGAGTTTGGAATTTCAGTAACCTTTGAACTTTCAATGTTGTTCTGTAGTTACCACCCATCATGAGGAGCACTTCAACTGGCCAGTCACGACGAACTTTCCGAATTTCTCGCTGAAACCGAACGACGTGCATACAAACAAGCGTTTTTCGCAATACGTGATGAACATGTGGCGCTAGATCTCGTACAGGACTCCATGCTTAAACTTGCCGAAAAGTATGGCAGTAAGCCCGCAAATGAGTTGCCCATGTTATTTCAGCGGATCCTGCAAAACACCATACGCGACCATTGCCGAAGGCAGAAAGTGCGTTCCAGGTGGACATCGCTGATGTCCTCGCTGATTCCTCACCACGAGGAGGCTGATTATGAGCCACTGGACAGCCTTCAAGACGAAGATAACAACAGCCAAGGACTTGCTCCTGATGCATCGTTTGAACAATCCCAACTTATTGCTCTGATTGAAGAAGCATTAATCTTGCTTCCAGCTCGTCAACGAGAGGCCTTTCTGTTGCGTTACTGGGAGGATATGGATACTGCAGAAACAGCGACGATCATGGGTTGTTCGGAGGGTAGCGTCAAGACACACTGCTCACGCGCTACCCATAGCCTCGCGGTTATTATGAGGAAAAAAGGAGTTTACATGCCATGAAAAGAAAGGAGCTAAGCCATGAAAATATCAAACAACTGCTTAATCACTCTGTTGCACAGCTCGAACGACCGACGCTGACACGCCTGCACCACGCACGGGAACAAGCCATGGCACGCTATGCCACGCGTTGTGCAGAGCCGGCGCTTACTCGGGCTGGGCATGCCATATGGCATGCTGTCGGCGCGCAACACAAGTCGCGCTGGTTAGCCACCATGTTGCTGCTCGCGACCATTCTGTTCAGTGCTACGACTTATTGGAATCAAAACGCAAAATCTGATATAACCGACATAGATATTGCCATTCTGACTGGTGATTTGCCCATACGCTTTTACGTTGACTGATTCAAATCATGACCCTGATCCGCCATCGCCTGTTCGTATTATTTTGTATCACCATATTATTGTTTCTGCCAGCTATAGCTGGAGCACAGTCGTGGGAGAGTCTTACCCCAGCTCAACAAGAGGCATTAGCTCCGCTCTCAAAGGAGTGGAATACACTGCAAATACAGCAGCAGAAACACCTTATCAAGTTGGCGAAGCACTATCCACAGCTTGATGCATTGCAGAAACAACGGTTGCATAACAGACTGGATAAGTGGAGCAAGCTAACGCCTGAACAGCGAGACCGTGCCCGCGAAAAATTCCAGTCAATTAGCAAAACTCCTTAGGGGAGCGCAGATTAATTCAAAATTTGCATCAGCTTTCACTCATGAATTAATTTCTCGCAAGCATTTGATTTGTTAGGTTTTATTTTTGTTTTATTTCAGTAAATCCTATTGCAGTTCTATCTGAAGATTTCCCCCTTGCATTACTCACCAGGGGCACAGCTTTGCCCTGACCATATAGTAAATTACTAAAAAATACTCAGTACATTTATCTGCGAATCGTTTATCTTGAGTCGCTTGTGCCTTGCTTTTTATGCTTGAAGAAATTCTTGACGACCCGAACCGGATGTTCGACTCAGGTTTAAATGCGTGCCTTGAGAGCTTCATAGGCCAGCGCCAATATTCTGCTATTTTAAGAATCGATTGGTTGCGCTTGGCTATGTACTTGCGAACTTCATGAGGCGTGTTCTTCAGTTTTTTTACATTTTTTCCTGTCAAGTTGTCCCAATATACCTGGAAAAAAGTGGAAGAAGAGGAGGGCGAAGGTGCTCTGAGGAGGTCTCGGCAGCAAGGCGAGTACAAACATTCGATTTGTACAAAATTGTTATATGAGAAACGCATTGTTTGAAATTGTTACTTTGCAATTTCTATTTTTTTTCAAAATTCGGGTTATTATACCCACCATAAAATTTTGTCTACCAAGTGTGAATCGGTCATCTCAATCCCCCCCCTCTCTGCCCCTTGTTCGCGTTATTGCTGTTGTTGGCTGCGATGGCTCGGGTAAGTCCACGCTAACCGCCGATCTGCTCAATCATTTGCGTAGTAAGGGCTCGGCTAAGTTACTCTATCTTGGTCAATCCTCCGGCAACATTGCTGACTGGATCAGAAGCCTGCCGTTAATCGGGGCGCCATTAGGGCGTTATCTTGTTCGCAAAGCAGATCGGACTCACAGCAAGAAAGCCTCAGCCCCGGATACTGCTACCATGCTAGTGATCTATCTGCTTTCGCTATGGCGCGCGTACAAATTCTGGCGCATGTTGGCATTGAGTCGTCGCGGTGGAATAGTGATTACTGATCGCTACCCGCAAGCGCAAGCGTCCGGCTTTTCATTCGATGGGCCGGGTCTTGGCGCAGTGAACGGCCAAAGCTGGCTAGCACGCAAATTGGAGGCGCGCGAGCTGCGACTATATCAATGGATGGAAAGCCATGTGCCGGCGCTGGTGATCCGCCTCAACATCGACGCGGATACCGCGCATGCGCGTAAACCTGATCATAAGCTGGCGACGCTGCGTGACAAAGTTGCCGTGATCCCAACCCTGAACTTTAATGGGGCACGCATCCTTGATTTGAACAGCCACGACCCCTATGAACAGGTATTGGACATGGCGTTGAACGCTGTCAGTGCCGTTCCGCTGCCTGCTCCTCATGAGGGGGTTGTCGCTGTTGTTGGCTGCGACGGTACGGGCAAGTCAACACTGACCACTGATTTGCTGGCCAGCCTGCGAAGCAATGGCCCAGCCGAAAGGTGCTATCTGGGTCTGGTATCGGGCGAAATGGGTGACAAGATCAAACACCTGCCTGTTATCGGGATCAGGCTTGAACGCTATCTCGCGGCCAAAGCAGAGCGGGCTCAAGACATGAAACTGAAACTGCCGGGAACGGGAACCGCGCTGGTGATGCATTTGCTTTCATTGTGGCGCGTGACACAATTGCGACGGGTGATACGCCTTTCGCGGCGCGGCGTGCGGGTAATCGCAGACCGTTACCCGCAGGCGGAGATCCCTGGCTTTCATTATGATGGCCCAGGCCTCACCGCTGACCAGTCCCATAACTGGCTGGTGCGCAAGCTTGTGGCACGTGAGCAGATGCTATATCGGTGGATGGCCGAACAGAAACCGGCGCTGGTTATCCGTCTCAACATCGATGCTGAGACCGCGCATATGCGTAAACCTGATCACAGCCTGACCGAGTTACAAGACAAAATTTCGGTAATGCCGCGGCTGTGCTTCAGTGGTGCACGGATTGTTGATCTGGATACCCGTAAACCTTATCCAGAGGTACTGAGTGCAGCATTGCAAGCAATCAACACAACCTTGTAGCGCGTCGTTCCAAGCAAGGCAAGGCTGACTAATTTCTTGCGTAGGACACAGGTCGCAACCGCGAGATCCTTCAAGTCGAAGAAAAAACAGAGTGTTTCTGTATTGAACGAATCAATGGTAGATTTATTGATTGTGGCTGGCGGGCGATGGCGGTGTTTGAGTTGTTCGGACATGACGGCGGCTTAACTGGGGCTCGTTCCAGAGGAACGACAGTCGGGTAGTTTGGTACTAGGGCGCTTGCTAATGTGCAAGGCCGGCCCCGCCAGAATACGAGTCGTGTTTATATGGCTGCCGCCGTGGGGGGACACGCTACAACCCACACGTCAAAGCTGTATATGAAAGCCTGCTTGCACGAGGTAAGTCCAAGATGCCCTTCCTCATTGTCGCAATGCGTAAGCGGGTGCATTCGTGCTTTGGCGTACTCAAAATTCAACAGCAATAGCAAAATTATCTGAAAAATGCTTGACTGTAAAGTCGGTATCTACAGGGCTTGGCTGGATTTGACTGTTAGGGTTGTATTTCACTGGCCGATCCGAATGCGGACATGCCTTGCAATGGAAACAAAGCCAGCCGATCACAATAAGTTTTATTCCTTACTTCCTTATTCAATGAAATGATGAATTCCTTAATTGAACAAATACTTTTCTCAGCGTTTTGCTTCGTAATAAGCTCATGCAAAGTGCTTTGAATATTTATTGCTTCGGGGCCATTAGACGCCTCAACAACCATGGATATCATCTCAGTTTTTCCATGTGCCACGAAATCTCTAAGAGATTTCAGTAAGCGAATTTGTTGATAAGTGGCATCCCCTTTGTTGGGGAAAATCACGCCAGCAACTTCACATACTTTTCTCAGCTTTCCTTCCGTTCCTTTGTACGGCGCTTTTGAAAAAAATTCTTTCTCGTTAGAGAAAGTTTCAGGCGCGATGAGGTGAAGCACATGATTTAGAAATGCCTCATAGCAAAAATAAGCCATAGTCATCGCTGTGAAGTAGTAATACCAAGGACTACCTGTCGTCTGTTGAGCATCTTCCATCGCTTTTTCGCAAACACTCCATAGATACTCGTAGGTATTACTAGCCATTTCAACCTGATATTGTTTCATAATTTTAACCAGTTATGCTTGCAACTTAGAAGTTACCGGTCTTGCGGCGGTAACATCTCCGCAAGACCGGTATGGGCTACCATGAAATGCATCTATTGGCACGAGTGCCGCTAACCTGTCCTTGACCATTTCCACAAAGCAAACCCAAGCCATGCGCCGACCGGAGGTAGAAAGAAGAGTGCAAGATATCGTTCGGACGAAAACTCGCTCTCCCACTCGACAATGTAGCCCCAAGCTCCCACCAAAAATAACCACATTAGAGTGGCACTGACAAGGTAGCGAATTTCCCGTGGCGATTTTCGTAAGATTGGCAAGACCACCAATATGAGTAGGTAGATCGCAATTGGCACACCGAAAAATATAACCCAGCCCATCGGCTGCACTTGGGAAAAGCCATTCGAGGCAACTCCGATCCAGGAGACCCATGACAGCACCGCGGTGAATAAGAGACTGAGGCTCAGTCGGCGTGTGCGCTCAGACTCGCATTTGAAAGGGTTAAATTGCTCCAAGGCGAAATCCCATCGATTTTTATTGGTTTTTGCAACAAGCGGCTCAGATTATGGCGCCTGAGAAATCAAGGATGGCGCTTAAAAAAGCTGAACCGCTTTGTGTGAGAAGCCAGCCTAGTGTAAAGCAATTGATAATAACCGTAGCCCAAAATTTTATTTGGAACTTTTTTTTCTTTGACTTGTGACGTAACGTTTTCTGTGCGAGTAAAGCTCCAGGCCAGCCACCAACCAACCCAAATAAATGCAATGTGTCTTCTTGAGTTCTCCAGCGATTATTTTGTGCGGCTGATTTATCAATTGCGTATGCAAGGAAAGTAAGAACACTTGCTGCAAAATACACACCAAGAATGGCGAATGGAAGCTTACCTGTAAATACTGCCAAAGCTAGAAATGAACAAAACAAAATGGCGAAAATGGTAGCAAACGGCCTTTTTTCATGTGACGCGGTGGAGGTTGGTCGCTCACCAGAAAACCGAATATTCTCTGCTTGGAAACGACGTTTCTCATCGGTCGCCAGTTCATAAGTAATGAGATCGCCTTCGCTGGGTCTACGTGAGCGAGTAGAAAAGGCTTTTATATGCACAAATGCTTTTTCACCACCGCCATTCGGTATAACGAAGCCAAACCCTTGATCGTCTTTCCAGTTTGTAATTTTGCCCTGATAGCGCATACGTACTCTTAAAATAAATGGCTAACAAATGGCGTTTATCTGCCGCTCTGCCAAAATTTGTTAACTCGCGTCCCATATTGGCGACAGATAAACCTTGATTGTTTCTTCACGCCCGAAGACTCCCTCTCTCTAATAACCCGCCTGACAACTGTCCGCTTCTCCCGCACTATCGCCAGCGAGATCTTCGCCGGTTCGCAGCAGCCGAAGGTTAGCGACCTTGAACGGAGCCGTGCTGGGCTAGAATTATTTACCTAGGCCGGTGTCGACAAACATCTTTTGTTTTTCTCTTTTGAAGAATGCTTATATCGTCAAAAGATTAAAAAACTTAAAGATGCCGAAAACCTGCATGAATTTGAGCTTTTCGAGTTGAGTTTTACCGTCAAGACCTGAATAGAATGAACGGTAAATCTGGGACTAAATCCGCTGCTCAAACTTATCGTCGGCTTATGCTGATAAATCGTTTGTTTGGGTTCAATGGCCACTGATAGGTGTCATTAAGTTAAGTCAATAAGTTAGATTATCTATTCAATAGCTATCGATAGCCCTCAAACAACATCAAATCATTCCCACTCGATTGTTAATAAGCTATTTTCGCTTTATTTTATATAGTTATTGTTTGGCATTATCACTAATACCATGAAAAAATACCTTGTTAAAAAATTTCTTAAAATGGGGCATTTTTTCTTGAATCGGTACTCAACCAATGACTCTCTTTTCCACCATCGCTTGATGATATGTAGATTTGTAGTATAGGAATAATGTGTGGCCAAAGTTTGTTGCAATAGTCCCAATACGGGACTATTATTTGAACCATGAGAATCATCGCACTATCGACACTGAAAGCCTTCTGGCAAGAAAACCCAGAATATACAGATGCCAAAGAAGCAACATTGGCGTGGTACCGCCATACCTTGCATGCCGATTGGAGTTCACCTGCTGAGGTAAAGCAGGACTTCAGGAACGCGAGTATCCTCAAAGATTGCCGGGTGGTGTTTAATATTGCGGGAAACAAGTATCGACTTGTCGTTTGGATCAACTACCCCTATCGAGTCGTATACATCTACTTTATTGGCACCCACGCGCAGTATGACAAGATTGATGTACAAACCATTTAATTGCCGGAGGAAAGACTATGAACATCAAACCGATTAAAATTGATGCCGACTACCGTGCGGCATTAAAAGAAGTTGAAAGCCTGATGATGGCAGGGCCTGATACGCCAGAAGGCGAAAAGCTGGATGTCATGGTCACTCTTATTGAGGCTTATGAAGCCAAGCACCTCCCGATGGACTTGCCTGATCCTGTTGAGGCGATCAAGTTTGAAATGGAACGCAAGGGCTTAACCGTAAAAGATCTGGAGCCCATGATCGGCAAAAGCAATCGTGTTTATGAGATTCTCAATCACAAGCGTTCGCTGACTTTGAAGATGATCTGGAAACTCCACGAAGGCTTGGGTATTCCAGCAGAGTCTTTGATCAAACCACCTCAAGTTCATGCCTAATCAATACCGCAGCAGGGATAAGTTTCGTGATATCTCCGCCATCGATGCAAACTTGGCTGAACTTGAGCAGGAAAAACAGCATCTCGTTACGCTCACATAAGAGTTGCAAAAATACAAACCAACGTCTTCGGTTTTAGATTCACTCTCTCCAGAACAAAAGATAGCGATTTTCAGAAACCTGTTTCGTGCTCGCCTCGTTGGCCAATCTGGATATCATGACCACCTAAATGTTCCTTACATGGTATTTTGCGCAGCACCATTCTTAGCTCGAAAAATACCATGTAAGATACTGCTGGCCGCTACCAGTGACTACCTGTCATTGTCAGATAAAAAAACAAAACGAACCCTGTAGAAATGACAAAAACCCAGCAATTACGCTGGGTTTCGCAATTTTGGTGCTTGCTGTTGCTAGACATTGCCAGTCGTTGCTTGTCAGTGCCGGTCACTCCCACTCAATAGTTGCAGGCGGCTTCCCGGAAATATCATAAACCACGCGGTTAATGCCGCGTACTTCGTTGATAATACGGTTAGAAATTTTGGCCAGCAAGGCATGCGGCAATTCTGCCCAATGTGCGGTCATGAAGTCCTGTGTTTGCACCGCACGTAGCGCCACCACCCACTCATAAGTACGCCCATCGCCCATCACGCCTACCGACTTAACTGGCAGGAAGACAGCAAATGCCTGTGCGGTTTTCTCATACCAGCCGGACGTATGTAGCTCTTCAATGAAGATTGCATCAGCACGACGCAACAAGTCTGCGTACTCTCGTTTGACTTCCCCAAGGATGCGCACTCCCAGCCCTGGTCCGGGGAATGGGTGGCGGTACACCATGTCGCGCGGCAAGCCGAGCGCCACGCCGAGTTCGCGCACTTCATCCTTGAATAATTCTCGCAATGGTTCCAGCAACTTAAGGTGCATGGTGTCGGGCAAACCGCCAACATTGTGGTGTGATTTGATGGCTTGTGCCTTTTTGGTTTTGGCGCCAGCAGATTCGATCACGTCAGGGTAAATGGTGCCTTGCGCCAGCCATTTAGCCTGCGGCAATTTGGCAGCTTCGCGCTGGAATACTTCGACAAATTCGCGCCCGATAATTTTGCGTTTTTGTTCTGGATCAGACACACCTGTCAAATGCTTTAAGAATTCCGTGCTAGCATCAACGTGGATAACTTTTACGCCTAAGTTTTGGGCAAAAGTTTCCATAACTTGTTTGGCTTCATTCAAGCGCAACAGGCCATTGTCAACGAATACGCAAGTGAGTTGTGTACCGATGGCACGGTGCAGCAATGCTGCGGCCACTGAAGAATCCACACCACCAGAAAGGCCGAGGATGACTTCTTCCTGGCCGACTTGGTCGCGAATTTTTTCTATTGCCTCAGCAATGTAATCGGGCATGTTCCAGTCTTGCCCGCAGCCGCAAATGTCGTGAACGAAGCGGCTGATAATCGCCTTACCTTGCGGAGTGTGGGTCACTTCTGGATGAAATTGTACAGCGTAAAAACGGCGTGCTTCGTCGACCATGCCGGCAATTTGCGTGATTGCATTGGAAGCAATCACCGTGAAGCCCGGTGGCAACTGGGTGACCTTGTCGCCGTGGCTCATCCATACGTCCAGCAAGCCGTGGCCTGCCTCGTTGTTGCGATCTTGAATGTCGCGAAACAATTTTGAATGGCCGCGTGCACGGATTTCTGCATAGCCAAATTCGCGCACCAGGCCGATTTCCACCTCTCCACCCAGTTGCTCGGCCATGGTTTGCATGCCGTAGCAAATACCCAGCACCGGCACGCCTAGTTCAAATACTACTTGCGGCGCACGCGAGGCATCACCATCCGTCACAGAATTTGGACCACCCGAAAGAATGATGCCGGCCGGCTTGAAATTGCGAATAAATTCATCATCTACGTCGAATGGATGCAGCTCGCAATAAACTTGAGATTCGCGCACGCAACGTGCTATGAGTTGCGTGTATTGCGAACCAAAGTCGAGGATCAGAATTTTTTGGTGGGACATAAAGTTATCAGAATATAAATTATTAATTAATAGTTTGGTGCAGCGACTATTGCCAGCTTACAGGCAGTTCGATTGGCATTTACCAAGTGTTCAGCTTAAGATGTTTAACCCATTTTTTTCCAGCTAATGAAAATGGCAAACAACAACTAATCAATATGGTAATTCGGTGCTTCCTTGGTGATCTGCACGTCGTGAACATGCGATTCACGGATACCAGCAGCAGTTATTTGCACAAACTCAGCTTTGGCGTGCATTGTGGCGATATCCGGACAGCCAAGATAGCCCATGCTGGCACGCAAACCACCCATCAGTTGGTGGATAACTGCCAGCCCGCTACCCTTGTAAGGCACGCGTCCTTCCACTCCCTCAGGTACTAATTTGTCTTGATTGGATTCGTTGTCCTGAAAATAACGATCACTGGAACCCTTGTGCATCGCACCTATACTGCCCATGCCGCGATAAGATTTATAGGAACGCCCTTGGTATAACTCCACCTCACCTGGCGCTTCTTCTGTACCAGCAAGCAGACCTCCCAACATCACGACGTGCGCACCTGCTGCAATCGCTTTTGCGATATCGCCGGAATAACGCACCCCACCGTCTGCAATTAATGGTATGTCGAAACCTTGCAATGCTTCCGCCACATTCTGGATAGCCGATATCTGCGGCATACCTACACCCGCGACCATGCGCGTAGTGCAAATTGAGCCGGGGCCGATACCTACTTTAACGCCATCCGCACCATGATCCATAAGAGCCTTGGCGGCGGCGGCAGTAGCAATGTTTCCGCCAATCACATCCACGTTCGGAAAGTTCTTTTTTACCCATTTAACGCGGTCCAGCACGCCCTGCGCATGGCCGTGAGCGGTATCGACTATGAGCACATCCACTCCGGCTTCTATCAATAGGGTAGCGCGTTCGTCCGTACCTTCGCCTACACCAATCGCGGCGCCAACGCGCAAACGCCCGAGCTCATCTTTACACGCCAACGGATGTTCGCTGGACTTGAAAATATCTTTTACGGTAAATAGACCGCACAGCTCAAATGCATCATTTACTACGAGTACACGTTCAATACGATGCTGATGCATCAAAGCGCGCGCTTCTTCACGGCTGGCGTTTTCCTTGACCGTGATCAATTGTTCTCGCGGCGTCATAATGTTTTGGATGGGTTGATCAAGGTTGCTCTCGAAACGCAAATCGCGGTTCGTCACAATACCAATCACTTGCTTACCTTGCACCACTGGCAATCCGGAAATACTGTGCTGACGAATGAGGTTCAGCACATCAAGTACAGTCATCCCGGATGTAACAGTGATGGGATCCTTCACCATGCCGCTTTCGAAACGCTTAACCTTGGATACTTCAGCAGCCTGCATCTTGGCGGTCATGTTTTTATGAACGATACCAATACCGCCTTCTTGTGCTAAGGCTATTGCCAGACGCGCCTCGGTGACGGTATCCATTGCAGCGGATAACAAAGGAATATTTAAGGTGATGTTACGGGTAAGCTGAGTACGTAAACTGACATCACGCGGCAACACATTGGAGTGCGCCGGAATCAGTAAGACGTCGTCAAAAGTTAGCCCTTTTTGGGTGATACGCATAATAGATCAACCTCAACAAATAATTACCGGTGGATTTGCATTTTATAGGTTTTTGCCAATGCCAACCTCAATTTGTGCAAATGAATAATTGCCGATATCTCAAAATCTTGTATATGGATGTCCCGCTTGGTACCGGGCGTTGATTATTCTGCAGAATAATATTAAAAGCCTTCCACAGGGTACTCAGTAGAATCAGTGGTAACTCGAAATGAAAATATCTTTAAACAGGGTAAGCGACACTGGTAAATTAATGCAACCGTAAAACTGAGGTGCAGAACGAACGAGGTCAAGACACTTCGCAAGGATTTAAACAAACGTAAGAAAGGAGATTAAGGGCGGTTTGTTTTAGAGGTGGTTAATTTACTGATTCGTTGAAAATTTTTTATGTCCACCATCGAGCACCGCTCCCGCATTTATAAACAGCAAATTCTCTTGTAAATTACAACCACGGCTTATATCTTCTCGATACAAGCCGCAGCATTAAACAGTTGTATAAGCAGCTTTTTAAATTTAGTCAAATTCGAGATACGCTGGTTATACTCTATAACCAATATAGCTTGGTATTTCTTGGTCCAAATGATGAGGTAGTAGACCCCTCATCAACTAGAACGTACCAATCTTACGTGACTACGAATTTCACTGTATTCGCTAAACGTTTTGCCAATGTAGAAACTGACAAACCAAGATAAAGAACCATCGGGCGAAGCTGTAAAAAAAGGTGCTCCTGGCGTTCCAGGAAAAATGTCTGTGTCAATAGATGGATCTCTACGGCTCATATCTACGATGCTCGCCAGTTCTTCTACTTTAGGTAAGCGCCAAGCTTTGTCCGTGGCCTTTGCTTCGGCTTTAGCCAAAGCTAACGAATCTGCCAAATTATAAGTACCGGGAATCCCAATGCAGCCATCGGTACATGCTGTCATACCTTCAGGACAACGGCGCCAGATCAGGCCAGTTTTATTGTCCGTAACTTCAGTACCATCCTCAGAAATGATAAATCGTGCGGGCGGTTGCTCATTTGGGTTGTCTGCCTGCGTCTGGGAGTTATCAGTTTCATTTTGCATATTTGATTTTCTTTCTATCAGTTAATTATCAGTTAACAGGAATAACCCTGTGTTTCGCAAAAAATATTAATAATTACTGTAACGAATTAACTACACTGCGTTCAGTAGAGAACGCGTATTTGTAAGACAATTATAATATCTTGTCAATGTTAGCATCCTACTCCAGAGCCGCTTCGTTTCGCACCTCCCTCCCGGTCAGTCAATTCATCACTGACCTGAGCGCACTAAGCGAACCTGGAATTTACCGCCGCAGACATAAGTATTCAAAAATCCACCATAAAACATGACATACCAAGCTTTTAACGGATTATTCTCTACGGGCGTAGCCGACCAGAAAGGAGCTGCAGGTGTCCCTGGAAAGGCATGCGTATCAATCGCTGGATTTCCGAGGCTGGCATCAACAATGCTTGAAAGTTCTTTTGCATTGGGAAGTCGCCAGGACTTGCCACTAGCCAATGCAACTTCATTGGCTAAGGCGAGCGACTGATCCCAACTATATGCGGCTGCAACCCCACTGCATCCATTACTGCTGGCTGTCATTCCTTCTGGACAACGCCTCCAGATCAGTCCGGTTTTGCTGTCAGTCACCTCGCTTCCATCCGCCGAAATAGCATACCTTGTTTGAATTTGTGCATCTGAGTTGTTTGGCACAGCTGATGTATCTGCCAACGGCTGGGGAGTATCGGTTGTCATGATAACGTTCTCCTTCGGGTTAATTAAATTATGCACGTTGTACTTATACTGCCCAGAAAAAAATCATAGAAATCCAAGATTTTATTCCATTAGTGTTCCTGTGCATAAAACAGACAATTTAACTGCAATATTTTTATATAATGAACTTTGTGATGAAGCACAATTGTCAAAACAGCAACATCTTGCACATATCAAATTGTGCGCCGATACAACTTTTAGTTTTTTCTCCGATTAATTTTTTTAACTTAATCGGCGTAGCCGACATTTCATATGGCGTAAGACTGCCTCTTTTTTTAATCTAGTGTTACCAAGCATATATACGGGGTACAAATGATAAAGTCCGACTTTGACAGTATGCATAATACAGGACGCTACTAGGCTTATGCACATCACCCACTTACTTCATGCCACCTTTCTTGTGGCAGACCTGAATAAAGCACGCATTTTTTACGAAAAAGTTTTAGGGTTGATACCTGACGGCAAACGCCCAGAAATGAGTTTTTCCGGCGTGTGGTATAACGTTGGTATACATCAGCAAATTCATCTCATGCAACTCCCTAATCCGGAAGCTAGTCTACAGCGCCCAGCGTATGGAGGACGCGACCGCCATATAGCCCTATCGGTAAATAATCTGAATGCGTTGATGCAAAAATTGGATTCAGCCTCGATAGGCTACACGATAAGTAAGTCCGGCCGCCCCGCCTTATTCTGCCGCGACCCGGATGATAATGCGCTGGAATTTATTGAGTGCAAATCTTCCCTTTAATATCCAGGTAGAAAAATTGCCCTGTTTTAAAGGTTATTTACTTTTTTGTAAAGTATGTACCTGGTAACATATTGATTATATGAAAACTCCAAAAAGAATTGAGCCGCTCATCCTGGATGGCATAGTTGACAAAGTTGACCGTCAGCTCATGAGCGGCAAAGAAGCCAATGTATATATTGTCATCTGTGGAGAACATATCCGCTGTGCAAAAGTTTATAAGGAAACTAATAAGCGCAGCTTCCATCAGGCCGTTCACTACACAGAAGGCCGTAAGGTGAAAAATAGCCGTATGGCCCGTGCCATGGAAAAAGGCACCCGCTATGGACGAAAAGAACAGGAAGCTGCCTGGCAAAATGCCGAGGTGGACGCTTTGTATAAACTTGCTGCTGCAGGGGTGCGTGTGCCGCATCCCTATGGGTTTTACGAGGGTGTTTTGCTGATGGAGCTGGTGTCTGACGAAAATGACGAGCCCGCTCCGCGACTCAATGACCTAATCCTTACTGATGAGCTTGCGCGGAAATATCACCTGATTTTGATCAGACAGGTCGTGCGCATGCTGTGTGCTGGCATTGTCCACGGCGACCTGTCCGAGTACAACGTCCTCGTTGATAGCAACGGGCCGGTAATCATCGACTTGCCTCAAGCAATTGATGCTGCGGCAAACAACAATGCCTGCAAAATGCTGGAGCGAGACGTCGATAATCTGGCAATCTATTTTGGCCAATTCGCCCCCGAGCTTCGATCTACAGACTATGGCAAAGAAATATGGTCGCTCTATGAGAAGGGTGAACTACATCCTGAAATTAATCTGACGGGCAAATTCAAACGGTGCGAAAAACAGGCTGACGTCGGCGCTGTAATACGGGAAATTGATGCCGCTCGTGATGCGGACACGGCACGGCGACTCTTGCGTCAAGCAGCTAAAGCAGATGGCAGATGAAATATTCCTCTTGAAAATCGTGAGACCACCCCAACCTATGCGTGCGTCCTGTCTAAAAAATAACGGAGAGAGTAATGACCGATAATGTAACCAGCAATCGTGAAACCATGGGCTTCCAGGCCGAGGTAAAACAGCTACTTCAATTAATGATTCATTCGCTATATTCGAATCGCGAAATTTTCCTGCGTGAACTGATATCCAATGCGTCCGATGCTTGCGATAAATTGCGCTACGAGGCGCTGCACAACCCAGCATTATTGGAGGATGATTCCGAGCCGGCTATCCATATCAGCTACGACATCGATGCAGAAACGCTAACCATTAGCGACAACGGCATTGGCATGAACCGCGACGAGGTCATCAATAATCTTGGCACTATTGCCAAATCCGGCACGCGCGAATTCTTTACGCAGCTTTCTGGAGACCAACAGAAGGATGCAAACCTTATCGGTCAGTTTGGTGTGGGTTTTTATTCGGCTTTTATCGTCGCTGACAAGGTGAGCGTGCTGACGCGCCGTGCCGGTGAGAAAGTCGATCAAGGTGTAAGCTGGGAATCTGACGGTGGCGGAGAATTTGCCATTGAAATGGTCGAGTTAGCCTCCCATGGTACAACTATAACTCTGCACTTGCGTGAAGGGCAGAAAGACCTGCTAAATGGCACAAAATTGCGCAGCATTATTCACAAATATTCTGACCATATCGTTCAGCCTATCTTGATGAAAAAGGAGGAATGGAAAGACGATGCTCAGCATGTGCTCGATGAAGAAGAGACAGTCAATCAAGCTTTTGCATTGTGGGCACGCCCCAAATCCGAAATCGACGATGACGAGTACAAAGGTTTCTACAAACATGTAGGTCATGACTATGAAGATCCGCTGGCTTGGACTCATGCGCGTGTAGAGGGGCGCCAGGAATACACGATGTTGTTATACATACCGGCCAGAGCACCATTTGATCTATGGGAACGTGATGCGAGTCATGGCATTAAATTGTATGTACGCCGCGTCTTTATCATGGACGATGCCACCCAGTTAATGCCACATTACATGCGCTTTGTGCGCGGTGTTGTTGACACCAATGATCTCCCGCTAAACGTATCACGCGAGATTCTGCAAGAATCGAAGGATATCGAAGCAATCCGTTCTGGCTGCACGAAGAAAGTGCTTGGTCTGCTGGAAGATATGGCTGCAAAAGATCCCGATAAATATGCCAAGTTCTGGGATGTGTTTGGCCGCGTGCTGAAGGAAGGTGTAGGTGTAGACACTGCTAATAAAGACAAGATCGCTGGTTTGCTGCGTCTCGCTTCTACTCACACTAACTCTCCAGGAGAAATCGTTTCTCTGGCCGATTACATCAGTCGTATGAAGGAAGGGCAGGACAAAATTTATTACATCACTGCTGACACTTTCAATGCTGCGAAAAATAGTCCACATTTGGAAATATTTCGCAAAAAAGACATTGAAGTGCTTTTATTGACCGATCACGTCGATGAATGGGTGGTGAGTAATTTATCCGCATTCGAGGGCAAGCCGTTGGTGTCTGTTGCTAAAGGAGGGCTTGATTTAGGTGAACTCGAAGACGAGGCAGAGAAACAGGAGCAGGAAAAAGATTCCGGTGCATTTAAAGATCTGACCGACAAAATTAAAGCTAGCCTTAACAAGCGCGTTAAAGAGGTACGTGTGACTCACCGCCTGACCGATTCGCCAGCCTGTCTTGTGGCGGACGTTCATGACATAAACGCTAATCTGGCTCGCCTACTAAAGGCGTCAGGACAGAAGGCGCCAGTGTCGCAGCCTATCCTCGAAATTAACCCCAAGCATCCGGTTGTGTTACGCCTGAAAGCTGAAGAGAACCAGTTTGATGATTGGGCCTCTGTATTATTTGACCAAGCTTTGCTGGCCGAGGGTGGTCAGCTTGACGATCCAGCCAGCTTCGTGAAACGAATTAATCAGTTGATGTTAGAGATGAGTAGCTAACGCTGAATTACTGTAGGCAGGGTATGTATGTTTGAGCGTCATACTCTGCTCTAGCAGCCAGTCGGAATTAAAGGAATTTGGCTGTAAATTGAGCTGAGAAGTGATTATTTCGCCGATATTTTAGCAATTGAACAACTATTGCCTTGTAAATTCGTCAAGTGGGATAAGCAGACATTTAGCCGCAAAGTGAAAGCTCACAAAATCATCCCTCGCTCAGTTTATTGTTCGCTACGATTCTTTTTGTCCGGCAGCCTGTTTGGCTGCCCAGCACTAAATATTTTAAATGCTGGGCAGCATACTTATGCTGATGCACCCAAGGTTATACAAGTAAAATCGGTACCATAGTCGCATTAACTTTAAAATAATGCGGCTATGGTACCGATTTTACTTGGCACTAATCTTTGCACTTTTGTAATTGAGTAAGAATAAACAAATGTGGATAAAAGCATACAGATGCGGACTATATTAATACTCACCATCGGTGCCTGGTTGGCGCTACTATCTGCAATTTATTTAAGTGTTGAGAATCGACCACTCATCACTGGAATAGCCGAATTTACTCCAGCTCATATCGAACGCGCCAAACATATACTGTCGCATAATAATCCTCGCAAAATGAAAGGAGGGGCGCTGCGCACCATTGCTATTAGTCAAGAAGATCTCGACCTTGTAGTCAATTACCTTGTCAACAGTTACAGCAAAGGAAGCGCCACCAATATAACTTTAAAACAAGGCATTGCGAACGTACGTGCAACTGTCGAATTACCGCCCAACCCATTCGGCCACTATCTCAATATTGATGCCAAATTACGCGCAACGAAATCACTCCCTCGATTTGAGTATCTGCACATAGGTAAGTTACCGGTGCCCGCATTTGTAGCAAATTGGCTACTCAAGTTTGGCATTAAGAAGTTGCAAGCCAGCGAGGACTATGGGGCAGCCGTCGATATCATAAAGAATGTGAGTACAAGCGATAATATGCTGCGTGTTGTTTTCGAATGGAACGAAGCACTGCCAAATCACATCAAAGCTTTGCTGGTACCGCCCAAGGAGCAAGAGCGACTAAAGGCATATCATGAGCGACTGGTCGAGCTGACCGGAAAACCTGGCTCAAAACGCAATTTGCAATTCAATGAGCTGTTGCGAGCTTTGTTCGAGTTCGCCACACAACGTTCAAACGGTGGTAACCCGGTAGCGGAGAATCGCGCCGCGATTATTGTTATGGCATTTTATGTAAACGGAAAAGGACTTGGTGACATTATTCCGGCTGCCAGACAATGGCCCAAGTCGACTTTGCGCAGTATGACCTTGAACGGACGCAGAGATTTCACTCAGCATTTCACGATTTCTGCGGTACTTGCCGCTACTGCTGGCAGCCCGCTGTCAGATGTTATCGGCTTGCACAAAGAAATCAAGGATTCTCAAGGTGGTAGCGGTTTTAGCTTCAATGACCTCGCAGCTGATCGTGCCGGCACTCGTTTCGGCGAACTTGCCACAACAAATGACAGTGGCGCGAAAAAAGTGCAGCGGCAACTTGCGGCAGGTCTGCGCGACTCCGACGTTATGCCGGACGTAAAAGATTTGCCTGAATATATGCAGGAAATCGAGTTCAAACGCCGCTATGGCGACATTGGTAGCCCTGCTTATACAAAAATGACCAACGAAATCGAGCGACGCATCGCAGCACTGCCCCTATATCACTAATTTCATAAAGTCACTTTCATAATAATTTTGTGTAACCATTAACTAAACAATAATGAGCTGTGAATTCTGTGAAACAACGAATGAAACACTGCTATGGCGCAGCGAACAATGTCGTGTAATGCTGGTTGAGGATGCTGATTATCCTGGATTCTGTCGCGTGATATGGAACCGTCACGTCAAGGAAATGACAGACTTAAATGTTGGCGAACAGCATGATTTGATGAGAGTGGTATTTGTCGTGGAAAGCGTGCTACGTGAAGTGATGCAGCCCGACAAAATCAACCTTGCCAGCCTCGGAAACATGACACCGCACTTGCACTGGCACGTCATTCCGCGCTACGTCCTCGACAAACATTTTCCCAATCCGATCTGGGGTACACCTCAACGTGCAGGCATTCAAAAGCTACCGTTAGATTGGCAGACTCGGTTTGCAAAGAGCATACGTCAACGACTTCAAAGTGATCAAAAAATATCTATTTCTTAGGGCTTCACTAGTAATAATCCACGCTTGGCCAACAAGGCTGCTCCGACGGCAGATTCAGTATATTCAGCTACCGACAGTGGCACACCTAACATGCGTTCACGTATTTTTCTCCACACTTTATTTTTCGCTCCGCCGCCGACGGTGGTAACAGATTTTAATGGGCTTGCACCAAGTTCAGCCAGCTTGGTGTAACCCGCCGCTTCGATGCGGCTCAAGCCTTGCAGTAGACCATGCAGAAAGAGTACGTCGTCCGCAGGGCGTGGGGTAAGGCGTGGCGCCAAAGTGGGATTGTTAATCGGAAAGCGTTCACCAAGCCGCGGCAACGGGTAGTAGTCCAGAGGGCTATTAGTGACTGGATCAATGTGTTGGCTGAGTTCACCGATTTTCTGATCGTTAAAATATTGCCGCAACACACCGCCGCCCGCGTTGGATGCGCCACCCGCCAACCATAAATTTCCAAAGCGATGACTGTACACGCCATATTTTTCTGCTTCTACTCGTTGTTTAGAGAGTAGTTTGAGTACCATCGTGGTGCCTAGTGAAGTGACCGCTGAGCCGGGTTCATGCACGCCTGCGGCAATGAAAGCGGCGATACTGTCAGTAGTGCCCGCATGCACCATGCACGCTGGGTTAATCTTGAAATGCTGCGCCACAAAGGAGCTGACGTTAGTAATACTTGCTCCGGGGGCGACAACTTGCGGCAGTAAATGGGCATGCGGCAAATGCATAATCCAATCCGGCCAGCACAGGCGTTCTGCATCGTAGCCGCTCTTAAGCGCATTGTGATAGTCGCTGACGCCGCCTAGCCCAGTAAGCAATGAAGCGAGCCAATCCGCCTGATGCAGAAAATACGCTACGTTTGAAAGTTCGGTGTGCCTTGTTAGCCATAGAAACTTAGCTAATCCTGAGCTTGCGCTACAAGCAATGTGGCCAGGTGGAGCAAGCTGTTTTAGTTGCTCCGATTCTGCTCTTGCGTGATTATCGAAATAGAGCAAAGCGGGAGTAGTCGGTTCTAACTCTTTGTCACACAATAACACTGTGGCAGAAGTAGCAGCAATAGCGATGCTATGTAATTCAGCTGCAATCGTTGTGGGTAGGCGTTTAAGCAGTGTATGCAACGCATTGCGCCAAATCAGATGACTTTGTTTGGCTGTATTAGTGTAGGCGATAAAATCTTCATGAATAATAGTCTCGGCTTTGTCCACAACACAAACGCGTGCGCCGGATGTGCCAAAGTCCAGACCGAGATAAGATTCCATGTGGGAAGTTAAGGGGCGACCGCGTAGTTCATAAGTGTCAGTTATCAAGACTAATTCAACTGATACTTAGAAAAGGATATGGTCTGGCCCCTTTTGGTGACTTTCGTTTACTTATTGATGTAATGTAGATTATTTAAGATATCGATTTCTTTTCTGTTGGCTTATAACACTTGGCCCCATTCAAAATTTCCTCCTTGGCTTCCTTGACTCCGACCCAGCCATCTATCTTGACCCATTTGCCTGTTTCCAGGTCTTTATAGTGAGCAAAGAAATGCGAGATTTGTGAAGTTATTAGTTCAGGCAAATCTTCATGCGATTCTATTTTGCTGTAAAGACTGCATAATTTGTCAACGGGCACAGCCAGTATCTTGCCATCCTCGCCAGCTTCGTCAGTCATTTTTAGCATGCCCAACGGTCTACAACGAACCACCACACCTATTACAAGCGGTACGGGTGAAATGACAAGCACATCTACAGGGTCTCCGTCTTCAGACAACGTATGCGGAATATAACCATAGTTGCACGGATAATGCATCGCTGTGGACATGAAACGATCAACAAACATGGCACCGGTTTCCTTATCTATTTCGTATTTAACAGGATCAGCATTCATAGGTATTTCTATGATTACGTTAAAATCGTTGGGAAGGTCGCGACCAGAATTTACTCGATCTAGATTCATTTCTATTCCTTGCTAAAATACTCCATTATACCTGTGAGTCCGACAGATCATCCAGCCTGAGCTTTGTCAAGACAGTTGCAATGTCTCAATTTCTCATCGGAGTATTCAAAACATGCCTACTTGTCTATGTGTTTACACGTAGTAGGCACAATATAGCCGTCTGTGTACCATAGATAAAGCAATTCAAGTGTTTCCTGTGACAGGTTTACTGTGGAATCAAGCTGGCGCGTATCGGCGAGAGACCGTAATTCTCGATAAGCAGATTTACCGACGGCATGCGTCATACCATTAATGAAAACCTTACCACTGTGACACAACATTTGTGATTTCAAGGCTATCGCTACACCGCTGGTTTGTATCTTCTGTTCGAAGCGAGTGCGACTAAGTGGTTTAGGAGGTGGATCAAAAAATATATGCGGCTTAGGTTCGCTTAGATAACTACCTAGGAAATTGGCAATGTCGGATTTAGTCCATTGCGTCCGCCGGATGATCTGCTCAACCTGACGTAGCATATGCGTACCTATTTCTGAGGGATGGCGTTGAATTTTTAGATCCGGGTCGACGTACATACCGTCCAAGCAAACCTGATCCTGCAAATACACCAGAAACTGTTCTGCCAATTCCTGATGACTCGGGGTGCGGAAGCCAATGGAATATGTCATGCAATCACTTTCGGCAATGCCGTTATGAGCATAATGCGGTGGTAGGTAGAGCATGTCGCCTGGTGCTAGCACCCACTCTTGTTCCATCTGAAAGCGTTGTAAAATTCTCAATGGAGCGCCTTCCACCAGTGCATGATCCTGCTGTGCAGAAATTTGCCAGCGACGATGACCAGAACCCTGCAACAGAAACACATCATAAGAATCGAAATGCGCACCAACCCCCCCCCCTTTGGGGGCATAGCTCACCATCAGATCATCCAAGCGTGCATGCGGAATAAAGCTAAAATTCTTTAAAAGCGCGGCTGCTGTTAGCAGGTGCTGATTCACTCCTTGCACTAGCACAGTCCACTTACTCTTTCCTAAGCTATCAAACTTTGACGCTTTAAACGGACCATCTTGCATTTGCCACTGACCGTGCCGTTGAGTCACGAGGCGTGATTGCACATCCTCAGTGCAAGCTAAGTCGAACAACTGCAAGCGATCAAGTAACCCATTGAATTGCGGGAATGCTTGGCGAATAAGCAAGGGTTTTTTTTGCCAATAGTCGCTTAAAAACTCCTCTGCCGATAATCCACCTAACATGGTGAAGTTGGTTTTCATAATTCGTTCTCGTTCATAAACACCCGATTTTTCGCGCTGCCCGCTGAATATTTTCGGTCAAACACCATAAGTCAAGCACTTAATTTCTTTATAAGTAGACGAATAAGCCACCTTGGTTCGTCCATCCCGATTTCAACATATCTGGATCGAATTTTTCCAGCGCAATAGTTGGTATTTTTAATTTCCCCGTTGTGACGCATTATCAATCTTGTGGCGACAGCTTGGCGAATAGTTTGAAGAGCTCGCTAGTATTGCTGACATCACGTAAGACTGGAAGTGCTCCAGCCCTTTCCCTGTATTGCGATTAAACTAGGCACCTGTTTCAAAATTAAGATGTTGTCTTCGATTCTCGCACGAATAGGTGAGTTCTATTAAAGTATTCAGCTCGTTGCATGCAATCCGTTTTTGTTGTTGTGTCACAATATCATTCGCCGTGCGCAAGGTATGGCACACGTTACAGATGAGCTTGCGGTAATGCTCACGCAGTTTTGAGTCGAGTTTCAGTTGTGAGTCGACATGATAATCCATTGTCGGTGTTGCTTGAGCAGTCCGCAAAATAATCTCGCTTCGATGCACATAACACTTCGCACAGTATCCTTGACCTGTTTCCCTGAATGTCATTCATCTACCCAGATGATTGCTTCAACATGATGATCCAGGTACTTGGAAATGGCTTATAATGCTCTGTTAATTTCGTGATCTGGAAATGTCTAATATATACTTCAATTTAGCGTATTCGCTTCGCACTAAATTTGGATGTTTAAACAGTTGAGTGTTTGTACAATCAATTGCTTGACTAAAACCATACGCATTTCTATTAGGTTTTTTATCGATTAAGTTATATTTTCATAATAGATCAATATGTTATGTTGATTGTCGATGGCTGATTAACATTGTGCCTACACCAACGCATACAAAAATATTTTCGTCCAAATTACGAGAATGCAAATAAACATAACAAATATCAATCAAACGCTCCACATTTGTGATCGTCAAGCAAGCAAGTATGCGCCATACCTTAATATAGTGGTCACGCACACGGTAATGCCGATAAAATTCTCAATCTGATATAAGGAGTTAAAATGAAAATTGCAAAAGATACTGTTGTATCGTTGCGCTATGAATTGTTTGATGCAAACGGCAGTCCGCTGGAAAAAACGGAAGATCCCATCAGCTACCTGCACGGAGGTTATGACGGCATATTCCCGACTGTGGAAGAAGCACTACAAGGTAAGGATGTCGGTGCTGAAATTAAAATTTCGATGGAACCAGATGATGCTTTTGGAGAGTATGAGCATGACTTGGTGCGCGTTGAGCCACGCAATTTGTTTCCGGATGAAATTGCCATCGGCATGCAGTTCGAGGGGGGGGTAGAAGATGGTGACGACGACGATTACTCGCTCTACACTGTTGTGGATGTAACCGATACCGAAGTAACTGTAGATGGTAACCACCCTCTTGCTGGCAAAACGTTAAATTTTGCAGGTGTTGTTACCAATGTGCGTGCTGCTACTGCCGAAGAGCTGGAGCATGGCCATACGCATGACGAAGGTGGACATCACCACTAATGCAGGACTTTTCCAGATTATACTGTTGCTGTAACTCTTGCTTATTTGATGTGGCAGAAGGATTGTATTCATAAAAGTGCCCGATACTTCGCGGTAGAATAAGTTTGATTATCCTCGTTACAGCTCGGTAATTCGCACCGTGCGCTATTATGTTCATGACGTTGGGATACGTCACAGCTAGGCACAGGAAAGATATGTGTTCAAGGGTTAACATTTTTCGCTTCAGTTCTCTGTGTCAAACAGCCAAAATATCGAACGGGATTCGGTGTTTCTAAAGCGAGTTAGTCAACCCCGACTTTTTTGCTGATGGCTTGAAGACAAATTGAGGCAGAGCAAATGGCTCTTATGAAAATAACCTTGACAATATCTACTAAACAAGTGCAACATGACAGCTGGCGTTTGATTCAAAGTTTTTGCGATACTGGTTTTTTCCATGTGCAATCTTCGATTCAAATGGTTTCGCGGGGGAGTTTCCTCGTTTTTAGTTAAGGAAGTAATTCACATGGCAACTGGTACAGTAAAATGGTTTAACGACGCAAAAGGTTTTGGTTTTGTTACTCCTGATGATGGTAGCGAAGATTTATTCGCGCACTTTTCAGCAATTAACATGAGCGGCTTTAAGTCTCTTCAAGAAGGTCAAAAAGTTACGTTTGACGTGACTCAAGGCCCTAAAGGTAAGCAAGCATCCAATATTCAAGCGCCTTAACAGTTCTTGGTTGGACCAAAAAAGCCCAGCACGAAGGTGCTGGGCTTTTTTTAGTTTTGAAAACTGACGCCTACGAATTGACCTCTTATAGTATGAATTTGTGGTAGCCCACCTGCGCAGGCAGCAATAATAGTGGATTGCCATTTTTGCCAAGTGCACTTCTACAGTGCCTGACTTATCGTATGAACTAAGTTGCAACATCTGTACGCCCCATGCCACGTCAAATCCTGTCACTTCGCTTGCTACTATACCCAAGCCGCCTTCGCAACGGCTGGCAGATAAATCCACATGTAGCCAAGGAATGTCATTGACAAAACGTTTAAGAAAGCGAGTGGCTAAGATGTGATCGGCCCCGCCGTCCAGCGTGCATTGCTTGATGTCAGCAACTTTTGAGTCCAGCGCAGCTTCAAAGTCGTCATCCAGCGGGAAGGCGCACAGGCGCTCGCCGCTTTGCTTTCCCACTCTGACCGCACGCTGCAACAGCTCCTCGCGAGTTCCCAATACGCCGCTGTAGCGCGCCTAAGGCTATGGCTATGCTGCCGGTTAGGGTGGCGAAGTCAATTATCAGATCTGGTTTGGCACGTGCCGCCAGCGTGAGTGTGTCAGCTAGTACCATACGACCTTCAGCATCGGCATGAATAATTTCAATGGTAGTGCCGTTCAGCGCTGTTACGATATCGTTTTGTCTGTACGCTTTGGCGCTGATGTGGTTTTGCGCAATTGCCAGCAATCAATCAATATTTACTGGCAGCTTTCCCTGTGACGCTGTAAGCAAGATACCCAGCGCTACGGCCGACCCATTCATGGCTACGTGCATGCCATGCATATAGCGCGTTGGCTGCAGGATATGCCCACCGGTATCGAAGCAAATTCCCTTTCCTACCAACCCAACGGTTTGTTTGGTTTCCGGATGAGTGTAGCGCAGATGTACGATGGCGGCATCTTCGTCTGCGCTACCCTGCGCCACAGCCACAAAAGCACCCGCACCCAATTTACGCAATTCTTTAAGGTCAAACTCCATATGCTTCCAGCCATGTTGTTGCGCGAGTTTTTTTACCCGCGCCCGGTATAAAGCTGGAGTCAGTTCGTTAGGCGGAAGCACAGTCAGTTCGCGACATAGAATATTGCCTTCGGCTTGCGCCTTGAGTGATGCCAATGCTTGCTTGTCGGAAAAACCAAATAGTTCAATTTTTCGCAGAGGCTTGCGTTTATCAATTTTCTTATGTTCCGGTAGCATGATGCCATTAACCCACGCACCATATACAGCCAGCTCTGCAGCCAGCTTGCGTTGCGCAGGCTCACCGATCACCACTATAGAAATGCTCTTCGACATTTCAGCCAGAAGCAATTGCCTGGCTTTGCGCACTTGTGTCTGGATGGTAAAGGTGTCCGTGGAAAAATCCAGCATCGCCCATGTTATCAACGCGCCATTAGCTGCATTGGCAGAAATTGGCGTGTTCGTCAGCTCATTCACCTTAAGGTTGCGTTGCGCTAGCACTGTCTTATGTCTTAAGTATGTCCCTATGCGGCAAGTTGCGGGGTAGCGTTTTGGCTTTAGGTAGCAGAACCAACAGATGGGTTAATCATATTCTTGGGCAGCGTCAGGGAAAGTGTAAGTTGTGCTAGCATTTGTTCCTCAATAAATTTTTTGCATTGTTTGGCATTATACAAACAGTCACAATCTATTCCCTGAATCTATATGCGCCAGTATTTATATTTGATGCAACATGTGCTAAATCATGGCACTAAGAAGAGCGACCGCACCGGTACCGGCACCGTAAGTGTATTCGGTTATCAGATGCGCTTTAATCTGGAACATGGCTTTCCGCTGGTGACTACCAAAAAATGTCACATGAAATCTATCATCCATGAATTGCTATGGTTTTTGAATGGCGATACCAACATCCGCTACCTTAAAGAAAATGAAGTCAGGATTTGGGATGAATGGGCGAACGAAGATGGCAACCTTGGTCCGGTGTATGGCAAACAATGGCGGTCGTGGGCAGCAAAGGATGGTCTCACCATTGACCAGATTTCAAATGTTATAGAGCAGATTAAATGTAATCCCGATTCACGCCGTCTGATCGTTTCAGCCTGGAACGTAGGCGAGCTGGATCAAATGGCGCTCGCACCGTGCCATGTCCTATTTCAGTTCTATGTGTCTGATGGCAAACTCTCCTGTCAACTGTATCAACGTAGCGCGGACATTTTCTTGGGTGTACCTTTCAATATCGCTTCTTACGCTTTGCTTACTTTGATGATGGCGCAAGTGTGCGGTTTGAAACCAGGCGATTTGGTGCATACGCTCGGCGATGCACATCTGTACCTCAACCATCTGGAACAGGCTGAGTTGCAATTGACGCGTGAGCCGCGATCACTGCCAGCTATGCACATCAACTCAGAGGTGAAAAATATATTCGACTACAAGTTTGAGGATTTTATGCTAGAAGGTTATGACCCATACCCGGCGATTAAAGCCGCAGTGGCTGTATGACAAATAACGCAAGAAGAAGAAAAAAGAGCAAGCTTGCGATCATTGTCGCAATGGCTCGGAATCACACTATTGGCATCAACAACACTCTGCCATGGCGCATTCCGGCAGACCTCAAACACTTTAAATCGCTCACCATGGGGCATCATCTTATTATGGGGCGCAAGACATTCGATTCCATTGGCAAGCCGCTGCCTGGTCGGGTCAGCGTGGTGGTAACTCGCAATAGTGCATTAAATATTGAAGGCTGCGTTATGGCGCACTCGCTGGAAGATGCGATAAATGCTTGTGAGGATGATGATGAAATTTTTATAGTAGGCGGTGCTGAACTCTACGCATTGGCCATGCCGTTTGTGGACACAATCTATCTTACCGAAATCATGCAAGACGTAGCAGGCGATGCTCATTTTCCAGAGTTTGACAGAACTCTATGGCAGGAATTGGCACGTGAGGGATGCAGGCAGGAAACTCCCCAGGCACTGGAATATAATTTTGTTACGTATGGCAGGAAATCATAAATGGTGGTATCTGGAATCAAGTGTGGGGAAAGGCAAAAATAGGGCGCGCCAAACTTTAGTTCGCAGTGTAAATCTGGCTATATTTTGAGGCTGCATCCGGTAGGTTTTTGAGGTCAAAAGTGGATGAGATTTCAGATGGTCCGACAAAAAATTAGCCAACTATCATGACAAGATGGTGAAAACACCTACTGCCACTTACATCGTCCTTAGCATTCCGTAGAAAACAAAGATCCAGCCTCGTCAAGCAAAATTAATTCTATTCGTTTTAATTACGAATAATTATATTATAAAATAC
>NZ_CAKMNW010000010.1 GCF_927904885.1 Candidatus Nitrotoga sp. M5
AGCAATCAATATTGAAATCTAATATTTTTTACTTAAATTAGGTCTTTAATCGTTAGCTGTTGAAACCAGAAGATACTTTTTGTCCAGAAATTAGGAATATATGGTAGTGAAAAACACAAAATTCATCATTTTTTCAATATATTCAATCAGTTGCATAACATTAAACAGCTAATGACGACAATCATAGAAGTGTCTTAATTTAGAGACAAATATAAGTGTATTTTTATATGTTATATATAAAATCAATATGTTATTTTGTCTCCAAATGGAGACAAAATAACATTAAATAATCCGTCAAATTAACCGATATGTACTTTACAAATGCTTTGCATAAAAATCATTAACCACATTGCTGAAAAATATTATGACTAGCCTGTAGTAAATTTATGATCATTTTTAATTTAAATAACATAACTAGTGAGGTTTTTTACCAATGATTGCTCAGCCAAATTCTATGGATCAGGAGGATCAAGCCCTCATTACGTTTCCTCCACACCCCTTACAAGATGTGTTAATTCCCAAATTAACATCCGAGACTATCAAAGAGATCCCCTTCGCTCAGCAACAATTTCAAATCCGATTAGCTAATTCGCAAGGAATACGTGAAGCCGCCAGTCTGCTGATCAAGAAGATGTACAGTTGGCGTGGTTATGACACTGACTCTTTAACAGACCCCAACAAGATTACCTTGGTGACCCACTATCATGATGACTTAGTGGGTACCCTCACCATAGGTCTGGATTCCCCCCCCCAAGGTTTAGCAGCTGATGAACTTTACCATCCTGAAGTAGAGCTACTACGTAGCCAGGGTTGTAAACTGTTCGATATCACACGCTTGGCGATTGACCAGAATTTAAAATCCAAAAGAGTAATGCCGGCGTTGCTTCATGTTGCCTATATATATGCAAGCAATATTCATCATTGCACTGATACTTTAATTGAGGTCAACCCTCGACATGTGATATTTTATGAGCGCATGATGGGTTTTAAACAACTTGGCCCAGAGAGAACGTGCCCTCGCGTTAATGCCCCGGCTGTGCTATTGACGCTAAAAATGTCCTATATGCTTGAACAAATTAAAAAATATGGTGGCCTCGGGCCGGACGCAAAAACTACTAGGTCGATTTACCCTTATTTCTTTCCCCACAAAGATGAACTGGGGATCACCCAACGTTTATTGAGAGATGGATATGGCCCTGCCTCACCACTATGAGCACATTTGAATACGAGCAGGCCTTTTCCCGCAATATCGGCTGGCTAACGCGGCATGAGCAGAATCAACTCCGCCACAAAAGGGTAGCGATAGCGGGTATGGGAGGGGTCGGAGGGGTACACCTATTAACTCTTTGCCGGTTGGGTATAGGCAAATTTAATCTGGCCGATTTTGATACCTTTGATCTCGTTAATTTTAATCGCCAGACTGGAGCTGCTGTCAGTACCTTGGGCCAGCCCAAGCTAGATATCATGATCCAGCAAGCGCGTGACATTAATCCAGAACTTGACATCATCGGGTTTACCCAAGGTGTAACGGAGAACAATCTCGATGCCTTTCTGGAAGGAGTCGATCTCTACGTCGACGGGCTGGATTTTTTTGCTTTTCAGGCTCGCCAACAAACATTTGCCCAGTGTGCCGCGAAAGGTATACCAGCCATTACAGCTGCCCCGTTGGGGATGGGTACTGCAGTACTCAATTTTCTACCTGGGGGCATGAGCTTTAAGGATTACTTCCGCCTGGACGACTGTCCCGAGTCGGAAAAACCTTTGCGTTTTCTCCTGGGGCTAGCACCCGCTCGCTTGCAAATGGACTACCTAGCTGACCCATCAACGGTCGACCTGGCTAATCGCAAAGGCCCGTCCACCATAATGGCCTGCCAGCTTTGCGCTGGCGTCGCGGCGACTGAAGCACTTAAAATCCTCTTTGGGCGCGGACCGGTTCGGGCAGCGCCCAAAGGCTACCACTTCGATGCCTATCGCAATAAACTAGAGCTAACTTGGCGACCCGGCGGCAACCGCAACCCTTTGCAGCGTCTCGCCATCGCCATCGCAAAACGCAAACTTGGACTATAAATGCAACCCACACCTCAGCCCATCGCGGATATTCTTGAATTCGCTCGCTGGGCGCCCTCCGGTGATAACACTCAGCCATGGCGCTTTGAAATCCTCGACGAGCATCATCTGATCATCCATGCGTTCGATACCCGCGATCATTGTATCTATGACCTTGATGGGCATCCCAGTCAAATTGCCTTGGGGGCGCTACTCGAGACCCTCGCCATAGCCGCGAGCGCCCATGGTCTGATGGCAGAATTCAGGCGCATTCCTGACTCACCGGATACCCATCCTAACTACTTCGTGAAATTAATCCCAGACAGCCACTTACCGCTAGACACCTTATTACCCTACATAAAACAACGTACTGTCCAGCGTCGGCCCATGCGTACCACCCCCCTCAACGCATCGCAGAAACTGGCCCTGCAAATTGCTGTGGGAAAATTTTACACGGTGCATTGGTTCGAAGGTGGAACACAACGCTGGCAATTAGCTAAATTGATGTTTGACAACGCTAAGCTCAGACTCACACTGCCGGAGGCCTATCTCGTCCACCGTGACATCATCCAGTGGAACGCCCGATACAGCGAGGACAAAGTACCCGATCAGGCCTTAGGGGTGGACAAAATGACCCTAAAGTTGATGAACTGGATCATGGCGAGTTGGCGACGTGTTGATTTTTTTAACACTTACTTGGCCGGACACTTGGTGCCGCGGCTTGAAATGGACTTGCTGCCTGGTCTTTTTTGTGCCGCCCATTTCGTCCTTCTGGCGCACAAAGCGCCTGAGACGATCGACGATTACGTGGCTGCAGGCCGAGCGGTTCAGCGCTTCTGGCTAACAGCCACAAGTCTGAGCCTTCAATTACAGCCCGAAATGACTCCACTTATATTTAGCCGCTATGTGCGTGAAGAGAGGGCATTTAGCCGCCTACCCGGCGCCACGGAAACAGCGGCAAACCTGGGCGCTCGGCTTTCCCGGTTGCTGCAGAACGACGCAGTAGGCCAGGCTGTATTTCTAGGGCGAATCGGCAACGGGCGTTCGGCAACCAGCCGATCCTTGCGCCTGTCAGTTGGACAGTTGGTTAGCGCGAAATAAAGTCAAAAGCTGTATCGCGCCTCTGTATAAACCCGATCTTTGTTGTCGAACTGCCCGAACAGACCAGTATGATGCCCTGAAAAGATATCGGCTCCTGTTGCCAGCCGCCAATTACCATCTAGCTCGTAGGTAAGTTTAAGTTGGGCGAACCAGTCGTTGCGGTTCAAGCTTCTGACCAGCAGCATTTTAGGTTCGAGTTTAGGGTGGAGCGCATGGGTAGTAAGCAACAATGAAATTCCACTTTCGGTTTTGCGTGGCATAATTCCTGAATCATAATTTTGAAAAAAACGCTGAAATATTTGAGTGTTAAATCGCGTTTCCTGCGGAAAATTCCATTCTAAGCCCGCTACGTAATCAAAAATATTTTGCTTAACTAGACCATCCACATCAGCCGCGTTTATCGTACTGAACTGCTTGCCTCTGGTGTATATTGCCTCAGCCTTGAGCACCATCGGCCCAAGATCCTTACTTAATGTGCCACCTATCTGGTGAATACGATCGTGAATGGGCTGAAAGGTGATAACGGGGGTAGGCAGCAGTGAAGCCTGACGCGCAAAGGCCGCCGCTGGATCGTTGGCAGTGTAATAAAAACCGGAGATGTCCCACCCGCTCTTAAGATAGGACAAGCGCGTGCCATAAGCCATGTCATTCAGGCCAGTGGGCTTTTTTTCTGAAGCAATGATCGTCTTAACGCCGGGAATGGGAAGCGGATTAAACGGGTAAAACTCGGACCCAGGCTTTCCTATATCATCGTAGCTCATGTAAGGTATCCATACCCCTTCAGCATGAAAATCCCCCTTAAAATACTCAGCCCGTGCAGCCCACTGTGGAATACGGATAATATCGAAATCTTGTAGTACATGCTGGCGTAAATCCTTGGCCGAGACCACATCGGCAAAAAATAACCCAACCATCTCTCCCCAGATAATATGCTGCCTTCCTAAACGAAAGTCCCAGTTCCCAGTAGAAATATCCGTGTAAGCCTCACGAATCATGGCCTCGAATCGCTGATCTTTGCGCACCGCTTGAGGATAAAAGTCGGTGAGATCATAGATCGGGTCATAATTGATACGCCCGCCCAATTTCCACGCCATCCCACCCTCCGTGCGGCCCTGAGTAGCAAGGTCAAGAATGTTGTTGAACCTGGACCAATGCTGATTGTCGGCGTAGGTATAAGCAAGCTTATTTTGATAAAAACCGGTCAGTCGCAGGTTAAAGGGTAGGTCAGATTTCTCGGTCACTTGCGCAACAGGCAGAACGATGCTAGCCAGTACATTCTCCGAAACGGGTTCCTCGGGGCTGGGAGCAGAGAAGTTAAAAAGGTCGTCGAAAGATTGCGCACTCACGTTATTTTCTTTGCCTTCTGCTCCGTCTGCCGGTGCAACGTTTAACAACAGGACTAGCAGCAAAGCACTGAAAAATCTTGGCCGATAAACTCGCTGACTTTTTTTGGGGTAAACATTCCTTCTCATAAGGTATTCCTATACTACCAACTGACCATCGGCCAGTTTAATCACCCGACCGGCCATCTCCATGACCCGTGCGTCGTGAGTGGAAAAAACAAAAGTTGTGCCCTCATTCTGATTAATGTCTTTCATCAATCTGAGGATACCTTCACCTGTCTTGTGATCCAGGTTGGCAGTCGGTTCATCTGCAAGAATTATGCTTGGACGGGTGGCAAGGGCGCGTGCAATCGCGACTCGTTGACGTTGGCCGCCACTCAACTCATTAGGGCGGTGGTGCGCATAAGGCTCTAGTCCAACCATATTCAGGTAATGCCGCACGCGATCCTGTCGTGTTTTTTTATCTACATCTCGTTGTTGCAATAAAGGATATTCAACATTTTCCCAAGCTGAAAGTACCGGCAACAGATTAAAGGTCTGAAAGACAAATCCTAGTGTATTCAATCGAAGATCAGCCAGTTCATCTGGCGTTTTACCACTTATATCCAGCCCTTCGATCAGAATGCTTCCCGAGGTCGGAGTGTCAATACAACCAATCAGATTGAGCAGGGTCGACTTGCCGCTCCCTGACGGCCCTGCCAGTGCCATGAATTCGCCTTTATGGATAATGAGCGATATGTTAAGTAATGCATTAACTGATTGCTTGCCTAAATAATATTCCTTATCTACTGATCGAACCTCAACAATTATCGGCACGGATTCAACAGCATTTTCACTATCGGGAACAAGCTCCGGTTGCGTACAGTTAACAGCAATATCATCGCCATATCGTTGATTATGTTTCATTTTTCCTCCATTCAGCAAGACACCACTACTGCTTCCAAAACTTCCAAGATAATAATGACCGTCAACTCAGGCAATGTCTGGAACTGACACGAAGGTGCGTCAATTGTATTTCGCATTCCGCAGCGCTGCCAAACTTGTAATCAGTGCTGGAGATTGAATATTATGTAGCGCCTGTCGATCCTGTTTATCAAAAAACTGCCACAACACCGCCTACCGACTAACCAATCACAAAACTTGTGATGAAACAACATGGCTCTACGTGACGTAGCGTGAGCAATCAACTTTTAACCTCCCGCAGAAGAAATATATCCGTTCGCCTTAAGCCAGCCGAAAGTTGAGCAGTGTAATAGCTATCGTCGGCACAGCGGAGAATAACCAACCCAAATATTTCATTTAACCTTAAGTCTAGCAGCCTGTCAGACTTAAAGGAAATCGGCTGAAAATTGAGCTAAGCGGTGTATATTTCACCGCTTAGCTCAATTTTTGCTACGATTCATTAAGTTCGACAGGCTGCTAGCAATCCGTCAATACTTCGACCAGCTCAGGACGAACGGATTTTTAAAAGTACATCCGTACTGAGTTATGATATTCGCCCGAAAGTCGTTGGCAAGAAACAGTGCTATGGTGAATTAGCGTCGTTTTCGGATAAAAAGCCAGTTAAGCAATCGCCATTGAACCGTCATCTGAGTATACAAGAACTCGGCTTGACGCTTTCGCCACAGGCTGTTGCAGCTTATGCATGATGCCAGTTGCCCTTGTTATAAATTTTCAAAAAATATAATTACTGTTTCTTGAGAGTTGATCAAAGTTAATTTAATTTTTAATTAACTATTTCTTGATGTTCATCTTGTATTTAACGAAAGGTTATACGCCACGAATCAAATAGAGCCAAAAAAAGCAGATTCTTACTTCTTGCTTGACAAAAACATGCCCCTATCTTTAACTTTATCGTATGATATTCTACAGTCTTTAATAATCTGGTTTGGATTGACGGATCACTTCATACACTATGTCTATACTTTATCCTTATCTGCAATTCATGACTTTGCTCAACGTTCACATCAAGCGCCACCAACTCAAAGCTTTCTGGCGCACCTTCCTGATTACGATGTTATTGTCGATTTGCACAACTACAGTGGCTGCTGACAAAACAAGTAACAACAATTTTGCACGTGAAATCCTATCGCAAGCAGACCGTATTCGTTTTCCTGACGAAGGCTTCCAGGTTGACGTGACTATCACGACAACAGAACCCGGCACCGATGAAGATGTACGTGTTTACCGGATACTCTCTAAAGGCAACAACCAGACCCTAGTTCAGACCACGGCCCCTGCGGTGGACCGCGGTCAGATACTACTGATGCGGGATCGTGACCTATGGGCCTTTCTGCCCAACCTGTCTCAACCGATTCGTTTGCCGCTTTCACAGAAACTGACTGGCCAAGTTGCGAATGGTGACTTAGCTCGCGCCAATTTCGTGGGTGATTACGAACCCAAGCTCCTGCGCACGGAGAATATTGACGGCGTTTCCTACCGCGTTCTGCAACTAGATGCAGTCGATCGTGGGGTCACGTATAGCAAGGTGCTCTTCTGGATAAACGAAAAAAACAATCGCCCCTATAAAGCTGAATTCTATGCGCTCTCAGGCCGACTACTAAAAACCGGCCATTACCAAGCGTATCGTGCGCTGGGTGGTGATCTGCGACCAACCCAACTAATCATAGAAGACAGTCTGCGTCATGGTCGTCGTTCAGCTCTTGAATATCGCGACATGGTTATACGCGACCTGCCAGACAAAATATTCTCCAAGGACTATCTGAAAAAGCTCAGTCGCTGATACTGCATTTCACCTCCCTCAAATATTATGGCGCAGTGCATCAACTACCGGCAAGCGTGAGGCGCGACGAGCTGGGAGCACGGCAGCCATAACCGCCGCCAGCACGCCAATCAGGGCTGCTGCCACAAGCACCCTCGGTACCAGTACAATTGTAGCAGTATAGCCAGAGCTCGAGCCGGGCGGTGGCGGCATGGCAATGCCGATGCCCGAAATAATGCCTGCAAGCACGACTCCAATGACTACGCCGAGCACGCTGCCGAGCAAACCCAGCAGCCCATTTTCAAGCAGTATCAATTTGAAAATTTGGTGCCGACGCTGCCCTAAGGCAAGTAAAGTTCCGAATTCGCCAGTGCGCTCATAAACCACCATATTGATGGTACTGGCCACACTTAAAATCAGCATAACAAGAATAATAGCCTGCAACGCCCCGAATTGGCGCCGATACAATGCCTCAGTTTTTTGATAAAAATCGGCCAACTCATGCCAAGGCTTTACGACATAGCCAAGCGGTTCTAACTTGGATCTGGCGATCGCTGTCACCGTGTCAGTTACAGTAGTATCGTCCAGCAACACGACAGCGCTATGTACCGACTGGGTGAACAACAACTCCTTTGCGGCTGGTAACGAAATTCGTACGGCTCGATCGTCATATTCCTTAGAGAATGTACGGAACACGCCCACGACCTCATACTCGAGCATATTCAGAGCGCCTTCAGATGTATTCACCATCAATGTCACGAAGCTGCCAGGACGCAAATCAAGAGCAGCGGCAACACCCTCTCCAACAACCACACCAAATGCGTCCGCAATCCGCAGCGACCGGCCGGCAACGATTGTAGTGGCGGTTCCCAACTTCGCTTCCTTGTCCGGCTCGATGCCTTCGCCAATGATGGGCAAATCTGCGCGACCGTTGTTAGCTAATCCGGAAAAGTTCACACGTGCCATGATGGCCTGAACATTCGGAATAGTACGTACCACGTCCACTACCTCCTTCGGACGCGTTATCATATATCGCGCTGGGTCACGCCGACCATACTCGAGATAGCCGCTCCTCAAAACTTGCACATGCCCAATACGCGAATGTATTGTCGACTCGCGCAACTGCACAAACACATCCTCGACAAAACCACCACTGATGATAATGGAGACCACCCCAGTGATAATTGCCGCCAACGTCAGCGCAGTACGCAAACGATTGCGGAAGATATTGCGAAAGGCGAGCTTTAACATGGCTTCCGCATATCCTCAAATATTATGCCGCAACGCGTTAATAATTTGCAGGCGCGAGGCTTTCCATGCCGGGTATAAACCCGCCAGTGCAGTAGTAATAAACGCAATCAGAAACGCAGTCACCATTACGTTCAGGGTAATCCGAATTTTGCCAGTGTACCCTTCTTCCATGCCGGGGGGTGGCGGCATAGGTATACCAATTGAGGAGATCAATTCGGCAAGCCCGTAACCTACAATTAGTCCCATGGATGCACCGACCAGCCCGAGCAAAAGTCCCTCAATAGCGAACATTTGAAGGATTTTTTTTCGCTTGAATCCGATGGCTAGCAGCGTGCCAATTTCACCAGTACGTTCAAGCACATTCATCACAAGCATATTGGAAATGCTGAGCACGATAATGAAGCCAATAATCAGCCGCAACACGTTCATTTGCTGCGAAAATAGCGCCACCGTCTTGTTGTAAAAATCTGCTTGCTGATACCAGGGCACAAACTCCAACTTATGCGCCGATGCAGGGAAGCGGCTGCGGAACTGCGCGAGAAAATCATCCGTGCGATCAGTCTCATTAAGTAGTATTAGCCAAACGTGGGCACCGCTAACGCGAAGCAGTGATTGCGCCTGACTGATGGGCAGATTCAGAGCGGAATCATCGAAAGCCTGGTTGGGACTGACAAACACTCCGGCAACTTTCATCTCGGCGGCGTTGATACCACCACCTGAAGCGGTCGCAAGCAGCGCCACGGTATCACCCGGTTTTACATCAAGGTTACGCGCCAGACCACGCCCCAGAACCACCTCTTTTGCAGCCGCATCATTGAGATTCCGACCTTCTACAATACGCACGGCCTGACTCAACTCCGCTTCCTTTTGTTTTTTTGGGTCGACACCTACTGCCACAAATGCGACGGTTGTCTCACCGTGGCTGATGAGTCCCGTCACCGCCAGCCGCGGCGCCACTAACTTGACACCTGGAGCGGACTCGATCTCGCTGCGCTGCGGCGAGTTTTCCGGCAAAATATAAGCATAAGGATTGGCTGCACCCGCATGGAGATATCCTGGTCGCATAACCTGAATATGGCCTAATTCGGACTGGATGGTGCCTTCTCGCATACCCCAGAAAACCCACTGAATAAAGCCGTCAGCAAGCACTAGTGCAATTACACCAACAGCTACCATAAGCAAGGCTGCCAGCGCTCGCCGCCGATTGCGGGCCAGATTGCGCGCGGCGATCAACAAATTAGCCATATTACTCCCATGTGTCTGAGTTGACTACAGAGCAATCCATCAATATAACGGAATAGCATCATTGTAGGAGCGGAATCAACCGTGCAGGACGCATCAGCAGAAAGCGCACAACACATTGGAAGCACAAAATCCGCATAGGGTACAATGTGTTTCGCTGATTGATACATTGCATTGACAGTACTTCATGCCTTGCAATGACAGCTGGATTATAGTTTCGGTGCCGCCCATCCAGTACCTCCCATTTAAAATCCAATAAGTCATGGCGCATAATAATTCCCGTGTTATGGTATTACTTTCTTGGGCGTGAGTGCAATGAAAATTCGAAGCAAACCTGTCGTTCTCCTTGTTGCTGAAGCGGTCACTCTTGCGCATTTCGCGAGGATTGTGACCCTGGCGAGGGCGCTAGATCCTTCTACCTATGAAGTTGTTATCGCCTCTGATCCTCGTTATATTAATTTGGAAAAAAATTTTGACTGTGAGTTTCATCCCATTCGATCCATTCCATCCGCCGAATTCGAGCAAGCCCTTAACAAGGGCAAGCCGCTATATAGTGTTGAGACGCTCACCAATTACGTTGAAGACGATTTAAAGTTACTCGACAGCGTCAAACCCGATTTAGTTGTCGGAGACTTCAGACTGTCTTTGGCGGTGAGTGCCCCATTGCGCCATATTCCTTATGCCGCAGTGGTTAATGCTTACTGGAGCCCGTTTGCAGACACCAATTATCCAGTACCGGATCTGCCTATAACCAGAATTCTGGGGATCAGACTTGCGCAAAAATTGTTCGATGCCGCGAGACCCATCGCCTTTGCCTTGCATGCACGTCCACTGAACCAGCTGCGTCGCCGCTATGGGCTACCGTCTCTGGGGCTGGATATTAAAAATGCCTATACTTGGGGCGATCATGTTCTATATGCGGACACCTCCGAAGTTGTGCCAACTCGCAATTTGCCAGCCCACCATCGCTATCTCGGCCCAGTGCTCTGGACCGCCAAAACACCGCTGCCACAGTGGTGGAGCAGCCTGCCCGAAGACAGGCCGGTAGTATTACTGACTTTGGGTAGCTCTGGGCAGGCCGACCTTCTGCCGATGGTGCTCACCGCCTTATCGCGACTACCGCTTACAGTTATCGTCGCCACAGCTGGGAAAGTCGCGCTGGCCGATACGCCAGCCAATGCGTACATTATCGACTACCTGCCCTTAGACATCGCAACCCGTCGCTCGAAAGTAATAATCTGTAACGGCGGCAGCCTAACCACCTATCAGGCACTTACCAGCGGGCTGCCGATCATTGGTCTGTGCTCCAATATGGATCAACTATTGAACATGGTTGCCATTGAACGATTGGGAGCAGGTATAAGTCTGCGTGCCGCGAATGTTCAACCTGGTCAACTGAAAGATGCCGTCCATACCCTGCTTAGCAACCCCACTTACGCTCGGACAGCCGAGCAAACAGGTGAGCAATTCAGACAAGTTGATGCTGGGCAACGCTTTCGAACATTCATATCTGAAGTTTTGGGTTAGCAAAGTCCAATCAGGAGAGTAATTATGCGTAAAATCACCCTGCCGCAAGTCGCGTTGTTTTTTCTGCTTCTCGGCACCATTCTGGTGCTTGGCGTAACTACCACTTACGGGTTACTTGGATCGTTATCGCTCGGTGATTTTCGAGGAATTGCTATGGTGGGAGGAGCAGTCGTAATCATCTATTTATACGCCTTTGTCATGTATCGACTTTTTCTGCATTTCATGCCATTAGTTGAAGGCAGCTTGGATGAAGGATCGCGTGATGAATTCGCTGCCCAAGTCAATATCCTTTTCTACCTCATGCTTTTCAATAGTTTAATCCGCACTCATTTTATACCGGTGCCGTTGATGCGGTTAATTTATCAAGCGCTTGGCGCCCGGATGGGTGCCAACACCTATAGTGCCGGCACCCTGCTAGATCCGCCATTGACCGAGCTGGGTGCCAACTGCATTATTGGCCACGATGCCGTACTTTTTTGCCATGCCATCGAAGGGCGCCACTTCACGCTATCCCGCATACGAATCGGCAACAACGTCACAATCGGCGCTACCGCTATCGTCATGTGTGGCGTCATCATTGGCGACGATGCCATCGTCTCGGCCGGAGCCGTCGTGCTGAAAGACACCCGAATCGGCCCTGGAGAAGTCTGGGGAGGGGTGCCGGCTAAGCGTCTTAGATAAGCAATTATCAGTCCGCAGCTTGGCTTTATCACTATTACATTGTGATGCATTGCCAACTACTTTATTGGAGGGTACGACTATATGAATTAAGCCGAGCCTACGATTTACCAAAAGCAAGTTTTGACCGTAATGACGACTAAGCGCATATAACAAAAAAGGCCAGGTTTAAACCTGGCCCTTTCGAGATACGAATCGCTATCGCGCTTAAGCTTTCTTACGACGGCGCACTAACGACAATCCAGTCAGACCTAAGCCCAGCAAAGCCAAAGATCCAGGCTCAGGCACTGTGCTTGCTATAAAGTTTTGATTACCGTCAGCTTGCAGTGCTATATGGCCTGCTGGCAAAAGTTGAGTGCCGCCGCCAACATCAGGCATACTAGGATTGGGAGTAACCCATCCAGTTTGACTTGCGCCCAGTTGCAAAGAGGTTGTTGCTGTTGACGTAGCCAAATCTGGATTAATATAAGTATTATTTGTATTTGTAATTACCGCCTGAAGGGTAGCAAGTCCGCCATTAAGGATGTCAAATCCACCGCCTGGCTGGGCCAATATCGAACCGGTGATTATCTCTATACCATCGGTAATGCCCGCTCCAGTTACCATATTTACATCGGGAGTGGTGTCATACCAAATAGAGAATGTGCCAGAGTTAACAGCAAAAGTAGACGCTGTGCAAATTACACCATTATCTGCTGTACACGTACCAGTCTCATTAATTTTGGCTTCAATAGTATATTCATAGGTATCCAGAAATATACCCAACATCGGAATATTGAGACCGTTAATATCAAGGACATTGCTGGCTTTAGCATAGTACGTCAAGTCAAAAGTAGTGGTCAGCCCAGTTAATGCCCCTGAGTTAAAACCATCAACAACGGCTGTACCATTTGAGGCCCAGTCAAACCCACCCCAAGTGTTATGATTACCGTCAGCATTAGTGAGTGTTAAGGCACTCGCCACTGAACTGCAAGTAAAGGCTGCAACAACTGCAGCACTAATCGCATAGTGTTTCAGCTTACTGTTCATCATTTAAATTCTCCTTCTTAAAAGTTGTAATTAAAATATTCGGGTACTTCGGCCCAAAAATCATTAAAAGCCTCACTCTACTTAAAGCAAAATACGTACCACTTAAAAATAAAGCTTATTAATCATAATAATAAAAATTTAACACGGGGAAAAATAATGCCTATGAAGTGCACATGTAAAAATTTTCGACATTCAACTGCAAATCTGAGGTCAGATCGTTTTGGTCTATGCATTTTCAAGAGTGAAGTATCTGAAAGTCGAGAACTGGCAGTTCATACTATGTGATTCGGCCAAGTGAACTTGAAGTTGAAGGTAGCGCATTGTGTAGCTTACATACAAATCAGCTCAAACACATCTTGTCCGGCTCAATCGTAGCATCGATTCTTGTCTGATTCATAGTCAGCGCCTCTAATTAGTTTCAATTTCATAACTTAAGAGCAACCCTCTGTAAAAAATTCTAAATACTAATTAATAATGCCAGATTGAGCATTAAATGTATAAATTCAATAAAATCAATGAAATTATTAATAGTATTTATTACTCAACTACCACCTGCTAAAGAAGGTGGGCTGAGGCCATGACCGCCATCCACCCAAAATGGGCAAACCGTGGAAGACTCCGCTAAATCCTATTCATAGAACGCATGATAAAAAAATCATAGCATTTAATGCTCCACTATATGCACACATTGATGAAAATAAATTCCATTAGTTTTCAATAGTGGACACCACTAATGCTTAGTCTGAAATAATGCGACATTTTTATTTCATAATTATCAACGAACACATAAAGCACATGTGTAAAAATTATCGACATATGATTGAGAATAGTCAAACTGTCTGTTTGAATTTATGCATCTTCTGCAGGGAAGTCTCTCGAAGATTGAGATATGTCAGTTCGGTTGAGTAGCGTCGGTTGCTGCCTGATATACGACCGACTAGCCGTCCACTGTGATCTGCACAGCTGCAACGATGGTGACTGTGTTTTCGGAACCTCGACCGAGCTTACCCGGGCGCTCACCACATAGGTAGAGTCACCTCTGAAAGTCAGCAGACAATGCGGCAGTTGCCTAATCCTGTAGTGGTCTAATAGAAACGCACACCTCGATAGGATTATTATTCAGCTAGAGAGGAATCGCAATGAGCAAGCACCGCAAGCATTACGAAGCCGCATTTAAATTAGAAGTTGCACGCATGGTAGTTGATCAAGGACTGAGTATCACGCAAATTGTAAAAGACATGAGCATAGGCCGTACAGCGGTGAGCCGCTGGATTGAACAATATCGGGCTGAGCAACTAGGTAAACCCAGTATCGGTAAGCCTGTCACTGTCGAGCAGCAACGCATCCGCCAACTGGAGACCGAGATCCGCCAACTGCACGCTGACAATGAACTATTAAAAATGCATTGACCTTCTTTGCCCGCGAATTGAGATGATCTACAACCTCATTAAGCAATGGCAACAGAAGGCCATCAGCCAAGCATGTCGCATATTACAAATCAGCCGCTCGGGATATTACACCGCCAATTGACGCATCGAGAAGCCAGCTATTTGTGTCGCCAGTGTGCAGGTTAAAGCCGCTTTCGTGACGAATCAACGCTGCTATGGCAGTCGTTGTATCGTTGACGAGCTAAAGGCGCAGCACATTGTTATGGGTTGATACTAAAGTGCGTCGCTTAATGCGTGAAGCGGGTTTAAATCCGGTTTGGAAGAAGAAGTTTGTGAGCACCACCGACAGTAAACACGATCTACCCGTGGCAGAGAACTTGCTGAATCGTCAATTCAATCCCCCGAAATTGAATCAGGCTTGGGCATCTGATATTACTTACATCCGTACCAAAACAGGTTGGCTGTATTTGGCATCGGTGATGGATTTATATTCACGCAAGATCATCGGCTGGGCGATGAGTCCCACGATGCTAGCGGCCTTGGTCTGTCAGGCGTTGCAGATGGCGATTGGACAGAGGCAAACAACGGTTGGACTGATATTGCATTCAGACCGAGGTAGTCAATACGCCAGCAACGAATACCAGGCCTTGTTGAAACAAAATGGCATCATTTGTAGCATGAGTCGCAAAGGTAATTGTTGGGATACTCAGTTTAATATGGTTTGGAATGCCTGATTTGATCTGACCCGTGTTGGGATTGGCGAAGTAGTGCCTTTGCGTTGACCTGTCGATCTGGCCTAGGCATTCCCCGAGCGTTGCCGGGCCCATTACATGTGACCTAATAGGAGCGTTGAATTGCACCGTAAGTATCCTGTCCGGTAAGTGGGGTTGGTAATGCGCCAATCTTGACTGAGGAGTATAAAATATGGACGGCACATTGATTCAAAATGAAGTTATGCTTGGCGCTGATACCCATTTAGATAAACATGTTGGTGTAGTCATTAACCACCAGGGTAAAGTGATAGGTACACATACCTCCATATCGACTAATAGAGCAGGTTATCTAAAATTGCTAACATGGGCACGTTCTCTCGGAAATATACGACGTGCAGGTGTTGAAGGAACAGGAACATATGGCGCTGGTCTTACCCGTCTATTGCGCGAGGAGGGTATTGAGGTATGGGAAATAAATCGTCCTGATCGTGCTAAGCGTAGACTTCAAGGTAAGTCAGATCCGACTGACGCTGAAAGTGCAGCACGAACAGTACTTTCTGGTAACGCAACAGCATTCCCAAAGTCACAGTCGGGTGTAGCTGAAGCACTGCGTATGTTATCGGTTGCCAGGCGTAGCGCAGTCAAGGCGAGGACACGAACAATAAATCAGCTCAGATCAGATTGAGACTAGTTCACGTAATTACTTGATCACTACATCCTTACTAAGGCTTTGAAATAAATTAAAGCAGCCTCTAACAATTAAAAAGCAATATTTATAGCCGCGCGCACGAAGGCAAATAAAAACCTTCAACAACACCTTCAGGTTCATTACCAGAAAGATGCTATTGGTCAATGCTTCACTAGTGTGTTCTGTTTTTGCCCGGACGTAATTCAGCTTATAACCATTCTTGCCTTGCCCAAACTTGCCTTCAATCGGGATTGCGCTGCCGGTAGCCTTCACGCTTTTTCTTTTTTAGCGGTTTGAATTCAGATTTATTTTATTCGGTTTTGCCTGAATACATGACAGGAAATCTCGGGTAGACAATCCCAACGCCCCAAAAAATCACGTTCAAGTCGGCGACACCCCTAAACACACAATTAACAATCAATTTATTATCAACATTTTTCAAAATTGCCGGACTCTACTGACTTCTACTAAATTAATTCGGATTCGGGTTATAACCCCTAAAATAGCTACGACTTTCTTTTAAAATCAGCTTGCTGCAATACAGGCATATCATCTGTCTATTTTTCTAATTTTCGTTCCATACGCTTACTGTGTTGTTGTAAATTATCGCTCAACTGGCTAATAATTTCAGAAGCCGCGCCGATAATTTGATTTGAGCTGAATCCTCCACGGGCCATTTCTTTGTAAAAAGATTTTGCAAATATTTTCGCCACTTGATCTGGATTGTGAAACACATTCCCCAAAGATGCGCCTATATTATTTTGGGCTTCTCGGGCCAACGCAAGTTGTGCAAAGCGTGAATTTAAAATGCTCTGTAATTGGATAGTTTGGATCGATTTACCAATGAATAAAGCAACCACTTTAAGGAGGTTCAAGTCAACCAGACTGAATGCAATCTCGCACAGGTGACCACTTACGTTAACTACACCTACAATGTGCCCACTAATTGTGATTGGCGATAATATCAAACTTTTACCCGGTTCATTTGCACGTCGAGCCAGTTTGGCGAATTTCGACTGGCTAATATCATCAATCAACAATGCCTGCCCAGTTGCAATCACATGACCAGCAATTCCCTCGCCCTTCCCTATCGATTCTTTATAAGCTTCAGTCGGCATGGGACCGTAGCTAGCGCACACACTCATAAGCAAATTGTCGGGTTCGCCATCATTCAGCAGCATGATTGAGCAATTGGTGGCGCTCAATATTTTTGCCGTCATTTCAGCGAGTTGCGCATAACTGTCATTAAGGTTGCCATTTTCTAAGAAATTGGACAGGTCCTGAAGCTTAATCAGCGGAGTTTCCACATCAGCCATTGTGAGATCATCCTTAATCTATACTATGTTTAACAGTTAAGTAGCCAAGCTTTCTCTGATCCAAGCACATAAACAAATAATCATTTTATACCGCAAAATAATCAGCAGAGTTACGGAACAATTATTCAGACTTAGGTGAAATGAATGCCTTATGGAAAAGATGACGTGCAAGAAGCAAGCGAGGCATGCGTAACCAGGTTGCACGTATATAAAGCATTTGCCTTGCTGCACCGGTCAACCAATCGGAGCAGCTCTTGTGGACTGGCATGAGCGCGCGTTCAAAAAGTTGATCTGTAATAATTAAAGTTAACGGGTTAGGGCGACCACTTTGGGCAACTTTAATCATGTCTGAGGGAACAGGAGTATTTAAAATATTTACAGTATAACGTAAGGCGTAAAAAAGCGGTCGTGTTAACTCCAGTTCATGTGCTCGCACAGATAGACTTGGCCAGAACGCTGGCAAGCTGCTGAAATGGCGTAACAAACTATCAATATCAACCAAATCCCGCAGTCCCTGATCCAGTTGATCATTATGGAAAAGGTGTACAGCACTGTGGAGCACCATATCGGCCGGGGCAAATACCTTTAAATCGTCGTAGCCTTCAATTAACTGTGCTGCTGTTCGGAGCTTCACCGAATCAGGATGAAGCGCTGCCGTTTCCGGCAATATCGCATGATGCACGTCGATGACCGTCATTCGTTTAATATGCTGCATAGGCGGCAATTCATGCATCCATGTACGATAGTAACGCTGGTCATAGGCATCGTGATGCGTCGCAGCCCAACCATGCAGCATCAAGGTGGCTTCTACGGCATTGAGGCTCGCTTTAGGTACGATGATATCGATATCAGAGAAAAGTCTTCCCTTTGCGGGCGGCAATTTTGCCATGACATAGGCAGCACCCTTGAGGAGAACGACCGGCACCCCCGCTTTCGCCAAAGCTTGTCGAATTTGCGTTACCTCCCAGTGAACAGCTTGAACATGTTTTTCAGAGATTACGCGTGACCATTTCAGATGTTCGCGGGGTTTTTGGGGTACTTGCTCGAGTAAGCCGCGCTCGTCAAGTAAAATGCATATGCGTGCCAACAGATTGGCGCGGCGTGCTTGGCGTATAAGTAAATCCCAGTCTGGCAGACTTAAGGAAACCAATGCGTCGGGCTCTCTAAGAGCTTGTATGATTAAGTAATCAGGAATCACATTTGGTATGTCTGTCAAATATTATGTGATAATTTGTTTGCCATTGCCTAATCCAATCTTAGCTCGAGAGGGCCAGAAACCCATATCACATCCTTGAGAAGGAAGTCTGAGGCAGCGTAATGACAAGTATCCTACACCCACACACAGGTGATTATTTACTAGAAGCTTGGGGCGTTAACGCACCAAATATTTCAATAGCATCATCCAGTTTGCTGTACGTAAAATCATAGCACAGAGATCCATCAATCAAACGTGCCATAGTTCTAAAGCCGTTGAGTCCAAGCAGGCTGTAATTAAAAGAATTATCCGCAACCCGCATAAAAGCATGAGCTTGAGGCAATGTCTCCAAACACGCTGTAGAACCCGCCTGATACTTTGGAAAAATAACCCACGCAACTTGTACGACCTCTGACGCGCGAGCTACGCTATCAGACGATGCTTTCATATGAGCAACCGTACCCTTTAACGTATCATCCACCTTACGACTGAAAATCGCACTGGGCTCATAACGCCTGATGATCTCGATCGACTCGTTTTTTAAGCTTACAGGGCGCGGAAGCGGGATGAGTTTTCCATCACCAACACGAACCAAAGCAAGTTCATCAGACAGTAATCTCCATCCGCGGTTTACCAATGCTGCGCAAAGGGTACTTTTGCCCGAGCCAGGAGGAGCGGGCAAAAGTACCGCATAACCACCTTTTTCCACCACCGCCGCATGAACAATCAAACAGTGATTTACATGATTAGATACGCACCAATTCAGCCCCCACTCCAACATGGGAAAAGCCTGATCGAGCGGCAAAGGTTTAAATATAGTGTTTCCATCAAATGAAAATAACGCCTGTGGCTTGAACCATCGTCTCAGGTTGCGTGGGCGAGTTAGGCTAACGTGGAAATCCGCAAAATCGGCCTGTTCAGCCAAGGGATAATCGGCGTAAAGTAATCCGACACTTTCAGACACTCCAGGGATCGAAGTTTGCAAATGTGTAATGAAAGAACCGGTTCGAAGAAATATCCCCGATTTTTTAAGGCGGAATTTAAGTTCAGATGGCGTTAATGCAGAAACATTCAAAATTAGCTAAACTCTATCAGTCCAAGCGTATTAAGCTCACCGAGGAGATGTTCAATTTGAAATAAAAACTCCTCATGCGTTACTTTTTTTACTTGTAGTCGTGGGGCAAGCGCTTCAGTCAACAATTGTGCTTTTAATGGCGATTTTCGTAACTCTAACAATATTTGAACAGCCGTCGAACCCAGTAGATGGGTATCTCCCGAAAGCTTATTATAAAACACCCACTCATTGCCCCATGAGCAGCAGTTCACTTCTTGATCGGAAATAACTTGCCATTTCATTTTGATCAGTATTTTTAAGGGGAAAACAGGGCCAAAGCTGGTTGTTGCGATAAATCAGCTTTGAGTTAACTGCAAATACTCAATGATTTGTGCTGCATTCCAAGTTACACCAGCAGTTGGGGCAAAAGTACCACTTGCTTGCCATTCATAGAACATCGATTGAATAGTTGATACAGACAAATAAGGAGTAGCGCCGTTTCTTGCACGGAATAAAGCTATTACAAGATGTTTTAATAGTTCTTGTGTCTGAAAAGAAGGGTTTGGAGGTGCAATTACAGAAGCTACAGTCGGCGACGTTTGAGTACTTGTGCCCGTGCCCTTCTTAAATTTTGAACCTGATGAAGCGCCTAACGCCGCCATGTAGCTCGCGGCGCCTAATTGATTTTTCTGCACCGACTGTACAGGAGCGGTAACACTTTCAAGTTTAGGATCCGGCCAAGGAGTTTCCAACATATCTGACAACAGCCTATTTTTATATGGAGTATCCGACTGACTTAACGGGAACGCGGATATAAATTGTTCGTTTGGATCTGGAGGAAGTAGCACCGGGGGAGGGGGTGCGGGGCAAGCACCATGCTGGCTGGTATTACCAGATATAAAACCAGATGGTGACAAGCAAAATGCTGTTTGACCCAATACGGGTCGGCTAGCGAGCGTTAGAATTATACCTGACGCAGCTAAACCAGACGTAGCAAAGCGTCTACGAGATTCGCCTGAAAATTTTATTTGATCAGCGGCATCCTGAGATAACTGCTGTTTTTCCAGCTCATCATTTTTATCCAAATTGATAGTCATCAAATTATCCTTCCATTAACGTTACATCCTGCATTTCATTTGCTACCACAACTCAATAATTTAATGTCATGTAGCAATGAGGAAGCTGATAGAATCCTTAACAATGGATTAAGCAAAATTCATGCCGAATACAATATGTAAACAACATTATATTAATAACCAATAGATTACATTGTTAATTTTTTAGCACCTTATTGCTCTACTAAATATTTTAATTACAATGTAAAAATTTCCGACATTAAAATCAATTATTAATGTCAGTTATATTGATATTGACTCAGGCATAAACTTTTTAATCTCTAGCAGAAAGGGATGAACCCGTTCGTCCCGCGCCAGTCGAAGAATGAGCGGATTGATTCTTCGCCAGCGGAAAACTTCCTTCCAATCGTTGCGCATTACGACTTGTTACTGCTTGCAGCACAAGCATTTTTGCCTCAGCTGACAAGACATCTTCACTTCCTGTGGACACATTTCTGCGCCTAAACCAACTCCACCGAACGGCGTATTGCTCTATAACAGTTCGCATTTTCCAGCTTGTCAGTAGCTGATGCGGCTTTCATGATTACTGGTACGGTCAGCTTCATAGCTGCCGTCGGCACAGCAGCGAATATACACTAAAAACACTTCAATTATCCTCAAAAATCAAGCTGAGCATACTTCAACAAACCTGACAGGCTGTCAGGCAAGCAAATTTTTAGCTAATTATTTCTTGTCGCTCATCTAAGCAGTTATCGAAAGGTTACCCATTACGAAGCACATAGAGCCACATTTATTAACAGTACACCCATAACAATTCACTGTATAAGTTGGCAATTCTCCATAAGATGCTTGATATATGTCAAAATATACATATAATTTTCACTCATATGTATTTTTTCCTATATTACAGTTTAAATACCACATACCGGAATACTATTATAAAAATAATGGCATTCAAGTCAAACCCTGAAAAATTAACTTAGCCATTAAAAACATAGCACTACAAAATATTATTTAATCATGCTACAGTGTAATACGCATTCGCTAACCAACTATTTTTAATTAAATCTAGGACACCAACGCTTTTCTGTCGCATTTAGTTGAATACCCCACTATAAAACTTACGCCATGCACAAACCTGCCCCCAACAATTCATTGAAAACTGCATGCTCGACTTGTAATCTGCGCGAATTATGCCTACCTGTTAATTTGAGCAATATCGAAATAACACGCTTGGATGATTTAATTACCCGCAAGGGGGTTTACCGACATGGCAGCATTTTATACCGGAGCGGGGACAAATTTCAGGCGTTGTATGCGATCCGTACTGGTTTTTTTAAAACACAGATACTTAATGAAGATGGGCGAGAACAAGTCACCGGTTTTCAGATGGCTGGGGAGATCATCGGCATGGATGGCATTAATAGCGATACGCACACTTGCGATGCCGTCGCACTTGAAGACAGTGAGGTATGTGAAATTCCCTTTGGTCGTCTGGAGGACCTCAGTCGCGAACTTCCCCCTTTGCAAAGGCACCTTCACCGTATTCTTAGCCGCGAGATCGTGCGCGATCAAAACATTATGCTACTGCTTGGATCAATGCGTGCTGAGGAACGCTTAGCTGCTTTCTTGCTCAACCTATCGCAGCGTTTTGCAGTGCGCGGTTATTCGCCCACATCATTCCAATTGCGAATGACTCGTCAAGAAATCGGCAGCTACCTAGGATTAAAACTGGAAACCGTCAGCCGCGCACTCTCACACCTACAAGAAAGCAAACTGATTAATGTGCGCAATAGGTCATTAGAAATACTTTCGCTGTCAGGGCTACAGACCAGCATGGGGAAGCGTGCGCGCTAATATAGTTTAGATAACTGTTTGATAACTTGCCCACTGTTTTTTCAATATTGAGCTGAACCATATAACAAGTCTCTGTAGCCACCAGTATTACTGCAATAAAAACTGTCAATAATTGAATATTATGCGCCTGTCGGCGCATACAAAATTAGATATCGGCCGCTTCCTCATCGCCAAGGAGAAATAAATGCGTACCCTATTTTTACTATTATTTATGACGCTGTTAGTCAGCTGCGAAAAATCTCAGCCGCCTATTCCTTTCAACGCTATTGATGTCAGTTGGCGGTATGCAGAAAAACCCGTAGACTTCCAGCTCACTGACCCTAACGGCAAAATACGCAGGTTATCTGATTTTAAAGACAAGGTGGTGGTGATGTTTTTTGGTTATACCCACTGCCCAGACATTTGCCCAACCACGCTAGCTGACTTAGCACAAGTGATGCGCCTACTTGACAAGGATGCAGAAAAGGTACAAGTGCTATTTGTCACATTGGATCCTGAACGCGACACACCAAAACTATTGGCTGAATATGTTCCATTTTTTCATCCATCTTTTTTGGGCTTATATGGCGATACCCAAGCTACTGCGCAGGTCGCAAAGACCTTTGGCGTCAATTATGAAAAGCGAGTCGAAAAAAACAGTTATGCACTGGATCATTCTGATGGCACCTACCTAATTGGAACAAAAGGCAAGTTCGTATTGCTTTCTCCCTATAATCAGAATGTAAATCTATTAGTACAGGATATTAGGTTGCTACTAGAGATGGCACATTGAACTGGGCTCTGTAGCCCTTGGTCAAGCAGTCAGGGAGCGGTATTAACAAAGCATCTAAGACTATTAATTAAATATAACAATGATCTGTACCCACTCTGGTTACAGAACCTTTAACTCTGGTAACTCTTGCTATCCTCCATCGCCTACACCCCGTAACACCCTAAAAATTACATCTGTCATAAAGCCGCGCGATTGCATAAAACGTACCTGCTTGGCTATTTCCTTTGCATCCTCAGGAACAATTCCGAATTTTCTTTGCCAGATGCTACGAGCTGCTTCTAATTCTGTATCTCTCATTTGTGGTAATGCATCGTTAATCAGATCTTCGCCTATACCTTTCTGGCGAAGCTCATATGCGATGCGTTGCATGCCGAAGCGTTTACGGCGTAAGCGAACTAACTGCTCAGCTGCTCGGAAATCGGATAGCCAACCGCGCGCCGCCAAGTCATCCAAAACGTTATCCACATTGTCGTCTGGTGTGGCATAACGTTGTAACTTAGCATGAAGTTCGGCACGGCTGTGTTCACGTCGCACCAAGTATTTCATAGCGCGAGTGTGCAAACTTAACTCAGGTTTCTTTGACACCACTTTCCGCTCTATCATTGAGCGCAGCTACACCAGCCAGCGCGCGGATTTTGTTCTCAATTTCAATTGAAATTTCAGGATGCTCTTTCAGATATTCACGCGCATTATCTTTTCCCTGGCCAATCTTTTCACCTTTGTAGCTGTACCAAGCGCCAGCTTTATCAACCAGCTTGTGAAACACTCCCAGCTCGACTACTTCGCCTTCACGAGAAATACCTGCGCCATACAAAATATCGAATTCTGCCTGTTTAAACGGCGGAGCCACTTTATTTTTGACCACTTTCACACGAGTTTCTGAACCGATCACCTCGTCGCCCTTCTTAATCGCACCGACGCGACGAATATCCAGCCGAACTGAAGCATAGAATTTTAGAGCATTGCCGCCGGTAGTGGTTTCAGGGCTACCAAACATCACACCGATTTTCATCCGTATTTGATTAATAAAAATCACCGTCGTATTGGAACGCTTGATGTTAGCCGTCAGTTTACGCAATGCCTGTGACATCAAGCGTGCCTGCAAACCCATTTGCGGCTCGCCCATATCTCCTTCAATTTCTGCCTTAGGGGTCAATGCTGCCACAGAATCAACCACTACGACATCCACCGCAGCCGAACGCACCAACATATCGGCAATCTCCAACGCTTGCTCACCATTATCTGGTTGGGAAATAAGCAGTTCACTGACGTGCACGCCCAGTTTTTGCGCGTATTGCGGATCAAGCGCATGTTCTGCATCAACAAATGCGGCCGTGCCACCCAATTTTTGCATTTCGGCGATCACTTGCAATGTGAGCGTGGTCTTACCGGACGATTCCGGTCCATAAATTTCGATTACACGACCTCGCGGCAGGCCACCCACACCCAGCGCGATATCCAACCCTAAAGATCCAGTAGAAACCACTTGAATGTCGCGCGCAATGTCATGCTCGCCCATACGCATGATAGCGCCTTTGCCAAATTGTTTTTCAATTTGACTCAGCGCCGCCGCGAGCGCCTTGCTTTTATTATCATCCATGCAACTTTTTCCCTTCAAAAATGATACATGATTATGGCATAAGCCATATGAACCTTAACCAGAAAGATTACGGCTAGGCTAGTTGCTAAATGTGCAATGGATTTTTACGATGACATTAAGAATGTCGCAAATTACCTGTCTTTAAAATATTCTCAGGGTCTATTGTGTCGACCATAATCGATACAATCTTAAGCACCTCTAAAATTCCAATTTTGCGAGCAGCCGCTTTGCGGATTGCCTACTTACCCCGCTTCGTCACAATACAGCATTAAAAAATTATCGCTTACATATCAATCATATAATGCGTTAGTTTCTACTCGGCTTACCTTGCGTAGAAACTTGATATTTTACAGTCGCGTTTAAGCTACTTCCGTTACCTGATTCAGCAGTTCTAATACCCCTTGAAATGCTATGCATACCGACTGCATTCGAATTTCTGCACGATCACCTGAAAAATGATGCAGGCGCACAATGCACTGCCCTCCCTTGACCCCCCAAGCAAACCACACTGTACCTACAGGTTTGTCCGGCATACCACCCGCTGGCCCGGCAATACCGCTGACAGCTAATGCTATCTGCGCATGACTATGGTACAAGGTGCCCGTTACCATTTCGCGCACTACGGCCTCGCTTACCGCGCCATAACTTGTCAGAGTTTCTTGGGCTACGCCCAGCATCTCACGCTTGGCCTCATTTGAATATGTAACAAAACCGCGCTCAAACCATTCGGAACTACCCGCAATATCAGTAACAGCAGTTGCCACCGCACCGCCTGTGCATGATTCGGCTGTGGCCAACATATAACCATACGACTTTAGCGCACTACCGATTTGTATTGCCATATTTTCAACTTCACGGCTCACAAGCATGATTTCATCGGCACTTCATTCCCCTTTCTGGATAAATCTCACGACAAGTTGCCCATCAATCAGATGGAAAATCCTAAAGATGGCAACTTGTTATTTTTGCAGCCCGCGTGCCAGATCGGCCTGAATGTCACTCACAGCTTCCAACCCGACCGCAATGCGCAACAAACCCTCTGTAATACCAGCTGCGTCTCTAGCTTCTTGCGTTATTCGGGCATGTGTGGTGGTGGCTGGGTGAGTTAAAGTGGTCTTGGTGTCACCCAAGTTAGCTGTGATAGAAATCATACGCGTGCTGTCGATTAGATGCCACGCCTCCTCTCTGCCACCCTTCACTTCGAACGATACGATACCGCCACCAGTACGCTGCTGTTTCATCGCCAATTGATGTTGTGGATGCGATGGCAGACCTGGATAATACACGCGCGACACATTAGCTTGCGTCTCCAGCCACTGCGCTACGGACAACGCATTAGCACTGTGCGCTTCCATTCGAATCTTCAGCGTCTCCATTCCTTTCAGGAATACCCATGCATTGAATGCGCTCATGGTCGGTCCCGCCGTACGCAGAAATTGATATATAGGCTCCATTAGTTTCTTGCTGCCCAACACTGCACCGCCTAGCATACGACCTTGTCCATCAAGATACTTGGTGGCGGAATGAATCACAATATCCGCGCCTAATTCCAGCGGGCGTTGTAGAACGGGGGTGCAAAAACAATTATCTACCACCAGCAACAGACCATGCTGCTTCGCCACTGCCACAATGCCTGAAATATCGGATATTTCGGTAAGCGGATTGGACGGCGTCTCCAGAAAAAATAGCCGTGTGTTAGGTCGTACCGCATCAGTCCACTCGTTCACATCGGTGGCAGAAACAAAGGTAGTGTCCACTCCAAATCGTGTAAAAATGTTACCGAACAAATTTACCGTCGAACCGAATATACTGCGTGAAGCAACGATGTGATCCCCACTTTTTAGCAAACCCATGCAGCACGACAAAATAGCCGACATACCTGACGCAGTAGCCACACATTGTTCTGCGTTTTCGAGCGCGGCTAAACGTTCTTCAAACATGGTAACGGTAGGATTAGTAAAACGAGAATAAATATTGCCCGGCTCTGCTCCTATGAAGCGTGCAGCGGCTTGGGCCGCGCTATCAAAAACAAAACTGGACGAAAGAAACATGGCTTCGCTATGTTCATTAAACTGGCTGCGCTTTGTTCCCGCATGAACTGCAAGTGTTTCAAGCTGATAAGAATGTTCCGTTTGGCTGGATTGTTCCGACATAACTTACTCCCTTGTACAAAAAAACCCGGATAGCTTGCGCTAAACCGGGCTTGGCCCGCTTTAGCTGTATTTATAAAGCGCCCGCAAGCTGTTCCTCAAATCGGCGCAAACGCAAAATTAACACTTTACCAAAGCCTGCAGATGGTAAATATTAAATATAAATACCCCCGCTTTGTTTGGCTCTAGTGCTTTGACTATTTATTTGTAACAAAACCGTTCAGTAAATTGTCACTTGTACGCTACTTTCTCTTTACCTCAATTCGATAAATGAGATTACTGTCATCTATAACCGCGTCATCGTCATCGTCATCGTCATCGTCATCGTCATCGTCATCGTCATCTCTATATACTATTTTTTTAATAACTTGGCCTGCTTCGTTAATAAATTCATACTCTGTAAAGGAATCATGATCGTCGGACAATTCAATTGTTGTAATATGAAATATATTATCTTTAATAATATATTTCTCAACTAAGTAAATAAAAAGATTAACCGAATCTTTATCGACATCGATTGACTTTGCTAGGGTAAACTCTCCTCTGTCACAAGTAAACCTCCCCCCAACATCCCCTATAACATCATTATCTAAATCTAGATTTCCAAAAATTGTATACTTTGGTTTATTTTTTAAAACCATTACATGGTACTCAGTACTGAGTTGGTTCCCACCCTGTCGACATTTGACAATGCCGTGATCCTCTGAGACTTCTAGATTGAAATATACAGTCAACTCAAAAGTATCAGCAATTGCTACTGTATGCACAGAAAATGCGAACAACAATGCTAGTATAATTTTCATATCATCAACCCCCTATCCGTACTTTAAGTCTCTATAAGCGCGCGGCATTTTGATTTCTATCACACTTTAAGATAATTTCTGAATTGTATTACATTGTCAGGGGAATAAAGTTATTCTTCGCCTCTGACATAATTTTTTGGAGTACAAATGATTGGGGCAACAGGTCAATTAACTTCTTCGTTCATGAACTATTTAAGCTTGATTTGTACAAATATTTTTAGTTGTATCTATCTAAATTCAAAAATTGAACTGAGAACATAATTGAACATTCAAATAATTCAAGTCTACTTTCTTCTACTCATCTTTGTACCAAGTGTTGTCGGCGCATCTGAACGATCAAAATTCCACAACTCTCCCCGTCTTCCAGAACCTATGGTGTTTGACCTTGTTCTACCGCTGGGCGCGAAGAAAAACGAATTCGAGCTCAACACCATGTTTCAATATGATGATGAGCACAAAGCTACTTTAATGAATCCTGAGTTCGAATATGCTTATGCCGATGGATATGGCATTGAATTTGAATTGCCTACTGAAGACTTTACCATAGATGCTTACAAACTTGCATTACAGGGTACGTTTGATTTTCTCAACACAAGCAAATTTATCCATGGCTGGCAATACTATGGGGAGTACTATCGACATAGCAAAGAGCTTGAAAATAATCTACTCTATATAGCAGGTTACCAGTTCAATGAACAATGGAGTACGCTTAATATGTTAGGCCTTCGTTCTACCGATGTTCGGTCGGAGGGTCATATTGAAGAGCTAGTGAATAGCACCCTTTTTTATTCTTATTCAAGTAATTTAATGGTGGGACTGGAGGTTAATTGGGAATCTCGTCCAAATCGACCTGATATAACACTTGTCATGCCTCAACTTCATGTCCAAATAGCGAAGCATGCAAAAGTACAAATTGGACTAGGGATGAAACAAGCAAACCATGAAACCTTTCCACATGCGGCAACACGAATTATTTTCGGATTTTGAGTCTCTATCGCAAAGTTTGTCAGCTTTAGTGATATTTGGTTAACTTTAATAATTCAGAACGACGGCAATCAGTTTTAAAGACGCTCGACTTCCATACATTAGAGTCTTGCGCCGCCTTCATTGCGGCTTTATTAAATTAAATCAATTTCTGCCCATTCTGCAATGGATTAATTCAATTAGTCACACGAACATCAAAAGAGATAATTTATATGCATAGTAGACAATGAAAGCAGTTATATGCCTGCTAGCATCGCTCAACAATTCACCAATCCATCTGAGTAGTAGATTGATAAAGCGACCCTAACGTCTTTCAGTCCACCAAAGCGTACCCGTCGCCAATAGTAGAAAAAGTAACGGCATCGCCACAGCACTCAGTATGGGCTGCCACTCATTGAGTGCGCCCAAACTGGTGACTAGCTTGCCCGCAAAGTGAAAAGTTAATCCCAATATAATACCCAAGAATATTTTAGCGCTTATGCCGCCCTCACGCCGCTGATGTGAAGTAAATGGCAAGGCCATTAGCAGCATCACCAGTATCGCGAATGGATATACCATCTTGTTCCACATAGCAATTTCATAAGACGCGGTCTTCTGACGGTTGTCGCGAAGGTGCTGGATATATTGATAAAGATTCAACGCTGACATTTGTCCGGGCCCCTCCAGCAATGCTCTTAAAATTCCCAAGTTAAGTGCTGAGCGCCATTCCATACTTGGCTGATGGTTTACTGTCGTACCATGTTTATTGAACAGGGTCTGCGTCACGCCTTCCAGTTGCCACCGGTTTTTTTCTACATAAGCAGCACGTTTTGCTGCGGTTATCGCGCGCAAATGGTAACTCTCATCAAATTCATAAATATTAATATTCAACAATGTTATGTCTGGAAGTACATTTTTAATATTTACAAAACTGCGCTCATCCTTAACCCATACGCCAGAGCGAAATTCTCTAAGCGACACTTCAGCGTTCTGTGCTTTCAGTCTTAGTTCCTGCGCCATACGTTCGCTAAAAGGTGCAATCATCTCACCACACAGAAAAGTCAACAGAACGAGCGGCAAACCTATTTTGAACAAAGCTAACAGCATCTGCTGCAGTGATACACCGGACGAACGATAGATGGTCAATTCTGAATTCGCAGCCATTTGCGCTAACGCAAAAATTGCGCCAATAAGTACGCTCACTGGGAACAACTCATAGATTCGGCCAGGAACTGACAAGAGTACGAACAGCAATGCATAACCTATATGATAATTGCCACTACCCAGCACATCCAGTTCATGTATCAGGTCAAAAAATGAAAACAACATCAACAAGCCTGTCAACACAAGTGCAACACTGGCGTAAATCTCACGTGCGAGACAACGTGTCAGCAGCCTCATCGTCGCGTCAATCGTCGCAACGAAAATACCGACAAACGTCGATAGAACAGTAACACCATCAATATAAACATCAGTACATGAACACTCCAAAAGCCAATCATGGGATCAATCTTGCTCTGTCCCACCAATGAGTGAGTAACACTAATAAGGTTGTTATAGAGCATGTAAATCACCAATGCCATAATGAGGTTGAGTGAACGTCCGGCACGCGGATTGACAAAACTTAACGGAATTGCCAGCAGTGACAAGATCAGCGCACCGAGCGGCAAGCTGACCCGCCCCCCCAGTTCGGACATATTCCAACTATTCAGGTCTTGTAGTAACTGTAAAGTAGACAATGAATTGGCTGGAGGTGGCCGTTGCTTTGCTTCAACAGCCTTAATGCGCACCGCATAGCGCTCAAACTCAACAATTTTAAAATCCAGCTGCCCAGGCACTCCTTCATAGCGCGTACCATTCAGCAATACCAGAAAACGATCACCGTTAGGTGCAGTTTCCTGCATGCCTTGCTTAGCCACCATAGTGCCAATCTTGCCGTGCTGCAACGATTGCACAAAAATGTTACCTACACGATTTTTGCCAACATCCACGTTTTCAATAAAGAACACACGGTCAGACTGCTTGGACTCGCGGAATGTTCCGGGCGTTGCGGCAGTTACGTCATCGCGACTATCCAGTCTGCGTATTAATTCTTCCACTTGAGACTTAGCCCACGGTGACAACACTAGACTTAGCAGCGCAATCAAGCACACCACTGGCAATGCATACCACATAACTGGGCGTATCCAGCGTGTCAACCCTATACCAGAGCTGAACCACACCACCATCTCGTTGTCACGGTAGCTACGTGTCAACGTCAACAACACAGATAGGAACAAGCTTAGGGAAAGTAGAGCTGGCAGGTAATTCAATGCGCTGAAGCCCAACAATGCCAGCACTCCGTCTACTGCTAGAGAACCGCTAACAGATTGACCAAGCAAGCGAACCAACTGAGTAAATACGACAATACCGAGTAGAATGGCAAACACTAACAGCCCCATGCTAGCGGATTCGCGTATGAGCTCTCTATGAAAAATGTTGCTACGCAACAACTTAAAGCGTGGCGACTTTGACTTTTTCTTTGGAATCTGCGGATAATCCGGCATTGTGTGTGCAACAAAAATCATTAAGGAGATACAGGTGGAATTTAGCATAAAACTAGGCAGCCCGGAAAAACAGCGTAGCGGTTGCCTGATGGTGGGTATATTTGTGGATGGCAATCTAACAGACGCAGCGCAAAAAATAGATAAGGCTGCCAATAACATGCTTAGCGGCATCTTCGCGCAAGGCGACATGAGTGGTAAAGTCGGTTCTACACTATTACTGCATAATGTGCCCAACATTCTGAGCGAACGAGTGTTACTAGTCGGACTAGGTAAACGTGATGAGTTTACCGCACGCCAATACCTCGACAGCATCCGTTCCGCAATGCGCACACTATTTGCCACCGGCTCCAAAGATGCAGTGTGCTATCTGCCTGAATTACCGTTGACAAACCGCGATAGTGCTTGGTGCATCAGTCAAGCAGTGCTCGCCGCATTCGACACGACTTATCGTTTTGACCACCTCAAGAGCAAGGCAGAAAAAAATAAACATACGCTATGCAAAATCCAGTTTGGATTGCTCTCCGGCAAACCAACCGCTAAACAGAATGCTTCTATCACTCAGGCCGCTGCCGTCGGGCAAGGCATGAAGCTGACCAAGGACTTGGGAAATCTGCCGGGCAATATATGTACCCCAAGCTATCTGGCTCAACAAGCCTTGAATTTAGCCAAGTCGCACAAATCGCTCAAAGTTACCGTATTAGAAGAAAAGGACATGCAAAAACTTGGCATGGGTTCGCTATTGTCTGTGACTCGAGGCAGCGATGAACCAGCCAAGTTGATCACCTTGGAATATCGTGGTGCCGACAAAAAACAAAAACCCGTCGTGCTGGTCGGCAAAGGCGTTACTTTTGACACTGGCGGCATATCGCTCAAGCCGGGTGCCGAGATGGATGAGATGAAATACGACATGTGCGGCGCAGCCAGCGTATTAGGTACCCTACAAGCCATTGCTGAAATTGGACTCAAGCTAAACGTAGTCGGCATTATCCCCACCTGCGAAAATATGCCGAGCGGTTCCGCCACCAAACCGGGCGACATCGTCACCAGCATGTCTGGACAGACCATCGAAATTCTAAATACCGACGCGGAAGGTCGTCTCATCCTGTGCGATGCCCTTACCTATGCGGCCAAGTTTGAGCCAACATCAGTCATTGACATAGCCACCCTTACCGGTGCGTGCGTCATCGCTTTAGGCCATGTTGCCAGCGGGCTTTACAGCAATCAGGATACTTTAGCTCAGGAACTGCTGGCAGCAGGCGAACAAACATATGATCGTGCTTGGCACATGCCGTTGTGGGATGAGTACCAACCACAATTGGATAGCAATTTTGCTGACATCCAGAATATCGGCGGACGTGCAGGCGGTAGCATCACCGCTGCCTGCTTCCTGTCACGATTCACCAAGGACTATCGTTGGGCGCATCTGGATATTGCCGGTACCGCATGGAAATCAGGCAAAGAAAAAGGCGCGACCGGACGTCCCGTGACACTACTGGCACAATATTTGATCAATTGTGTCCAGCCAGATTAATAATTGATTCGTAAGCGCGCCTCTAAAATTCAAGTTTCTGTACAAGACAAAGCGCGAGTAAGAAATTTGAGCGTGGCATATGCTTGATATGTAAGCGATAGATTTTTAATGAGTAACACAGTATTGCGACAACAATTGGATTTGTAGAGGTACCCATAACTGTTTAGGTCAAGGTGAGAAAATCAGGTTAGCTGGGGGTATTATTCTTTTCCTGAAGGACAAGTATAAAATCCCACATAACTCATCGGCCCTAAATATTATTTTTACATCATCGCTATAAATTGTAACTTCATTAAATGACCAAGGTAGATTTTTACACCGGTGTAGACGACAAACTGCGCACTGCTTGCCAGCTTAGTCACAAGGCTATGCAAAATGGGCTGCGTGTGCTCTTGCACACCCCAGACGAAGACACCGCCGAGACGTTGGATAAACTGCTATGGCAGTATCCCGTCACTGCCTTTATGCCGCACTGCCGCAATGATGAGTCGACCACCACTGAGATGCCGGTTGTGGTCGACCATCGCGGCGAAAAATTCCCACATAATGAAGTGTTAATAAGTCTGCACACCTTATGTCTGCCATTTTTCAGTCGCTTCGAACGCGTACTCGAGATCGTCAGCCAAGATACAGACGATGCACGCTTGGGCCGTGAACGCTTCAGCTTTTATCGAGACCGCGGCTATGAAATGCGCCACTTCGATCTGAGTAAGCAACCCTAATATTGAGCATGAGGGGGCTTCTGAAAATCCAGACTTGAGAGCATCTGTCACACAGCAGGCCTCAAGAAATTTATTGTAAGTTTATTTACCCATGAGCTATTCGTCCGACCTATCAAATGAATTAAGCAAGCTTCCTGTACTGACAGATGTCGTCGATACTGACGCCCCAGAAATTCCCACCCTGACAGAAGTCGTAGCTGAAGAACCTTCGGTGCTCATAACAGAAAAAAAGGAAATTGCTAACTTATCCGATGCACAGTATCAGGATCTCGCGATGCAAATCGCACCACAACTGGAAACGCTGCTGCGTGCAAAACTTTCACCTCAATTCGATGCGATGTGGCAGGATGCCTGGAACCAAGCTAAATCAAATCTGCCAGATTTAATCCAAGCACACATATCCACACCGCCAGTATCACCTCCATCCGTTATAATCACGCCCATTGCCACTGCAACTGACAGACTTAAATCAAATACTATCAACATGGAACTCACAAAAAGCTTTGAACCGCAAACAATCGAGGCGCGTTGGTACCCAATTTGGGAAAACGCTGGTTATTTTCAGGCTAAGTTAGAAAGCAACAAGCCTGCTTACGCCATCATGCTGCCGCCACCCAATGTGACCGGCACTCTGCACATGGGACACGCCTTCCAGAACACACTTATGGACGCGCTCACTCGCTATCACCGCATGCGTGGAGACAACACGTTATGGCAGCCTGGCACTGACCACGCCGGGATTGCCACACAAATCGTGGTAGAACGTCAGCTGGACGCAAAAAAAATTAAACGCCACGACCTTGGCCGCGAAAAATTTATTGAGCGCGTGTGGGAATGGAAGGAGGAGTCCGGCTCTACTATCACACGTCAGATGCGCCGCCTCGGCACTTCATGTGATTGGTCGCGAGAACGATTTACCATGGACGAAGGTCTGTCCGAAGCTGTTACCGAAGTATTCGTCAAACTCTATGAGCAAGGTTTAATCTATCGTGGTAAGCGATTAGTGAACTGGGACCCGGTACTGGGTACAGCAGTGTCCGATCTGGAAGTAGTATCACAGGAAGAAGACGGTTTCATGTGGCATATCGCTTACCCACTGGAATCCGGTGTGGGCGCGTTAATTGTCGCCACCACACGCCCTGAAACGCTGCTTGGCGACGTTGCTGTGGCAGTGCATCCTGAAGATACGCGTTACCAGCACCTGATCGGCAAGCGACTGCAACTGCCGCTGTGCAACCGCACTATTCCCATTATTGCCGATGAATATGTCGATCCAGCGTTCGGCACTGGCTGTGTAAAAATCACGCCCGCGCATGATTTCAACGACTACATAGTAGGACAGCGGCACAGCCTTACACCGATTAACATATTTACACTGGATGCTAAAATTAACGAACATGCTCCTGCCGTCTATCAAGGGCTGGATCGTTTCGACGCACGCAAGAAAATCCTTTCCGATTTATCCACTCAAAAACTGCTTGTAGATACCAAGCCGCACAAACTGATGGTGCCACGCGGAGACCGTAGCCATGCGGTAATTGAACCGATGCTCACTGACCAGTGGTTCGTAAAAATGGAGGGCTTAGCGCAGCGCGGTCTGAAAGCGGTAGCGGATGGCGAAATTAAATTCGTGCCGGAGAACTGGACCAACACCTACAATCAGTGGCTAACCAACATTCAGGACTGGTGCATCTCACGACAACTGTGGTGGGGACATCGCATCCCAGCTTGGCATGACGACCAGGGTAATATATTTGTCGCGCGCAACGAAGAGGACGCCCGCAAGCAAGCGGGCAATGCAAAACTGCGCCAGGACGAAGACGTGCTCGATACTTGGTTCTCCTCCGCATTGTGGCCGTTTTCAACACTGGGCTGGCCACACAACACTCAAGAACTTAAAACTTTCCTGCCGACCTCGGTCCTGGTTACCGGCTTCGACATCATATTCTTTTGGGTGGCGCGTATGGTGATGATGTCGCTACACTTCACTGACAAAGTGCCATTTCGCGAAGTGTATGTGCATGGCCTGATCCGTGACGCTGAGGGACAAAAAATGAGCAAGTCCAAGGGGAATGTGCTAGACCCTCTAGATCTCATTGAAGGAATCTCGCTTGAAGATTTGGTGGCCAAACGAACTCAAAATCTGATGAACCCCAAGCAGGCAGAAAGTATCGAAAAACAGACACGCAAACATTTTCCGGACGGCATACCAGCCTTTGGTACAGATGCAATGCGCTTCACCTTCGCCAGCCTTGCTTCGCATGGACGCGACATAAAATTTGACCTGCAACGCTGTGAAGGTTACCGAAATTTCTGTAACAAACTATGGAATGCCACGCGTTTCGTACTAATGAATTGCGAAGACCAGGATGTCGGACTGGATGAATCATTACCGGTAAAATACAGTGCGGCAGACAAATGGTTGATCGGTCGTTTGCAACAGGCAGAAGCAGAAATGGCGGATCACTTCGACCACTACCGCTTCGACATGGCGGCTCGCACGCTGCATGAATTAGTGTGGGACACCTACTGTGATTGGTATCTGGAATTAGCCAAGGTGCAACTCAACCCTCAATCCGCCCCCTCTCTTGAAGCAGAAAAAGTGGCTTCAAATGCCGCACGGCATCGCGCTACGCGACGCACACTGGTGCGCGCTCTGGAAACCATACTGCGCCTGGCACACCCTATCATCCCTTTCATCTCTGAAGAGTTGTGGCAGAAAGTTGCGCCCCTAGCTGGAAAACAGGGCGACAGCATTATGCTGCAACCCTATCCCCAAGCCAACTCCAAGCTAATTGACAAAATTTCCATTCAACAAATCAGCCTGCTACAGGAAATGGTCACTTCTTGCCGCAAGCTGCGCAGCGAGATGAATTTGTCCCCGGCACAGAGAGTGCCATTGATTGTGAGTGGCGACGCAGCTATTTTGCGCAACTTCGCGCCTTACTTGCAAGCACTGGGCAAGCTAAGCGGGGTTAGCCTGGCTCATGAGTTACCTAACACCGATGCGCCAGTCGCCATTGTCGGCAACTTCAAGTTGATGCTGGAAATCGAAATTGATGTGGAAGCAGAGTGTGAACGCCTGGACAAGGAAATTGCTCGCCTTGCAGGTGAAATTTCCAAGGCAAAAGGCAAGCTCGGTAATACCAGTTTCGTTGCGCGCGCCCCGCAAAAAGTGGTAGAACAAGAACGCAGGCGTATGGACGACTTCACTATTACATTGACCCAATTACAGGCGCAACTCGACAAACTTGGTTAAACCTGCCGGCGAAGCACGTAAAAGATGAATTCGTCACCCTGCTGTGCTACAGACAGCAAATCATTCCCAGTTTGTTTGCAAAAATCAGTGAAGTCATCCGGTGATTTTTTGTCTGTAGCAACCACTTTCAGTACCTGCCCACCCTGCATCTGCGACAGCATTTTTTTGGTACGCAAAATAGGCAAAGGACAGCTCAACTGACGAGCATCCAATTCGACATCGAATTCTATTGTGCTCATGTCACTGGTAACGCACTTACTTGCGCCCGATACGTAACACCACTCTGCACTTTGACCGACTCAGCAAATCCCGGCGCTGAGGTAAAATCTGAAGCATACGTAAAACTCTCATTTATCTTAGAGTGCAATTCTGTTTTGTTTATGTTCATAGTCGTTTCAATTAAATATTTTTTCAATGTTTAAAAGGACTCTCGCAATAATTATTGAAAAAATGCATGTTATAAAAAGCTTTATGTAAACTCAGAGTGGGCAATCAACGTTCAACCCCTTGTAGGAAAAGTCAATCCGTCTATCCTGAACTAAGCAAGCTCCGCATGCACAATGCAAGGTGTAAGAAGCGAACAGTTTTACTGCCGCTTGGATATGATGACGATTTTCAATATTTCGCAATCACATTGATCAATTGAACAATAAAAAATCTGTTCATTGAGAGCAAGTCAAAGGATGAACGATTTTTTAGCTGATTATTTCTTGTTGTATATCTTTATATTTATCGAAGGATAATCCACAACAAATTACATAAAGCCAATGCTGATGTTCATTATACCTTGCTAATAAATAATCACAGGCACTCCATCCTAACTTGATCTTAAACTCTGCACTTCAAGCTTGGGAACCACTGGGCAAAGCAGGTATCATATTGTCATGAAAAATTTGTTATACATCGTGCTCTATACATGGTCGCTGTTGTGCCGCGCTGACGGCTTGCCCGACTTGGGCGACACATCGCAGGAGGCTATGTCACCGCAACAGGAGCGACAAATCGGCGTACAAAGTATGTTTGAAATCCGCTCCGATAAAGACTATCTTGATGATGCTGAAATCAATGATTACCTTAACCAGATTGGATATCAACTGGTTGCCAACAGCAACGAACCAGGACAGGAATTTGAGTTCTTTGCCATCAACGACAACAGCATTAACGCTTTTGCGTTGCCCGGCGGCTTCATTGGCGTAAACACTGGGCTGATACTCATGTCACAAAGCGAATCCGAACTCGCATCAGTACTTGGCCACGAAATCGCCCACGTCACCCAGCATCACCTGGCACGTATGGTAGCAGGCCAGAAAGTTGACTCAATCACCGCCATAGCTGCCCTTGCAGTGGCCATCCTGGCTGCGCGCAGTAACCCGCAAGCCTCTCAGGCGGCGATGGTCGGAATGCAGGCCAGCTCCATCCAACGGCAACTGAACTTTACCCGCACGCATGAAAAAGAAGCGGACCGCATCGGCCTCACCACGCTGCAAAAAGCAGGCTTCGATCCTTACGCCATGCCTATCTTTTTCGAACGCCTGCAAAAATCCACACGTCTGCTAGACAACAACGCGCCATCGTACTTACGTACTCACCCAGTCACAAGTGACCGCATCGCCGATGTCGCGAACCGCGTACAACAAATTCCCTATCGTCTGGTTGCCGACAGCCTCAACTTCCAGCTAGTGCGCGCCAAACTGCGGGCCATGCAGAAAAATACACAGGAAGCAGTCAATTTCTTCCAAAGCGCACTTGGGGAACAAAAATATGGTAATCAAACCGCCAAACGTTACGGTTTGGCAATGGCACTGTTGCGCTCCGGACAAGTCGCACGCGCCACGCAGGAATTTGCCCCGTTGGAAACTCTGACATCGCGAAACCCGATGATCGCAACGCTGGCAGGACAAATCAGACGTGCAAGCAAGAATAACGACGGCATAGTTGCATTCTACCGCAGCACTACTCAAAGCTTTCCCCAGCACCGAGCACTAGTCTATGACTATGCCGAGCTGCTGATGGAAACCAAGCGATTTGAAGATGCGCTCAAACTGCTCAACGAACAAATCATGACGCATCCCAATGACCTACGTCTGCATGAACTACTGGCGCGTAATTACGCGGCCTTGGGCAAGCGACAAAAAGAGCACCACATGCTGGCCTACACTTACATTCTGCGTGGCAACTTGCACAGTGCAATTGAACAACTGGAATTGGCCAAGAAATCAGGAACGGATTTTCACGAGTTATCGATCATTGAAAGTGAACTGAAACAGTTCAAGGAGATCGCGGCGGCGCATGCAAAAAATAATTGACAGGTTATTCGGCGTGAAAAGCTATTGCTTATGGTGAAATAATTTTTTGTTGCTGCTGCTGACTCACTGCCACGATAACGCAAGCTTGTTGTAGCCCTAACTGGCAGCTTTTTTTCATTTGCTGTATTGATCCCGCCATGTCACGTAAATTTTTTAAAACGAAGCTTTTACCATAATAAGCACTGGCGATTTCCGGGTTACCAGCAATCGCTTTATCAAATTCTGCAAGCGCTTTCAGATTCTGTCCTAAATTTGAATATGCAGAAGCCAAAGCAATATTTACCTCTGGATAGGTTGAGTTAATTGATAGCGATTTTTTATAATCGGCAATGGCCGCATCCCAATTTTTAACCGCAGCCGAAGCATGTCCGCGAATGTAATAGGTGCGATGGGAACCGAGGCGGTCTTCACCCTGTAGCAAGCCCACTGCGTCATCCCACAGACGGTAATTATCTGCAAACACCCATAATCGATTCCATGCCAGCGGCGCTAATAGTAATACCACTAATGCGCCGACCAACATGATTTTTCTGCTGGGAAGTGAACTAAGCATTAAAGGCAATAACAACATATAGCCAGGCAACCATAAATAGCTGCGATACAGCACAAAAATTTCCTGAACGCGTATGCTTGAAAACTCCACCAAAAAGTAGCACCACGGATATAACAATGCCAATCCCAACAAAGCACCACGTCCACCGCGCAGCAAAATAACCAGCGCAAATGCTCCATAAGCAACAAACGCAAGCAGACCGATCCAACTAGTCCACTCTTTCCAGGTGAGTATAAATGGCTCGCGCATATCCAGCGACATCCACGCGGGATTTGGCACAAGCATTAACAAGCAGTATTTGAAAAAAAGCCCCGCCTGTGTCAATACGCTTAACAAGTGCAGTGATGAAGTTCCCTGAAGCAGCGCTTGTTCCCCAAATAATGCTGCGGCATCCTTCTCATAAGGCACACCAAATATACCTTTTATACGCAACACCACAAACAGCCCAACCAATGCGAATCCTAGCCAAGTCGTCAGCAGGACACGTAACGAAAGTTTATTCTGGGCACGAATCGCCATTGTTAAAGGTAGTAAAATGGCCGGAGCCATCAAGCTGTGTTCCTTGCTGAATAATGCCAGAAAATATGCCATAACAGCTAACACCATAAAGCGTTTATCACCCTCCAGCAGGCCGCGAAGATAGGCTAATTGCATTACCAATGTGAATAATGTCGCCATCAGAATGCTGCGCTGTATCAGATAGCCTACTCCATAAACCGCGAGCGGGTGACATGCGAATATCAGCGCCCCCAACCATGCGCCCCAATTCACGATATGTTCTTTTTCCACATCAGTGATAAATAGCTTGATCCACATCCGCAACACCAGCAATAGCAACAACACATTTACACTATGCAGCAATAAATTCTGTATACGAAAAACAAGGGGATCCTCTCCGAAAAATACCCAGGTAAAACCAAACGTCGTATAGGGAAACCAGCGTAAATCAAATCGAAACAGCGTATTGGCGTAATGATCTATAGTTGCATCAAAAAATGGAACATCATCGAATATCAGGGGATTATTCAAAAATGGGACATACACCGCAATAACCACCATCACCAAAATCAGCGCTTTGATTTGGTCAAGTGGGTAAAGAAATTTGTTAAAAAAATTCATTGAGCACACCGATGTAATGTCAACCATTTACGAAAAAAAACCCGCGATCCATTGCAGAACGCGGGCCTTCATAAAACCATCAACGCTACCATTTAAAATCTTGGTGAGAGAAAATGTTATTTTATTTCATGGCACTACCACTTTGAAATGACGTTCGTTAGAACTGGATCAGTGCTACTTGATTGAAGTGCCCACGTTGTAGCTGTCCCTCCAAATGTTGGAGTCCAAGTAATTGTTTTTCCATCGATTGTTGTCGCCTTAATACAAGAAGCGCAGAGAGTAGCTACGATCGCACCCGTTCCAGCCGTCACAGCATAACTTGCAACCTCTAAGGTAGGTGTTGGACCGGTACCCAACCCAAGGGAGCTCCAAGCACTAGCACCAGCAGGTGCAGAACCATTTTCCTGGGCAAACATGGCAATAGCCAGCTTAATTGGATCCACAGCAGATGCGACTTTTGAAAGCTTTGCTTTAACTACGTAATCCTGATAGGCCGGAATCGCTACCGCAGCCAGAATGCCGATTATCGCGACCACGATCATTAATTCAATCAGGGTAAAACCTTTTTGCATTTGTTTCATTACTGAGACTCCTTTAAGAGTTGAATATTCGGTACACAGGGTGTGCAGCTTACAATAAGCATGATTCATGCCAAGTCAAAATTATTTCAGCTTTTCCTGACTGGGCTGGGTTTGCGGGCATTCTCGAAAGTGACGTTAATACTTCGCATTGATGGGAAATGCCAATTTACGTCAGGTAAGTGACGGTTTGCGTCACTCTGGTTTATACATAAGTAACAATGTCACAAAAATCAAGCAATCTACTATCAGCCCCTTGACTAATCAGAGCTTTATCAGCACTAAATTTGTGAGTTAATCTAATGAAAGAAGATAATTTTTTAAACAGCTATTACTTCATGCAGACGACACGCACCTGATGTATATCGGTGATACCGGATAAAACTTTTTCAATGCCATCTTGCCTCAAGGTGCGCATACCATCGTTGAGTGCGTTGGCGTACATTTCCGTGACTCGGGCGTGTTCCTGAATATTCTTTTTTATCAGGTCAGTGCCCACCATCAACTCATGCAACCCTACCCGTCCGCGATAGCCTGTGCCGGAGCAATACTCACAGCCAACCGGTTCAAACAAGGTAAATCTCCCCATTTCATCAGCGAACAGTTTGACCCATTCAGCATACAGTGCCTTGTAAGCAGTATTGACATCCTTTTTCCAGGATGCACAATCCATAAGCTCTGTCGAATATTCAGCTAGTAATAATTTGAGCTCATCTTGAGTGGCGGTATGAGGTTTTTTGCATTTATTGCACAAACGTTTGGCCAAGCGTTGCGCCAGAACACCAAGCAGTGCATCTGCAAAATTAAATGGATCCATGCCCATATCCAATAATCGTACGACGGACTCCGGCGCGCTATTGGTGTGCAGTGTGGCGAACACCAAATGACCGGTAAGAGAGGCTTCTATGCCGATGGAAACCGTTTCCTTGTCGCGCATTTCGCCCACCATGATTACGTCTGGGTCGGCGCGCAAAAAAGCCCGCATGATGGTGGCGAAATCCATACCAGCCTTTTTGTTAATCTGTACCTGTCGCAGACCCTTTTGTGTAATTTCTACTGGATCTTCTGCAGTCCAGATTTTCGTCTCAGGCTTATTAATATGGCCAAGCACGGAATGTAACGTAGTCGTTTTACCGGATCCGGTCGGGCCGCATACAAAAAACAAGCCGTAAGGTTTGCTGATCACCGTTTTCAAGGTTTCATAGTTACGTGCTGACAGGCCCAGTTCGTTGAGCCTGATCGGCTCACCGGCAGCCAAAATACGCATCACGATGTCTTCCATGCCGCCCTGAGAGGGAATAGTAGCAACTCGCAGCTCAATATCTAAAGGGCCATATTTATTGAATTTAATCTTACCGTCCTGTGGCTTACGCTTCTCTGAAATATCAAGGTCGCACATTATTTTTATACGCGTAACAAGTGAGTTACGGAATGACGCTGGCACTTCGATATAGGGTAGTAGAGAGCCATCCTTGCGCAAACGAATCACGGTTTTGCCTCTGCCTGGAGAGGGTTCGATATGGATGTCGGAAGCGCCCATTCTGTGAGCATCTATAATGATTTTGTTAACCAGCTTGACAAGCTCATTGTCTGCTGCCTCGCTGACCTCCTCCTGGTTAATCTCATCTAACTCTTCTTCATCTCCTCCCATAGCGGACAGCATCTCATCCATTGAAGTGTTGTCCACCTCCAAGCTACCGGGTTTACCACCAACCCCACCTCCTCCGCCAAAGAGCAAGTTGAGAGTTGCAGTAAACTCCCGCTGAGAACAAACCCTGAAAACCAGTCGGCTCTTCGAAAAAACGTTGTTCACCACGCGTGAGGTTTGTATCCGCTCCGGATCAGTGGTAAGTATCACCAATCCTTCTTTAATCTCATCTATCGGCACCCACTGGCTGCTTTCTACATACTCCCGTTTTAGATTTTTGAGTAACTCGGTCGGCCTGATGCGATCAGGCTTGAACGGTTCATAAGACACACCGAAGAAGAGTTCGAGTGCATTACCAAGCGAGGCCGGCTTAACTTGAAATTCGTCAAGCAATACATCCTCAATGCCAACTTTTTTGCGCCGTGCTGTGGACAGTGCCAGATCTAATTCGTCGGCAGATAACACTGCGTCATAAACCAAATAATCGTACTTGGTTTTAGCAGTAGGCTGCTGACTCTGGCGCAGCGCCACTGCCAAGCTCTGCGCTAGCTCCAATATCCCATCTACTTGCATCCTCGAAAAAGGTTGGTCTATTTTATTATTGAGGACCTGAATGACACCCGCCAAATTTATGCTATCTGGGTCGAGTATAGGCACCACAAGGGCTTGCTTGGTTCGATATCCCGTGCGCTGATCCACGTCTTGCAGGAATCGGAGATTGACACTATGCGAAGCTAGCTCGTTCGCGTCGTATACATCCGAGAGATTAAGTATTTTTTTATTTAGCGCCACATAACCAGCAAGACTCTGCTCAGTAATGCGCAGCTTGAGGCCCTTGAATGAATTTGCCCCAGTTTTTATTTTTGAGATCAGCGTAGACTTGTCTTTATCCAGCGAATAAATAGTGATCCGATCAGCATTGAATATCGTGCAGATATCCTTGCTAACTTCCAGCATAATTTCATCGAAATCGTATGCAGCATCAATCTTGCTTATGACGTGATTATGAATATTGCTTATAACGGCATTAAGATTTTTTGTGAATGCCAGTTGTGCCTCAATATAACTAGCATTTGCCCGTCGTTCTATCCGTAGTTCTGGTGAATTATCCATCCACTTCTCCCTGATAACTTCAAATGAGGCTTGCTGCATGGTGAGGTTGCGTTACTTAGTTACTATCAAGATAGCAGCATTTAGCTAAACTCTCCCATGCACCTCTAAACATTCAATTTCCCGGGCAAGGTAAGGCGTGATTTAAAAAATTTAATGCAGCGTACAGTTGAGATGTAAGTGATTATTCTTCAAGTTGCGCAGTATTGTGATGACAATTGGTTTTTAGCGGTGCCATGAATTGAAGAAAGTGGGTTCAATAATGGAATAGTTTAGTTTAGCGGCTTGTGCCACATAAAGACTACACTGAAACAGGCCCTCAACTTTTGAGATAAAACTCCATTTTGACGCCTGCCAACTCAATAATGTCATGCTCATTAAGCTGGCACGGTTGATCGTCCAGCGGCTTGCCATTACGGTTGGGATAACTGGCACCTTCCACATGGGTGATGAAATAACCACTCGGACGACGCGTAAAGACTACGACTTGCAATCCAGCTTTTCCTACGGTAGTCAGGCTCTTCACTAATTCAAGCTCTTTTCCTGCATTAGGTCCAATCAGTATTTGTATTACACCAATTTTTTGTTGCGAATCAGATACTTTCTCGGCGAGTGCTAATTGTGGCTGCTCCGTAGACATTACCTTTCCTGTCATCTCATACGGATCAGCTTTCAGCGAGGGGGTGGCGATACGTGCAGACTTACGAAATACCATTGTTTTCTCAAAATCTGCCGCAGTAGACTGAATCTTTTGATCGTTCAGATACTTAAGTATATATTTTCCAATTTCGATCACATCATTATTTTGCAAAAAATGCCTCTTAATTGCCGTTCCATTTACCGAGGTCCCATTGGTGCTATCTAAATCTTCCAGAAAGGAATCATTCAGTATCGTGACTATCGCAGCGTGCTCACCGCTAACAGCAAGGTTATCGATAACGATGTCGCAATGCGGTTTACGCCCTATCGTCATGCGCTCCTTATCCAGAGCATATTCCCGTAACACCCCGCCATTCATGCTTAATATCAGTTTTGCCGCCATATCATCCCCCTCCCTTATTTAACGCTTGAACCAGGACAGCATTTTCGAGAGCCAGCCGCGCGGCACGGCAAACTCACTGTTAATTTTAATAAGTATCACTGAAACATTGTCACGCCCGCCATTATCGTTTGCCATTTCAATCAACTGTCTCGCCAGCAACGGTAGATTGGCTCGCAGCATCTGCAACGCTGCACCGATCTCATCGTCTTCGACCATATCGTTCAAACCGTCCGAGCATAGTAGATAAATATCGCCCACTTGTACCGCATGAACATGAATTTCCGCCTCGACCACTGGATCTACACCGACCGCGCGCGTAATCAGATTTTTATTCTTGGATAAACGCGCATTTTTTGGACTTAGCATGCCCTTGTCGATTTGCTCCTGCAACAGCGAATGATCACGAGTAATTGGCTCAAATATTTCACCGCGCAGTCGGTACATACGTGAATCACCTACATGGGCAACCGCTAAACGGTTATCGTAAAACAGCCCAGCCACCACCGTTGTACCCATGCCAGCGCATTGCGGCTGGCTCAGCGACGCATTGTAAATAGCAGTGTTAGCTTTTTGCAATTTTTCTCGCAACAGCATCACTCCAACATCTTCACCACCTTCACCACGGTCTTCAGGGCGCATGTTTTTCAGGCTATGTTTTATTTCGGTCGTTATCAGTGAAACTGTAATGCTGCTAGCAATTTCACCAGCATTGTGCCCACCCATACCATCGGCTAACACCGCTAACCCACACGATTCGTCATAAACCACGCTATCTTCGTTTTGCGTTCGCGCAACACCTGGGTGAGTCTGACTAACGATTTCTAACGCCTGTTCAATATCCATATTAGGGTAGCTATATATATTCAAAATTCTAAGCGTGACAATATGTCAATACTCGAGTCAATTCATGCCGACAAATACTATTCATATAGTCGCAAAACTGTAATGCAATGTGTCCTAAATAATAGGAACACACTATTTTATTTACGCAAACTTGTCGCACTCAGGCAATCTTACCAATTATTCCGATGTCTTCATGATACCGCTCTCCCACTTGCTTCACCAATGACTTACCGATGATTACCCATACCAAACTTTCGGACTGAGTGAGACCCCAGCGACATGCATTCTCAATTTGCAGTACCACCACTATCTTAACGTAACATTTCTTACAGCTCATCACGCAATATCAACCGCTAATTGAATTATGGATAAACATCTCAATGCAGACTCAAAGTGCCGCCACGTTTTTTGCTCACCGAACAACTTAACGTCCCCTAGTGAGAAAACCGTAGTGAACACCGCAAAAACAATATTCAGTGAACATAATTATGAAACTTATAGTGTTGAAACCGTAAAGGCACCAGCTAAAGCTGGTGCCTTTACCAATTAATGGTCAATAAACAAGCTCTAAGTTGAACTAAAGTTTTCATAAATTACTCCGCTAATATCCACTAGTAGCGGCTCATAGTGCCTTGCAGCATACGGCAAATCGAAACGGCATTGCCATGATCACTCAAGCATTAAGAATGCAGACCATGAACTTAGTCACCAACAGTTTTGAGTTTTTCTCATCTATCCACAAGCGCTTATATTTTGGTGTAGACAAATGATTACATCATCAGGAATAAGTCCAATCGTGTTGCCTGATGCCGTTTCCCAGCATCTGAAGCAGACTCAAACCATGCATAAAATAATAACTGAAGATACCACCGAATTTGCTCCGATCTGCGATAGTCCACTGATATATCGAACAAATCAGTGCGCCAATGCCAGCTTTCGAGGTGGTGATCTGTCAAACAACGGCATTCTCACTCCTGCGGCCCAGGTAACGGTCAGTGGTTCAGTGCTCTTCGTCGATATTCGTAACTTCACTATGTTCGCGGACCAGCTTCACGCCGAAGAACTTATTGAATTTTTGAATACATTCTTTGATCGCGCGTATGAGCCAGTCCGTCAGCAGCGTGGGTGGGTGGTGAGATTCCTCGACGATGGAATGGTAGCAATGTTTGATTCCAGAGAGGAACAACCAGCCGATCACGCCGAGCGGGCAATTAAAGTAGCGCTCTTGATAGTACTCGCCGCCACCTCCTTCCGTGATTGGATCGCACAACGCTTCCCAGATCGGGAATTCCCTGATTTCGCCGTTGGTGTAGGTATACATTCAGGTAACGTGATTATCTGCAATATGGGCAGTAGCACCGCAATCGTAACCACCGTAATCGGCGATACGGTAAATATTGCTGCACGTTTGCAAACGATGACCAAAGTCCTCGGTTGGAGCATAGCGACGAGCCGCGGCTGCGCAAATATAGCTGGCGACCGTTTTCGGTTCGGTCGTGCCAGCACAGTAAACATGAAGGGAAAAACGTTACCAATTCAGGCCACAGAGGTTATAGGATTCTACCCGCGCACTGCAAGCGTTCACACTGATAGCGCTTTCTACGAGAAGCTGGGCAAATCTGTAGCAGTAAATACGGCAACACTCGAATTAGCACGAAAGCAGACAGGCTCTATTCAAAATAATTTTGCAAGCGCCGAAAATAAATTCGAGGCAACGCCTCAAAATGAATCGATCGAAGTGGAAGGGTATCGCTTACTACGGAAGCTGGGACAGGGTGGAATGTCTGCCGTTTTTCTCGCAGAGGAAATCGTCACTCATACTCAGCAAGTGCTAAAACTTATTCCAACGACAGCGATCGACAACGACAGCGACAACACCTTGCAGCGTTTTCTGCATGAATTCGCACTGATATCGCAAATTGATCACCCCAATATCGCACGCATCTATCATCAGGGTTTCACTTCTACCCATGCTTATATCTCCATGGAGTTTTTTCCCGGCGGAGATTTACGGAGTCTTATTGCAGAACATCCCACGCCTCAAGTCGCAATCGCCTCATTGCTGCAAATTCTGGGTGGACTTTCCGCAATTCACGCAATGGGTATCATTCATTGCGACATGAAGCCCGATAATGTGATGATTCGCAGTGACGGCTCACTCGCACTCGCCGATTTTGGAATTGCGGAACATTCCGACGCGAGCAGGTTACCTACTCGCCCTGGTGAAATCATGGGCTCGCCGTTCTACATCGCACCTGAACAGGCGTTGGATCTAGCAGTCGATGAACGGACGGATCTGTACAGCACGGGATCCATGTTTTACGAAATGTTGACAGGATGGCCACCATACAAAGGAAGCTCCGTAGAGGCGATTCTTTACCAACACGTCAACCTCCCAGTACCCATTTTTCCCGTAGGCCTTGAGCGCTTTCAACCTATCCTGAATCGCATGATGGCTAAATCGGCCGCAGCACGCTTTGACAGTGCCGACGCGGTTGTTGAATATTTAATTTCATCAGGTTTGATCGGAAATCTATGATGATGGAAGCATCCACAACTACGCCTCCGGCAAAACCACAATATACCGTCGATGTCCATGGCTTCAGCCAGACTGAACGAATTATATTAAAAAGTATTTTCAGTTTATCCGCGCGTCGCACACCTAAATTTGTCGAGTTTATGCAGACAATGAGTTCGGCTCCGGATGTTTTTCTCGTTGATGCTGAAGACGCGAGTGCGATAGCGAATTTTCGTCAAAAAAATACCATAAACACTCGGCCTGCGATCCTGGTCGGCGATACCGATCACGGAATCTCGTGCACAACTCTGCCACGACCACTTCAATGGACCAAACTATTTAAAGCATTCGACCTCGCTGTAGGAATTAACACGCCAAGCCATATGGCCAAACCAGAGCCTGCAACTCGAATAGCAGCGTCCTTCGCGAAAACTCAACCGATGACCGCAATACCTACCCAACCATCCCCAGATTCATCGATGGTTCCTCAAAAAATATTAAATACAGCATCGCTGAAGGCAGTATCTGCAAATCACAGCTTGACACCCAAGCGCCCGCCGGATCGCCCATTTAATTGGGTTTTAGTCTGCGACGATAGTATAACCGTGCGTGAATTCATGCGCGTAAAACTCGCGCCATTTGGTTTCAATGTCGATTTCGCCGAGACAGGGGAGCAGGCGGTTGGTCTCACCGGAACAAAGTACTACACCTGCGTTTTTCTAGATGTCGTGATGCCAGGAATCAATGGCTATCAGGTTTGCAAGCTTATCAAGTCCAAGAAAGATGCCGCAAAAACTGCTGTAGTAATGCTCTCGAGTAAAGATTCAACTTTCGATAAGATCCGAGCAACCATGTCTGGCTGCGATACTTACCTCACTAAACCAATCAACGAAAATCGCCTCTACGCAGTAATCAGCAAATACCTATCAACAAATGTCTAACCCTTACCGCATTATATTTAACTCAAGCCCATTAAAGGAAAAACAACCATGACAATCAAGAAAGTTCTTTGCGTAGACGATTCACATACTGATCTTGTCAATATTCAAAAAATTGTTATGGGCACAGGACGCTTTGTCGTCACCGCCACCAACGGCAAGGATGCGATCGAAATGACCAAATCCGAGAAGCCGGACTTGATCTTTATGGACGTAAACATGCCGGATATGGATGGTTTTGCCACGACCCGCGCTTTGAAAAAAAATCCCATGACCAAAGATATCCCTGTCGTATTTGTTACCAGCAAGGATCAGAAAGCAGACAAAGTGTGGGGGCTAATGCAGGGAGGTAGCGGATATGTAGTTAAACCTTATACATCCGATGATATCGTCAGGCTCGTCATCACATTATGACCCCCTTATATCCACGTTTATAAACTTTCTTACTGATCCATTCTATATGAGACAGCTATGCAAAACGAGACCGACTCTGCTGATTTTCTGCTAGCACCGAGCGTGGCACTGCAGCCTGCACCCACAGCAGGGGCACTCATGAACATCAGACTCAATCAACTGCACAGAACGCCCCTCACCACAGCCCAGGAATGGATAGGCTTTGAAGTCAACAACATTAAGTTTCTGGTGCCACAATCACATGTAAACGAAATTTCAGAATTGCCACCTGTTTTTCGCCTGCCGAACACTGGCCGCTGGTTACTCGGCCTGATAAACCTGCACGGCAATCTGGTGCCGGTGTTTGACCTAGCGTCGTTCGTCGGCGGCACATGCGACACCAAATCGAAAACAATGCTCCTCGTTCTTGGTCGCGGAGATGCCGTCGCCGCCATTGTGATAAACGGTATTCCAAACCGCAAGCGTTTCAGCGCTTCAAATCGTGCTCCTCTTCCAGCGTTCCCAGAGGCAATCCGCGAATACATATCGAACGCCTATGCAGAAGAAATCCAGGTATGGCTCGAGCTCGACCATGTCCGCTTATTTGAAATGATGGCACACAGAATCTCAGACTGACACGTACACACCCACAACTTACGACCCGACTGGAGAAACATAATGAAAAACAGGCTGAACATTACCTTCCTTACTCGGATGAAGCTGTGGCAAAAATTCCTGCTTCTGGGTATTGTCGCGCTACCTGCAGTCGGAGTGCCCGCCTATTTGTTCTGGGCGCAGACCGCCGCCGCCATTCAAACCGCCAAGCTCGAGGCTAGCGGAATTGAACCCGCAGCAAAGTTACTTAAGGTGATTCAGAAAACCCAGCAACATCGCGGCTTGGCCGCCGCTTTCATCGGCGGAAATATCTCCTTAGCTGCTGATCGCGCCGCTCAGGAAACGGAGGTTGCCCGGGCAATCGGTACCTTCGATCCCTACATGCAAAATAGCAACAATACCAAACAGGTTGAAACATGGAACAAGATAAAGACCGATTGGACACGAATTGCGGCCGAAACCACCAGCCAGGGTGTAGATTCGCGCAAATCGTTTGCTGACCACTCTGCACTGGTCAATAGTGAACTGGCCCTGCTTGATCTTCTTATGGATCATTTCAAACTCTCATTCGAATCAGATGCTGCGACACACTTCCTGATTCAAGCCACACTAGCAGATTTACCTCGAGTAGCTGAAACACTAGGACAGATGCGGGCTTTTGGAGCCGCCCGGCTCGTGGAAGCCGAGCGCTTAGCCATCGCTCAAAAGTTGGGTGCCGAACTAGATAAAGAAGCACTCACCTTAATCGATCGTGCAACCATGGCAACTCTAATTTCAGTATTGACCACCAAAACCAATCAAGCAATTAATCAGTTAGATAAAGCACAGGCCAAAGAGGCGCGAATTAAAGATAAAATTGCGAAAAGAGATCAAGTCGCTGAAGAACAGATCAAGCACCTTGCCGATCTGGCCGCCTCAGAAATCAGCAATTCGCAGCGGCTTCAATTCAGCTCCACGGAGTATATTAAGCAATTCACTACTAGCATCAACGATCAGTTCAAGTTGATTGATATTGCGATGGAGGCATTGAATGACGAGTTGCAGCTCAAAGTTACAAATCTGCTCAACCGTTCATTAACGCTTTCTGGCGTGGCTCTCGCCTTCATCATGTTTGCAGCGCTTCTCGCCTTACTGATCACACGAAATGTCACCGACACAGTGCGTTTATTGCAACTATCGATTGAAAAAGTGCGTGGCGGAGATATCTCAGCACTACGTTCGATCCAGGCGAAGGACGAGCTTGGTGATTTGGGACGGATGGTTAATCAACTGCTAGAAGAACGCATGACAGCGCAACGTAAAGCTGAGGCTGCAACCGAAGCGCTCAACGACTCGGTTATCTCGCTCCTGCAAACCATGCAAAAACTCTCGGAGAAAAACCTCACCGCCAAGGCGCCTGTTACACAAGACATCGTGGGTACGGTATCTGATGCAGTAAATCAGCACACTGAAGAAACAAGCAAAGTGCTTTATCGAGTAATGCAAATCGCCAGCCAGGTGGAATCGTCCTCAGTCAAATTGAAAGGGCAGGCCAATCAAGTCCAATTGACAGCTGAAATTGAGCGAAAAGGCGTGGAGGAAATGATCTGCGAGCTCGCCACTTCAACCAAAGCTATGAACAATGTGGCACAACTCACTGCGAAATCCAACATTGCGTCCGGTGATGCTACCCGTTCAACCCTCTCTGCGCTTAATGCGGTGACCGGAACTATGAATGGCATGAACTCAATCCGTGAAATGATTGCCGAAACCGAGAAACGAATTAAACGCCTTGGTGAACGTTCTCAGGAAATTAGCGGCATCGTGAATTTGATCAATACAATCTCAGAGCGCACACACGTACTGGCGTTGAACGCGAGCGTACAGGCCGCAGTTGCAGGAGACGCGGGCCGTGGTTTCGCAGTAGTAGCTGAGGAAGTGCAACGACTTGCTGAGTCATCTCGTAACGCTACAGCGCAAATTGGTACGCTAGTGAATAATATTCAGATCGAGACGAACGACACGATCAATACGGTGAACAAGACCATCTCTCAAGTTGTTCAAGGAACTGAGTTCGCAGAAAAGGCTGGCGTTCAAATGTCGGAAACACAGAAGGCGACCGATAATTTAGTTGATTTAGTACTGCAGATAGCTGCCAGTCTGGAGGTGCAGATAAAGAGCGCAGAAATTCTGCAAAACAGGGTCGAAGATATTGTCCGTAGTGCAGAGAAGACTGGAGAACAGATCACAATCCAGACGGCCGAAACTAACCTGCTCTCGAGATCTGCCGAACAATTGGTGAAAACGGTAGGTGTATTCAAATTGCCTAGCGCACATGCTCTTGGGTTGTCGATCACGCCAGAACGGACGAGCGTCATGTCCAAACTCCAAGCGGTTGTTTAAGCGTGCAATCATAGCGGCACGCTTGTGCCGTCATGCTTCGAGCTGAGGACGAAACATTATGCAAATGAGCGATTTCATCGAAGCGCTACTAATTGAAATCGAAGAAGTGAGTACCGATCTTGACAGCTGGATCGCAACGATCTGTTCAGTTGCCCCCGAGGATCCCTCATTCGGATACGCTTTCGATCAGTATGTTGAACAGGTTAAACGCACGACTTCAACCTGTGAAATGCTCGGACTTTGCGGATTGGAGTCTTGTTGCGTTCATGTTCAGGAATGCCTGGTAGTCATTGTTGAGCTTAACGCGGCAGAGCGCGGCGCAGCGCAAACCTTTTTCGATCTTTGGCCCGAACTTGTGCTCGCTTACCTCGCTGACATCACTAGCTTCGAGTCTGCAGAGCGCTTGGCAGAACACTTTTCCAAGCCCCCCTGTCCTGCGCCCGTGGACGCCAATGGCAACCTCGAACTCATAATCGCGCTCACCACCGAACCTGTGTTAGCGGCTTATTTGCGCGCCGAAACTGACGAGCTGGAGCGTCCCCGCGTAGCGACTGATAAAGACATCTCTCTTGCCCTACCGGCCGATGTGGATCGGGGCGTGTACGAAGCTTTGCTGCACGAAGCGCCGACACAGGCAGCAGAGCTTTCCACCTACATCCGCAACATTGTGAACGGCGAAGCTACGGACGAGGATATGGCCGCAGCAAAGCGCATTGCACACTCGCTAAAAGGTTCGGCAAGCATCGTCGGCATCCAGGGTATCGCGACGCTCGGGCACCACACTGAGGACATCCTTGAATGGTTTGAGCATAACCAGACACGCCCCCCTCTGGCGCTTACCAATGTACTCCTCGATGCAACAGCTTGCCTGGAACAAATGATAGGCTCCTTGCTCGGGATAGAAGATGCTCCCACGCAGATGCAGGCAAAGGAAATATTACAGTCTGTTCTCGATTGGGCGAGCCGGATTCACTCTGGAAATATTGAGGGTGAAATCGATGCCACCCCGTCTTCGCTTGCAGATCTCGACACATTGCTCCAAGCACCGACTGAAATCAATGACCTCGAAGCAACGGTTGCAATTCAACCAGGAATCACCGATCTCAACACAACGCTTCCACTTTTGACTGAAACTTCCCATCTCAACGCAACGCCCCAAATACAGACTAAAACCCTAAGGGAAGAAAAAGCTAGCATCAGCGATGTAACCAACCAGGCTCCTGTCCCTCCAATGATACGTGTCCCGGTTGCGACCATGGATGAACTTTTTCGTCTATCCGGCGAGCTATCTGTGAAGATTGGGCAACTTACCGAACAAGTGAAGCAGACCCAGCAAAACACCAACGGATTATTACGTCAGAATCTCAAGGTACAACAGCGTATTTTTGAACTTGAAAACTTGATTGACATCCGCGGCTTCGCGAACCTGCGCGACACTCAAATATCTCACGGCGATCAAATATTCGATGCACTTGAAATGGAACAGTACACTGAGCTTCAAAGCAACACCCATGCGCTGACAGAAGAAGTCGCCGACACTCGAGAGTTCAGTATACGCATTGAGGATAATGTGGCCCAGATGGGTGCCGTACTTCAGCAAACGCAACGTATACAGCGGGAACTTCAGTATTTGGCTATGACCACTCGTATGAGTCCAGTGGGAAACCTCTCCCCTCGCCTACACCGCAACGTTCTCCAAACTTCGCAACAAACAGGAAAAAAAGCAAAGCTAGTAATCGAAGGAGAAGACATCCTGATCGACGGAGATATGTTAAACAACCTCGTCGACCCGTTACTTCATATCTTGCGAAACGCTATTGATCATGGCATTGAGACACCCGATGAACGTACGCGCGTCGGAAAGCCAGAGGTGTCCACAATCCATCTTATATTCTCCCGGCGTGGCCAAACAGTCACTGTGCGTTGCCGAGACGACGGTCGCGGACTCAACTACAACGCGATTCTACACAAGGCGATCGAACGTGGCCTGATTCAGTCAGGTCAGGATGTCTCACAGGAAGAGCTATCACGCTTCATCCTGCTTCCCGATTTTTCAACCCAAGAACACGCAAATGAAATATCAGGACGTGGTGTCGGACTCGATGTAGTGCGTGACCGGCTTATTGCCATGAAGGGAATGATCGAAGTACGATCCGAGATTGGGAAAGGGTGCGAGTTTCTGCTTCGCTTCCAAGCCTCGCTCGTTGTCCAGCACGCGTTACTCATAGAATCCTCCAGCCAGATTTTTGCGGTGCCAAGCTCCGCGCTGGACCAAGCGTTACCTCCCGCCACAGGAGAATTCATATCAATAGGCAGCGAGATAAACCTGCGCTATCAAAAACGCACTTATCCGGTAAAGGCTCTGAGTGCACTGATCGGGTATGACAACGGCGTGATGACGTCAGAAATCATGAATTCGAAATCCGTATTACTTGTTCACGTCGACCTTGATATTCATGCGGTGTTAGTCGACCGCATCGTTGACGGCCGTGACCTGATCCTCAAAGATCCGGGCCGGTATGCAAAGAAGATTAATGGCGTTGGCGGTATCGCGATTTTGGGTGATGGCACTGTCGCTCCTCTGCTTGATTTAGCCGAATTGCTGCGCCTTCCCATGCCGCAACTGATCGAAACTGCAACCTCAATTACCTTAAGCAAAACTGAAGCAACGACGCGACGTAACATTCTCGTTGTTGACGATTCACTTAGCATGCGTAAATCGCTAGTACAACTCGTAAGCAACGCAGGATATAACGTGAAAGCAGCGAAAGATGGGTTAGAAGCGATCGCACTCCTAAAAGATTTCATGCCCAGCATAATACTCACTGATCTCGAAATGCCTAATATGAATGGGCTCGAATTCACCTCACACCTGCGCGCGCGCTCCGACACTCGCGAACTGCCGGTAATTATGATCACCTCTCGCTCTATGGATAAACATCGTAAGCAGGCAGAGCTAGCGGGGGTTAGTGCATACATGACCAAGCCCTACACCGACACCAACCTTCTTGGGCACATCCATAGCATGATCGGCGGAACGCAATGAACGCCGCAGCAGCTGGGTACGCGTTGATTTTTTTTGACGGCCTGAATCTGCTAATCGACCAACACGCGATTGTCTCCCTTGAGAATATGAGCATATTACGAGGTGGAGATGCTGAAGTGAAAGCGAGCGAAGTCATTGAAAGGGATACGTGCGAAGTACATTCTCTGACTGCACACTTAGTCGTGGCAAACGAGATCGATACACGGTGTCACTATATTGTTGTGCTGCAGACAAATGAGCACCGCTTCGGCATTACTGTGGATTCGGTACAATCGCTCCCTATTCAAGACTCTAAACTGAATTCTTTACCCACATGCATGAGCGTTTCCAAATCGCCGATCCAAGCTTACATACAGATAGAGGAGCGTATTGCATTCTGTTGTGATGTCAGTGCATTGTGGTGTCACATCAAATCCTCGGAGAGCATGCATGAACACAAGAGATAACGCCGTTTTGTTCGAGTTTTCGAGTGGCCGCCACGCAGCAATCGGTCTGCACGAAGTAGCTGAACTCATACTGTCACCAAGCCTTGTATCTGTACCACTGGCTCCAGATTACTGTCATTCGCTTTGTATATGGCAGGGTCGCGCCATTCCATTCGTGGAGCTGGCACCGCTCATAGGTCAACGCTCTCCAGAGATAGTTCGTCTTGCGCTAGTTGTCACGTACTTTACCCGATCAAACGGCGAGCAACGATGGGGCGCTCTAGGGCTATCCGCCTATTTCCGCATGGTGAACGTTAGTGACGATGCGGCATGTCTGCTACCTCAGGATTCGCTCGCATGGGCATCTATCGCCCACTCCTGTTTCCAGCTGGCAAACGAAAAAGTTCCCATTCTGAATCTGGACGCTCTGTTTGAACAACGCCTGGAATTGATCTCATAACTAGCTTTGTTGTTATTTGTATAAGGGTGCTTCCACAAGTGGTTCACATCCACCGGCAGCGGCTCCATGGCCGCGACAGCCGCACACATCGGCAAATTGTTTGCCAACAAGCCGAAGTAACGATGGCACTGCGCATTCAATAGAGTGCTGAGCACGTCGATTTTGCCGATCAGCTTCAGCGCGAAAGGTGGACGGCCGCAGTAGCGAAGTTGTCATTCAAAGCACGTCCGGTCTTTGCCACCGATACAAATTGAGGAAGGCATAGAAAAGTAGCTATGTCGTAATTAGCTGTTGAAACTGCCTTTCTCTTCCAAGTGATGGGATAAATCAAGCTGTCGGTGTGACGGTTTGGCCAAGACTATCAATCATTCTGTACCAGCCCAGATAGCTTGAGAGATACCGAGTTGTAACGCCATGAAACTCTATCCATTGTAGGGCCGGCTGTCGTAGCCGTTGACGTTTTGAATGTGATAGATACCGCCTATTACCCGCTGGCCTACGATACATTGGCTTGACGGTGAACGAGCCCTACATGTTTGACGATTACCGTACGCAGCTGCGCCATCGGTGCATTGCATCACGTCCTTATTCAGCAAGGCTGAGGTACAGGTTCGATCTGTTGCGCATTAACGCCTGGCAAAACAAATTAGCTGTTTCCTCGTGGCGGTCACGCACCACTAACAGCGATATTTGTCCTGCCGAATCCTCTATTTTTGTTGCTTTTCTGCTCCGTTGAAGGTGCTTTACGAAGTGACTGGAGGTGGCAACCAGATATTAAAAGCATTGTATTTTGTATAGTAATTTATGCCATTTAAATCATAAATTTTCAGCTTTTTACTTTACTAAATGGGCTTAACTTAGTGGCTTTCGACTCTGCCCTTCCTTCCTGCATATGTCCGTAAAGTGCGAAGTGGAGTAATTTCTACCCATTCTTAAATGTCCGCAAAGGCGTAATCAGCCATTCCCAGATAGCCAGTTCAGGTACTCCTCGGATCTTGAAGGAAACATCTCGCTGTCAATCCTAGCAGCCTGCATTACCTTTCTCAACGGCATAGGCCGATCCGCCGATGTTCACACGCCCGTTGTTCTGAAGGTAGATGGGAAAGGCACCCTGTTCTCCACCGTCAGTCTGGTAAACCAATAAGGTTTGAAAGCCCTGTTGCTGGACATTCCATTGACCTGAAATATGATTTTTGGAGGCGCCACCAGCCGTACCAGGCACATACCAACCGCCCTCTTTAGTGTAATGGTAGCGACCGTCGTGGCAAAAACGGATCACTGTCAAAGTGCTGTTATTACGAGTGACCGAACCGTCGTAAGCGGTGAGCTTGGCACCGCTCAGGCCCTGATGCCACTGATCCAAGATCGATGGGGCCGCAGCTTGGGCACCCAAGCTTGATAGAGTCAAGGAGAGCGCAAAATATTTAGACAGTTTCATAAGATTCCCTCCGAGCAAGCAGTAGAGATGAGAAACATTTTTAGTTAGCTAGCTTCATCCCTACCCTACTAAAAATAGGCTATATCGTAGTTATCTGTTTATTTTTGATAACCATTGAATTATGAATGATTTTTCGTTAATCACAAGCACATATAACTATATGATTAATAACCATTTAGCAAACTTTAAAGTGGCAACTTAGCATTAAGCCGTATGAAGTGGAATCCTATGAAGGTGTGGCAAAGCAATTCGAACGTGTTGTGGCCCAGCTTATGCATAGTATTGGGGTAAGGATGGATAAGGCAGAATTTCTCTGCCCTTGAGAGTGCTGAAGCAGCCGGTGATTATATGTTTCAATTCAGATATTCGGATCGCACATTCACCCAGATTGCTTGTGAAAGGTACACGAAAGTCAATTACAGAGCACAGCACCTCGACCACATGTTCACGTTTTTGACTCAGCAGCTTGATTGCTAGGGTTTGTTTGATGCGCTCGTGCCATAGCCTTTCTCGTTTTGTTCCCAACAGATGCACTACCTTCGTCCAGGACGGCATGGTAACGCGCAAGAATCTACCATGCAGTTCTTGAGGGCGCCTCTAAAAATTCAATTTCCTATCCTCGGATAACTAAGCTTCCAATTCTGACACTAACGCAGCAAATTCGAGTAACAGGCGGATCAAATCATTCTGCTTTTGATCCGAGGTCAGTGTCCTGAAGACGGGAAGTTCGAGTTCGCACATGAATCGAAGTATGATAAACATATGACTGTTCTGCATGCCTATGCTGAACAGTCATATTTACATATTTAAAAATTAAAATTCAACAGCTAACTGCAACTTAGCCTAAAAATTCAACCCTAAAAAAACATTTCTGGAAGTAGGACAGATGTTGTTTCTGTTCAAAAGCTAGACAAAATTTACCTCGGGATTGAATCAATATAAATCTGCTATACATCGGCAGTTCAACCAGTGGCTTGGGGGAGCCTCTCAAGCAGCCTCCATTTATCTATTGGGCAGTAGTTCGCCACTAGGCGAGAGGTAGTATTTTCCTTTGATGCCACCCAAACAAGAGAGAATTACCACCAAAATCATTTCTGACTCTGTGTTCGTACAGTTTGGAAATTTATACCGTACGCCAAAGGCTCCAGCGACCGAATTCATGCCATTTCTGAGTCATCACAAATGTGTTGTGGCATTCCTTACGGTGGCGCCTAAAGGTACCGCTGATTTAGGTTTTAATTGTCAATTGGCATGGTTAATTTTTTAGTCAGTTCAATTATTTTCCGTTCACAGGTTTCGCCGCAATTTGCGGCAAATGCCAAATATCGCGGTTGTAATCCAAAATGGTACGGTCGCTGGAAAATTTACCGCTGGTCGCCGTGTTTATTATGCTCATGCGTGTCCACCGCTCCGTGTCACGGTAAGCCGTTGCTACTTTCTGCTGCGCATCGATATAGCTGCGGAAATCCGCCGCTGTCAGCCACGGATCGCCAGGGCTAGTGATGGATTGAATAATCAGATCGAAAATGCCTGGCTCGAACAAGTTGAAGTGTCTACTTTCAAGCAAGTGCATCACCCGGCGCAGGTCATCATCCGAAGCGACAATTGCGCTTGGATCATAGTGCCCTCTGGTTGCTTCCACTTCTTCGGCTGTAAGGCCAAACAGAAAGAAGTTTTCATCTCCTGCCTCTTCGCGAATCTCGATGTTTGCGCCATCCAGTGTACCTACTGTCAACGCACCGTTCATCATAAACTTCATGTTGCCCGTCCCAGAGGCTTCTTTGCCTGCGGTGGATATCTGCTCTGACAAGTCGGTTCCGGCACAGATAACTTCCATCGCCGATACCCGATAATTCGGCAGGAAGGCCAACTTCAATAAGCCAGCCGCATCCGGGTCGTTATTAACCATCTGAGCCACTGCGTTAACCAGCTTGATGGTGCGCTTGGCCATCATGTAGCCAGGCGCAGCCTTGCCGCCAATAAGCACACACCGCGGTGTCCAATCCATCGTATCGCCGCGTTTGATGCGGTCATACAGATGGATGACATGCAGAACGTTGAGCAACTGCCGCTTGTACTCATGAATGCGTTTCACCTGCACGTCGAACAGGGCGTTCGTGTCAAAAGTAATGCCGCAATCGCGTTGCACCATCTCTGCCAAACGCACCTTGTTGGCTTGCTTGATTTCTCGCCACTCTGCGCGGAATGCTGCGTTGTCGGCATGTGGCACCAGCTCTTTCAGCCTGGTCATTTCGGTAATCCAGTCATCTCCAATGGTGCGCGTAATCAAGTTGCTCAGGGCTGGATTGCTCGACACTAACCAACGGCGGGAAGTCACACCATTGGTTTTGTTGTTGAACTTTTCCGGCCACAGCTCATAGAAATCACGGAACAAATGCTGAGTCAATAAACGCGAGTGCAATTCCGCCACACCGTTCACTGACACGCTTGCCACAACGGCCATATAAGCCATACGGATATATTGATCTTGCCCTTCTTCGATAATCGACATACGTATTTGCCGATCGATGTCACCAGGCCAGCGCTGCGCCACCATCGCGATAAAGCGAGCGTTGATCTCGTGAATAATCTCCAACAACCTAGGCAACAAACGTCCGAACAGGTTGACCTGCCAACGCTCCAACGCCTCCGGCAGCAAGGTGTGGTTGGTATAAGCGACCGTCCGTGTGGTGATACTCCAGGCCGCATCCCAATCCAGGCCGTGTTCGTCCATCAGCAAGCGCATCAGTTCCGGCACCGCACACGTGGGATGTGTGTCATTCAGCTGAAAAAAATTTTTGTCGGCAAACCCGCTGAAGTCATTGCCGTGTTTTTTCACCCATGAACGCAAAACATCTTGCAAGCTGGACGAGGCCAGAAAATATTGCTGGCGTAGACGCAGTTCCTTACCGTTCTCGCTACTATCATTTGGATACAGCACCATAGTGATGTGCTCGGCGGTATTTTTTGCTTCAACCGCATCGGCATAACTGCCTTTATTAAACTCATCCAGATCGAACACTTCGGTAGCGGTGGATTTCCACAAGCGTAACGTGTTGACCGTGCCATTGTGATAACCAGGAACGGGAACATCGTAAGGCACCGCCATCACATCATTGGTAAATTTCCAATAGACACGCATCGTTCCATCTGGCTGCTTGTGATGCTCGGTTTTGCCACCAAACTTAACTAACACGCTATGTTCTGGACGCTCAATTTCCCAAGGGTTGCCGTTACGCAACCAGTGATCCGGTTCTTCCAGTTGGTAGCCATTGTCGATTTTCTGGCGGAACATCCCATATTCGTAACGAAGTCCATAGCCTCTCACCGGCAATTGCAAAGTGGCGCAACTATCCAGAAAGCACGCGGCCAGTCGTCCTAAGCCACCATTTCCCAAACCGGCATCGTGTTCCTGATCGATGATTTCCTCCAGCTCCAAACCCAGCTTCTTCAACGCACCGGCGATTGACGGCTCTACTTCAAGATTCAGCATGGCATTGCCCAGCGCCCTGCCCATCAGAAACTCCAGAGACAAGTAGTAAGTGCGTTTACAGTTCTGCTCGTCATAAGCTTGTTGAGTCTTTTTCCAGCGCTCCACCAGCCGGTCCCGCAGCGCAAACGAGAGAGATGTATAGACGTAATAAGCTGACTCACTCAACTTGTCCCGACCCAACGTATGACTGAAATAACGGCGAAAATCTTTAATTATGCTTCCAGCATCCATGCCCAAGACGGGCAGTTCTGCAATTTTTGGCAAAGGTTTGCTGGTTATAAGCGGCTTGGCCATAATAATATTTCTCCTGATTGGGCAATCGGCAAATTTATACGAACACTCTTATGGTGATGCCCGCATGATTTAGATGGGCCGTAAAAATGGCTACTGCATCCTCCCATTTTACGCAATTTCGCATATGCTCGCTCTCTCTTAAAAATGCATCCATTGCTAAATTATCCAAACCAACTGATATATAAAAAAATAGAAAGAAATTAATCAAGTCACAGGATAAATTTTGATGAGCAAAAATATCGAAATAACGACTGCAGCTGAAGAAGCATACAAATAAATTATTAATCTAGTAACTTGACCCATTTCCTCATTAGAGCCATTTAAAATGTGTTAATTTTTTCAGCAAGAAGATCATGAATTTCAAACCACCCAGCCCTTCAAATGATACGTCGTGCCGATGCTACGAAATCATTTAGCAGACAGCAGCCACTCAACTCAAGCGGTAGCAGAACTCCGTGATTTGCAGCAACAGCGAATTAGCGGAGTGAGGACAGTTTCTCTATGGATTCGCTGGTGAACTGACAATCCTGATCGATGTTGAATATCTCGATTGTTCCATATGCATGTAATGCCTGTTCAAGGCAGTCCACACAGAACGCACTATCCAGTGTATCCGATAACCGCCACGACAGTAATTTACGCGGGCACCGGCAATCACGACCATCAATACACAGGCCTGTGACCAAGTGGATAGTCGTGGTGCCCGCACTCCATACCTGATTGGGACGGTTTACACCACTCCTCTTAACAGGAGAACGAAGCTTGCGTTGCGTGTGTGGGCGGCTGGTATTTGGTCCCAGTGCCATATTGGCAAGCCCCATCATGTTCGTCAACTTCTACACCCGCTTGCAGTTGATCTTGCGCCCAAGAAACAAAGGGTAAGTCTATATTTTGCGGCTTACGTAAAACGGATTTCGGATATGTTTAACATCAATCAGGGCCAGTGCTTCAACGGTGCTGGCCCATTGCCTGCGTTTCTTTATTGGCGGCCCCCAGATTTTTTTAGTCAGTCCAACTCCATCTTCAAGCGGCCAATTCCAGAATACAGCCGCTCTGGGCTGGCAAGCGGATAGGCAGGTTCCGACCCGCGCTTGGCATCCAACAGACTGGCCCTCTGCTCTTGTAGCTCCTTCTTTCCACATGCGAATCTGCATGAGACGCTCCCTAATCCCTACCTAATTTGATTCACCATCTTGATGCCACGGATCGCTTGAAGTGCTACCTTGCCTTCGGACTTACCACTAAAATTCTTGCGCTTCGCGTCACTCTTAACCTGCTACTTACGGCAACAATATTTTCACCTTAATTTCAATTGCAAAATTTAAAGCATCGGCTTTAGCCGGTCAGCTTTCGCCTTGCAAATTCAGCAAGTAGGAATAACTATAGCAAGCTCCTCCCTGCTGGTGTTGCGCGTTTAGCCTGGCGCTTGCAAGGGGACTTTAGTCATCTGCGCCGGGCTGCGCTAACCTACCTGTAGTCAAGTTATTGCCTTAATATCAAATGCCACTTTAGCCGCCCATTTGCGTGCTTATGGGATGGCGCATGAATGTATATTGAGCACGTCTTCAATCATCATCGATTCTCTATGGCAACTGTTCAAATACCTACTTAAATCGTAGTAACATCAAAAACTATTATAGTTTTTATTCGAACATATTTTATGCTTTTCTCTCCTATTCAAAAAATAAACAATTTACTTATTTACTCTTTTTAAGTGTCGACCTACCATTGTGAACTTGCTGGAAGTGCAACTTCAGATAAATACGAGAGTTTGATTTAAGCTGCTTGCGAAACTTCGTTACCCGAGGATGCGTCAGAATGGTATGAACATTGATTGAAAATTCAGCTTTTACTTACAAGGAGATCGCCATGAAAGAGAATTTAAAAATTTGTCACGACAGGCTTCTGCCACTCGATCTTGCCCGTCCACAACAGACAATCAGGCTCGGCACGGGGCCAGTGCAGGCGGTCTTCGTTTTTAGAAAAATGTGGATTAATGGATCGACACTACGCGTTCGATTCATGGGCGGGACAGATGCACAGCAAGCAATCGCCAAAGAACAAGCTCTATGGTGGCTTCCGCATGCGAATCTGAAATTCGAGTTTACCAACGCGCCTGACGCAGAGATTCGCATTGCCTTTAATTCCTCAGATGGAGCGTGGTCCTATATCGGCACAGATTGTCTATCTATCCCGCGTGATCAGCCCACGATGAACCTTGGATTCCTCGATGGTGGCACTGCCGCCCATGAGTTTGGCCATACAATCGGCCTGGCACACGAACATCAAAATCCATCTGGGGGCATTGAATGGAACGAGGAAGTCGTTCTCCGTGACCTAAGCGGCCCACCGAATAACTGGACCCAGGATCAAATTCGGCACAATGTATTGGACAAGTATGCGGTTAATCAAATCAAGGGGACGGAATTCGATCCCGATTCGATCATGCTTTACTTCTTTCCAGACACTTGGGTCAAAAGCGGCCACGGCACTAAACAGAATAACGTGTTGTCAGCGCTGGACCGAGCTTTCATCGCCAGTGAACAAGCCTATCCGCACGCTGCGGTTCAAGCGATCGAATTGGGCGTCAATGCAGCACCTGTATCAACCTCTATCGGCGTGCCTGGTGAAGAAGACGTGTTCAAATTTACCGTAAAAAAGTGCGGTCGTCATATCATACAAACGGGCGGTCAGACCGATGTGGTGATGAAGTTATTCGGTCCCAACAGTCAGACGAGCCTTATCACCGAAGACGACGATGGCGGATTTGGGCTAAATTCAAAAATTGCAGTTGAACTCATTCCAGGACAATATTTTGCCCAAGTTCGACACTATAACAAGACTCAAGGTACAGGCTCATATAGCATCAGGGTGAACCAAACATAAAGTATCGGATTATCTTCCCCACTTTGCCCGGCAAACTACTGTCGGGCATCATTGAATATCTCCCAGGTCCTGCACAACGTGTGCTTTACATCATTGTCAGTGCATATGGTAGCTCAACGTTCTTTGAATCATTTCGGTTTCCGCTCCTCACTACCAACGCATGGCCAGAGCCACGATGATGTTCAGCCTGAATTTCGTTCTGGACTTTCAGTGACCAAACTTGCCCGTCGATGGTCGACAAACGAAACAACCAAAGGTAAAGCATTTGTTTAGCGTCGCAGGTTAGCACGAGCCCATGACACAATACCGGCCACATCCATAGCGCCCGCCTGCCTTGCCACCTCGTTTCCATGTTTGAAGATTGCCAGAGTGGGAATGCTGCGGATGTTATAGCGCGCACCCAGTTCCTGTGCTTCTTCTGTGTTTAGTTTAGCTAAACGTATTACTGGTTCGAGTTTCTCAGCTGCCTGAATAAAGGCGGGCGCCATCATGCGGCAGGGACCACACCATGGTGCCCAGAAATCCACCAGAACCGGGATATCATTTCGTGTGATGTGCTTCTCGAAGTTGCTGCTGCTCAGCTCAATCGGATGCGAGTTAAACAGAGCATGTTTGCATTTGCCGCAGTTCGGCTGGCTGCTTAACTTAGCAGAAAGAATACGGTTTACTGCATCGCAATTCGGACAGACGATATTTATGGATTCGCTCATAAATTTTTCTCAGTTCTGATTGCTCCCAACATGGGGAACGATAGGTTAAATTTCAAACCGCATCGATAAATCTATAGCATGTATATCTTTAGTCAGGCCACCAATAGAAATGCGTTCTACGCCGGTCTCTGCGATAGCACGTATTTTATCCAGAGTAATACCGCCGGAGGCTTCCAGCTCAGCTCGTCCGTCTGTGAATTTAACAGCAGCACGCAAACTATCAAGATCGAAATTATCGAGCAAAATTAACTTGGCACCTGCCTCTAGCGCTTCATTCAGCTGTTCCATATTTTCTACTTCAATTTGGATGCTTATACTCCCAGGCGCAATACGGAAAGTTTGTTCCAACGCAGGACGAATACCACCTGCAGCCAAGATGTGATTCTCCTTAATCAGCACGCCATCAAATAAACCAATCCGCTGATTATGTCCGCCCCCCATTTTTACTGCATATTTCTGCGCTAAGCGAAGACCAGGCAGCGTCTTGCGTGTATCCAGAATTTTTGCGTGCGTTCCTTGCACTGCTTCGACATAGTGCCGCGTTTGCGTGGCAGTAGCAGAAAGTGTCTGCAAAAAGTTAAGCGCGCACCGTTCGGCAGTCAGCATTGCACGTGCATCCCCGCGTATCTTACACATCGTTTGCTTCGCTGTTACGACATCACCATCCTGCGCAAGCCAATGAATGATGCAATTTTTATCCATAGCTTTGAAACACGCATTAAACCAAGCTGTGCCACATAACACTGCATCTTGGCGCGTTATTACAGTAGCCTGCGCTTCTGTATGGCGAGGAATTAGTTGTGCGGTGAGATCACCATCGCGCAGATCTTCATCGAGAGCGGTGGTTACGCTTGCATTAATATTGGCCGCTAGTTCATGTTGGTTTATCATTTTCGTTTAGCCTTAGACGCTGTAGCATGCTAAATTATAAAATATAAATTTCATCTTAAACGATGAGCAAGCAAAGCCTGCCTTTTCGCACATCATTATCCTCCTGAACTTTCGTGAGCTACGGCCTGTGTCGTCTAGCCCAACAATGACAGCTGCTCCGCCTGCAAAATATTTAACCAAAGCAAGCAGTTTTCTTATTTATCTTATACAGCTGCTACTTTCTGATCACTCTCAAATCATGCTCTACTCAAATTGAAGCAGGGATTATTTTTGTGTAATAATTTTTGATTAGCTTTCTAGTGAAGCAATCGTCGAGAAAAGTAATGTTTCCACCTCCTTCTCCACCTCACAACATCTGATGTCACAGTTTAATATATTGTGAGGACGTACGACTTATTCTGACCGGAGGCAATCATGACACTATCCAACACATCCACTACACAAACAATGCCTGCAGAACGTCTGTTTCAGCCTGTCCAGCTGGGTCGCTATACGCTGCCTTACCGGATCGTCATGGCACCACTAACGCGTTCACGCGCCCTCCAGCCGGGCAATGTCCCCTCCCCTCTCAATGCACTTTATTACGCACAACGGGCCTCGGCAGCACTCATCGTTAGCGAAGCGACCCAAGTTTCAATGCAGGGTCAGGGTTACGCTTGGACACCGGGAATCCACAGTCGTGAACAAATAAAGGGCTGGCGAAATGTTACAGACACAGTGCATGAGGCCGGTGGTTTATTCTTTATGCAGCTATGGCATGTCGGACGTATTTCCCATCCAGCGCTGCAACCCGACAACATGCTCCCAGTCGCTCCGTCGGCCATTAAGCCTAACGGAGAGGCATTCATTGGGAATGAAAAAGGCCAGGGCAAAATGGTACCGTTCGTAACCCCGCGAGCTTTACAGATCGATGAGATACCCTATATCGTCCGTCAATATGTGCGCGCGTCCAAAAATGCGCTAATTTCGGGCTTTGATGGCGTGGAGATTCATAGCGCCAACGGTTATTTACTCGATCAATTTATTAACTCTCACACCAATCGGCGCAACGATGAATATGGTGGCTCAGTCGCAAATCGGGCGCGGCTGCTTCTGGAAATAGTTGAGGCGGTTATTGAAATTTGGGGGGCAGATCGTGTCGGTGTGCGTTTATCGCCGCTTGGCACTTTCAACGACATAAGTGATGACGATCCGGAAACAACCTTCGGTTATATCGCCGAAAAATTAAACAATTATCAGATCGCCTACCTGCATCTTGTCAACCCGGCCACGGCCGCGCTTGAAAAAAACGCGGCTCCCGATCCAGCCGCACTGCGGATTCTGAAACTGATGCGGAAAAAATTCTGTGGCACCCTGATTCTGGCCGGCGGCTTTAATTACGACACAGCCGAAACCTGGCTGCAACAGGGCAAAGCAGACTTGATCGCCTTTGGCCGAAAGTTTCTGGCCAATCCAGACCTGCCGGAACGCTTTCGTACCCACGCACATCTCAATGCTGCAGATCAGAGCACCTTCTATGGCGGCTGTGCAAAAGGCTATACCGATTACACCAGCCTTGCTCAAGAACGAGGCGAGGCACCAAAATTCCACATCGATGAAAATTGGCGCTAAACACATATTCACAGACTCGCAGCCTGACGGACTTAAAGGAAATCGGCTGAAAATTTAGCTGATCGGTGATTATCTCGCCACTTTTTTTGCAATAGCACAACAACTAACCTGCGAAATCGTCAAGTGGGTAAGCAGATATTTCGCCGCAAGGTAAAAGCTTGCAAAATCACCCTCGTTCAGCTCAATTTTCGTTACGCTTTTTAAGCTCACTTGGACTCGCCGAAATATTCATTTTGTCTCCCGATGAGGCGCGTAACCACCTAAAATGCGAGTCAGAAAGTGACGGCTGGCAGAGCACTAATTAACTTGTTTGATTTCGCTTGAAAATTCAACGGGTGCGACGAGCAAAGTAATTTTGCATGGTGCCTTATTGTGGATGCGGGGGGTGGGAACTCAATATTTTTCACGGCGAAGACGACTTTGTTGTATCTGTCCTCCGTTTCAACAACCACTAGGCGACTGGCAAAACTGTTGTGGATTCGCGCCAGGTATTCATCGTGGCAAGCGTAGCTGCTCCACAAGTTGACTACCATAATGCCGTTGTCAGCCAAAGATGCAAAGCAATCATCATAAAACTGTTGACTGCTTAATTGAACGGATAATCCAGCCGCATCATATCCATCAATCATCAGTACATTCGGCTGATTGGCTGAATCTGTAACCCACTCGGCCCCATCGCCCAGCAACACTTTAAAACGTGTATCGTCTGCAGGTATTGCAAATTCATTTCGCAGTGCAATCACATCTTGATTAATTTCGATAACCGTAATTTTTGTCTCGGGTAAATAGCGGTAGCAATACTTAGCCAGTGAACCACCGCCTAACCCTATCATTGCGATATGCTTGGGTGATTGCTCAAACAACAAAAAACTCATCATAATTCTGGTGTAACTAAAGTGCAGCGTGTCTGGTTCTTCAATACACATCCCGCTTTGTACGTATAAGGCATCAAAATGCAACGCAAGAATTCCTTCACGCTCTTTTAAATAAGGCTTATCAGTTTCAACATTCGTTTGAGGCTTAATAATCCAGGCAACCATCTGGTCAATTTTCTGCTGCATTGCTTTCGTAATATTTTTCATGTGTTAATTTTTTAGGTCTAAGCAAACAGGACGGTAAATACCGGCTTTAACGTCAATCATTTTTCAAGTAAACGAGTTGTTACCGATGTTGAATTATGAGCACGCCAAATCACAAATGCACCAGCTTGCATATTAAGACACCGAAGGGAGGTGCCACGAACGTGTCTCGGGCAAGCATGACGCAATAAACAGCTTGCATGTACGGACAGAGTAGACTTTAGCAGCCTGCCCTCCCTCATCATTCTACCCAATTTGTTTTGGCTACAATTTATTTCAATATTTACTCATTACTATCAATATCTATCAACATTATTAATCTGCTGGATAATTCTGACAGGTGGCAATCGTTACAATTGAGTGATGTAACAATGAATAGCCAATTGAATAAACTGGGCAGAGTGCTGCAATTTGCAGTTTCTCACGATGCTGGTATGACGAACACCAACAATTTTGGGACTGATGGAAAAATTTTTGGCAATTTCAAGTATTGAACTGCCGTCTGCCATCCGTATGAATAGGTGAAATTTACGTTTGGAAAGTGCGTTTATAAACAGACGGCACTTGACAACTAATCGCTCCACGACATGCAATAAAAGTGGCTCTGCACAGGAAAAACACCATGCATAATGGCTTAACTTAGTGGCATGCAGGCGTGTCCCTCAAAAAATCACCCCCTGAAACAAATTATGATCTTCGGATAATCGATGTAGCGCAAACTCAAATCATAAATTAAGTGTTTAGATATATCCGCAGCTCTTCTCAAGCTTTGCTTACAATACCATGGCGATTTATTACATCGTAGAGTGTGGGGCGGCTGACACCGAGCAATTCGGCTGCCTTGACCATATTGCCATCGACTCTCGCCAGAGCGGTCACTACGGCATTGTATTCAGCGTTATCACGTACCTGTCTCAAATTAATAAACTCCTTTGCTTTGGGTGAAGTCGACAAACCAATATCTTCTATATTTATTTGAGAGCCTTCAGCCATGATAACTGCACGCTTGATGCAGTTTTCCATTTCACGTACATTACCTGGCCAATCATATTCTTCTATCATAGCCAGCGCTTCCTGGCTAAAGCTTAAAGAAGAACGCCCTTCATTAACACAGAATTTGTTTTTAAAATGGTGCGCCAACAATGCGGCATCACCCACACGTTCCCGCAGTGAGGGAATAGTGACTGTAATCTCGCTTAAACGGTAATAGAGGTCTTCGCGGAAGCGTTCTGCAACGCTCAGCTCCTTCAGATTACGATGTGTTGCGCAGATAATCCGTACATCAACAGGAATTTCCTGACGCCCCCCTACTCTCTCGATTACCCTCTCTTGCAAAAAACGGAGAAGTTTTGCTTGTAGAGGCATGGGCATATCCCCTACTTCATCAAGAAAAAAAGTGCCTCCATCTGCAAGCTCAATTTTACCTAACGTCTGTTTGGCGGCTCCGGTAAACGCTCCCTTTTCGTAACCAAACAACTCGCTCTCCAGAAGATTTTCCGGAATTGCAGCGCAGTTGATAGCCATGAAACGCTTCTCCTGCCGCGGACTCAACTGGTGTAGCGCTTTTGCCAACAGTTCTTTGCCTGTTCCACTATCACCCAACAGCATGACCGAGGCAGAGGATGGCGCCACTTTCTCGATGCTACGACATACCTTTAACATACCAGGATCCCGACTAATGATACTCGACAAAGGGGAGTCCGCCTGAATCTGTAAAATCCTGCGGTTCTCCTGTTGTAGAGCGTGCAAATAAAATGCACGTTCAACCACTAACCCCAGTATCTCTGAATCAAACGGTTTCTGATGAAAATCATATGCCCCCATACCTATCGCTTTCACAGCATTGGCATGGTCTTGATTCCCAGAGAGCACGATCAGTTTGGTGTCAGGAGCAAGCGCAAGAATCTGTTGCAGGATGGCCAACCCTTCTGAAGCACCATCGGGATCGGGAGGAAGACCAAGATCCATGGTAATAACTGCGGGTTCATGTCGTCTGACTTGTGCCAAGGCACTTTCTCGATCTCCCGCAAGCAGAACTTCATAAGCATCAAAATTCCAGCGTAATTGTTTTTGCAAGCCGGGATCATCTTCAATAACAAGCAGCTTTTTTTTATTTTGACTCATAAATTATTCCTCCCGTAACGTGACGTCCTTGCTGTGATCAACATACCCATGAAATGGCAAGAATACTCGGAAAGTCGTACCAGCAGATGGTCGACTGGAAACTTCAATTCGACCACCCAGCTCATGGATATACTCACGACTCTCAAACATTCCGATTCCCATACCTGCCGATTTTGTAGACTCAAAAGGCTTAAATAGTCGTTCATGAATAAACTCTTCGCTCATGCCATGACCAGTATCTTCGATTTCGACGACCACAAAAGCATCCAGCTTCGAAATACGGATTGTTACTTTGCCGTCTTTGGGTGTGGCTTCAACAGCATTCTGAATAATGTGGCCAATGACTCTTTCAAGGCGATCCCAATTAGCGATCACCATCAGGTCAGGATCTAGCACCTCAAGTTCGGGCTTAGGCTCAAAGGCAGACTTTAACGCCAAGGTATGACTTAATAACTTGTCAATTAAAAGCGAGGCAGGAGATTCAATGGAAGACCCTCTGCTCAATTTATGCAACAGCAGCTTCATTTTCTGGACAGAGTAATCCAACGTGTCAAGCATATCTTTCTGAAACTCTGGGTTATGCTTATGCTTTTCGGCATTGGAAAGTAATAACGATAACTGGGAAACTAAATTTTTTAAATCATGCACTATAAAAGTAGACATGCGATTGAATGATTCAAATTGACGTGCAACCATGAGAGCATTAGCCGATTCCTGTTGAGCAAGATAACTCGCCGCTTGACTACCAGCAATTTTGAGCAGATCAATCACTTCCCAATTTAAATTAACTTTACTTCTGGGCTGCATCAGAATCATAAAGCCAAACAATTTCCCTAGCAGAATCAAAGGAACTATCAGCCAACCTTTAGAAACCTCTCGCAACCATTGAGGAATAAAAATCTCGCCGTATTTTTCAGGATTTGACTCGTACTCCTGCAGGTCAATCAGCCACTGCTTGCCTTCCAGAAATTGGCAAAGGGAACTATTTGCCGACTCAGATTCATTCGGCAAACTCATATTCCAGTGAGCTGCAAGTTCGCAATTGCCGGATTCCCGGCTAATGAACAGTGCACCTCCTGGACTTTCCACAAGTGCTGCTACCGCTTGGATAGTACGTTCGCCTAGTCCATGACCATGTTCAGAAAGTGTGCGCGTAAAACCTAACCATTCCTCACGATAGTCGTAATTGTAATTATAGAAATGCTTACTGATGAATACTTTGAGCCAAGATCGAAAAACGCCTGAGAATAGTATGCCCACGAGCAAAGCCACAGCACCGAACAAAAAAGTCACTTGCATGAATGCGCCCCAGCTCCCCCCGAAAAATCGCAGGTAATAGCCGGCAGCAGACATAGCCAGCAAATACAGAGCAGTACCTAGCAGTGTAGCCGAATGAAACAAAATACGGCGCGACACCGAGATCCCTAATGACCACTGCGGATTTCGTGCTGCCGACACGGCCACCAAGGGAACAATCAAGGCGTTGACTGCTCCTCTGGCAGTCCAAATTTCCATATTCACTTGCCTGAACAACATTGCTTCGCTATATAAATAAAAATCGTAGACAAACATCCCTCCGATTCCAAAACAAGCGAACTTTATTCCCCACCGCCCCTTAGCAGGGGTGTTCCGGTAAAGTTGTTCCACCAGAAGCATGCCCGTAACCGCCATTACTACACGGCCAACGATATCCGTCATAAAATCTGTCCCGCCTTGAAGAGGTTCAGGATTCCAGTAGGTATAAATATTTACAAGCAAAAGCAAACAATAAAAAGCTATGATGCCAGCCACATAGCGTTTAAGTTTAAATTTAAAAGGAGGTAAAGAATTTGTTTGTTGGAAAGGCCCCAACAACATGAGCAGAAAGATAGTCCACCCTGCATTTCGCAAAATTTCCAGAATATCTGTCAGCCGCGGTAAGGAAATTCCACTAGCGGCCTGATAAGTAATCGATACGGCCCAAAACGCGCTCAGTACGCAAGCAACTGTCAACGCTGTCCCGAAAGTACGAGCACGCCAGCGGGTCAACAATAGTACAACTAGCATAAAAAATGCTACGGCGGCTATACCATAGCTATATGCAGTGATGCTTGTCAGCATTTAAAACATTCCATTGGATTATCTGCTGCCTTTGCCCAATATAACAACCTGGAAGGTATCGATCAATATAAGCACATCCAGAAACAAGCTGTTGTTTTTCACATAGTACAAATCGTATTGGAGCTTTTGAATAGAGTCTTCAACTGAAGCCCCATACTGGTAGCGTACTTGAGCCAAGCCCGTTATTCCCGGTTTAATACTATGCCTCACGTTGTAATAAGGTACTTCTTCGCAGAGCTGCTTTACAAAAAAAGGCCTTTCCGGGCGTGGCCCAACGAAACTCATTTCCCCTTTGAAAACGTTTAAAATTTGCGGAAGCTCATCGATTCTAAGTTTACGAATGATACTTCCAACTTTTGTCGTACGTGAGTCATTGGCAGCCGCCCATTGAGGCGACATCCCTTTCTCAGCATCATTTCGCATACTACGAAATTTCAGCACCATAAAAGGAAGGCCATCCATGCCAACTCGTTCTTGTTGATAAAAGATCGGAGTTCGGTCTTCTAAATAAATGCACAACGCTGTAAGCAACATCACCGGTAACGAAACAATCAATATAATAGTACTGGCGAATAAATCGAAAATTCTTTTTATAAAGGAACGCAGGAAACTCTGGTCAAACCCGCCACCAAAAACTAGCCAACTTGGTTGAAGAGAATCCACTCTGATCTGGCATGCCTCACGCTCAAAAAAAGTTGCTGCATCGGTCACCTTAATTCCATTTAATTTGCATACCAATAAATCCTGAATAGGGAAACTTTCACCTCGCCGATTATTTGCCGCAACAATGATCTCATTCGCGTTATATTTGTTTGCCAAACTTATCAATGAATTGCCAGACGGAAAAATAGTAGACGATAAAATACGATTTTCTTCACCCGGCAACTGGACACAGCCAACAATATTATATTTATGATAGCTAACATTATTCATAGCCAGATCATGACATTCCTTTGCCAGCGAACCGCACCCTATAAAAATAATACGTGACTCTAAATACTTCAATTTGAATAATTGAACAAAAACAACCCTCACAAATAAAATTAGAAACGCAGCGATAACAATTACAAGACCTAAAATACCGCGGCCAATATAAATATCCGGCACGATATAAAATAAAAAAGTTAAAACACCGAAGCCCAAGGCAAAGGAAGGCATGAGCCTGAGTAAGGTATATCTGATACCCTCGCTGTAATTATGCTTATACATACCAAAAGCACTCATACTGAATACCATCACTAATGCAAATACAAATGCCGTCAGAAAAAAATTCTCCATTTTTACAAATGATGGAAAGTTACTATCAAAAAAACTGCTATCAAAGAACCGGATAGTCGCCCCAAGATAGACGGAGGCTATAAAAACAAGGGCTTCAACAAAAATCAGAATGGACACTATTCTGGAGACATAGTGATTGGAAATTCTAAACAGCATTAATTTACTCCAAAAAATTTGCTTATATTATTAAGCCATGCTCACATCATATCGACTTTTTCAGCAAGAACATTAGGGATATTAATCAACTTATAAAACGAAAATAAGATTGAAGCTTCTCAGCATATCTGCTAGATTCAAAATATCATGATAATAGCAAAGTGAGTTTAATATGGACGTTGTTGCTGTAGTTGGTCTTGGATATGTGGGTTTACCGCTAGCTGTAGAGTTTGGAAAAAAGCAGCGAACCATCGGGTTCGACCTCTCTACCACCAAAATCGAGAGCTACAAACGGCACATCGATCCAACAGGAGAATTGTCATCCGAAAACCTGCAGTCGGCCACGCATCTTACTGTCAGTTCCGACCCATCCACATTATCTCTTGCCGACTATATTGTAATCGCAGTTCCAACGCCCATAGATTGTGCCCATCAGCCGGACTTTTCCCCGCTTGTTGGTGCCAGCGAAACAGTTGGCAAACATATGAAGCGCGGTGCAATCATTATTTATGAATCTACGGTTTACCCTGGCGCGACTGAGGAAATATGCATCCCAGTTCTGGAGAAAAATTCTGGAATGAAATGGAAAAAAGATTTCCACATTGGATATTCTCCTGAAAGAATCAATCCTGGCGATAAAGAACGCACCCTTACTTCCATTATAAAAATTGTATCAGGAGATGATGAAGACACTTTGGAAAAAGTTGCTAAACTTTACGAAACCATCATCAGTGCCGGTGTACACAGAGCATTCAGCATTAAAGTCGCAGAAGCAGCAAAAGTGATCGAAAACACTCAACGTGACCTGAATATTGCATTAATTAACGAATTAGCCATCATTTTCGATAAGCTTGAAATTGACACGCTACAGGTACTGCAGGCCGCCGGCACAAAATGGAATTTTCTCCCGTTCCGTCCTGGACTAGTTGGTACATTGCATTGGCGTAGACCCCTACTACCTTACCCACAAAGCAGATATGATTGGTTATCATCCCCAAGTAATACTGGCGGGGCGCCGAATAAATGATGGAATGGCGAAATTTATTGCGGAAAAAACCGTGAAGGAAATGATTCGAGCCGACCTCAATGTAAAAGGCTCCAAAGTGAATATACTTGGAGTAACCTTCAAGGAAAATTGTCCTGACCTTAGGAATTCGAAGGTCATGGACATCATTCACGAACTCCGATCCTACGGCGTAGAAGTTCATATTCATGACCCTGTCGCAACCGCCCAAGATGCTCTTCACGAGTACGGCTTGGAACTTGTAACTTGGGAAAATCTGCCACGCGCAGATGCACTTATTGCCGCAGTTTCACACCGTGAATTTCTTGCCAGACCTCTTGCCGACTTCCAGGAAAAAATTATTTCAAATGGTTGTTTTGTTGATATTAAATCTCATTTCGACCAGACCGCCCTGCGCGCAGCCGGGTTTAATGTCTGGAGACTCTAGATGCCAAGTCACGCCTGTTTATAAACGCGTTTAACAGATAAATTCAGTTTGTTTGACGTGGAATACAAAACACTTAGCCGCACCACGGCCAGAAACAGGACAATAGAAACAATAGCGTGCAAATAGCATAAGTTGGGTAAACTTAACTTGATTTTAATGCTTTTTAAGCAATCTGGACTTTGAATTGGCTTTTTGAATCTCTAAGTCCGACAGATTGCTAGAGTTGACCGGTACAAACCGGTCATGATGTAGTAATCGGCGATACGCTTTTCTGCCGTTACCATCTTCACCCAGAAAGTTTTATCTAAGTCGAAAATAAACTTAAGGTCGCATAACAAACTTAAGCCGCCCACTTCCTGCCATGGCTCGCATAATCGAGCATCAGGTAAAACACGCTGTCACATTTCTCCCGGAACAGCACGCGGTCATAACTTTCTGGCAAATTACTATCCAGAACTTTCTCAACGGCGGAGCGCACCATCTTCTGGGTTTGCGTATCCTTGTACCAGTCCTGCACCAACACCTTGGGTTGTTCTGCCAGCAAACGATGCAGCAGCGATTTCGTCGAACACTTTGCTGCCGTGCGGCTCGATGATCTCGACCATCAGACGTACCACGCGGAGCGGGGCGTGAAGAACTTACCGCACTTCCGGCCTTCGCTGCGCGCGAATTCGGAAAGAAAGTATTCGTAAATCTGTCCAAATAAATCACCGGTGGCATTGGCGGGAATATCGGCAAAGGTGCGCGGCAACTGCTGCGGGATGGTCTTGTCTGTGCGTGTCAACGCGGCATATTCGTCCTTGGGCAGCACGCCCTCAAGATCGGGCTTGTGTTCCTCAATGACCTTCATCGCCTCCTTCAGCGCTCTGGCGATGTTCTTTTCTTCCGGCAGGTTCAGCAGGTGTTCATAGCACGCGTGGTCGGGCAGATAAAACCCGCACTTTTCAATGGCGATGTCGGAAACTTTCTTCTCGCGCCGCGAACCTTTGAGCTTCGTGTACCCGGCATGAATATCCGCTTCAAAGCGCCGGTAGTTATTGTCGGCAAACTTAAGGAAGATCAGCCCAAGCCCCGGGGTGGCGTATTCGCTGGATTTCAGGTCGGAATTGGCACGCAACTTGTCGGCGGCACTCCATAAGTCGGCTTCTAATTTTTTTAGTTGGTCTTTATTCATGAACGCTGTTTTTAAAATATATATTTTAAAAACATGACTAGACAACCCATTTACAAGCAATGAGGCTTGGTTTTTTCGACAGAACCGGCTTCATTCTCACCCATTGGTAAAAATCCTGGAATACCGGTCAGGTAGCGGTTCGCTTCTGCTCGGCTTGCCTGCTTCAAAAAGTCCAAAAAAGCGCCACCAACCACCGACAACCTTTTTTCGGCAGGATACACGGCATACCATTGTCGCCTGATGGGGAATCCTACTACATCCAATATGGAGAGTTCTTTGCTGTTTCGTTCCAGCGCCAGCGTATGCGCTGACAGCACAGCTATACCTAATCCGCCCGACACTGCCAGTTTGATGGCTGCACTGCTGCCTAACTCCATCCTAATTTTTAGCGCCAACCCCTGCTCGTTAAAAAACCGCTCGAGGGCAAGCCGGGTACCCGATCCCAGCTCACGCATCAAGAAGGGCTCTTCTGCCAAGCGAGACAATGGAATATTCTTCTTTCCTGACAAAGGGTGATCGTACGGTGCCAGAACTACCAACGGATTTTCCATAAAAGAATCGGCATGCACCTCTATGTGCTCAGGCGGCTGTCCCAGGATATATAAATCATCTTCGTTGTTTTCCAGTCGATGCAATATCATTTCTCTGTTGGTGACATTCAGGGAAACTTCAATGCCAGGATAGCGTTTGTAAAATGATCCAAGAAAGCGCGGGATGAAATATTTGGCAGTGGTAACTGCCGCCAACCGTAATTTTCCCGCTTTCATGCCTTTCCTGTCCGATATCAGCATCTCAAATTGCGACAGACCCTCGAAAGTATCACGACACACAGTCAGCAATTCTTTACCCAAATCAGTCAAAAAAATCCGTTTTCCGATTTGCTCTAACAACGGAAGACCTACAATATTTGTTAACTGTTTGATCTGAATAGATACGGTAGGCTGCGTAAGATGCAATTCGTCCGCAGCGCGAGTAAAGCTCAAATTGCGCGCAACCGCCTCAAACACCTGCAGCTGGCGCAATGTTGCGTGTTTCATGTTCACGTTGTTTATCATAGACATTAATCTATCATTAATATTAAAAATTACAATTGTTATTTATGATCGAGCTCACGTTATAGTTCTACTACGCTCAAATGAGCTAGAAGCCGTTCCAAAAGGATCGGTATACGTTTAACTTGAAATCAAGGAGCCTACAATGGCAGTCAAGACCTACAACGCCGGTGTGAAAGAATATAGGCAAACATACTGGACGCCAGAATACACCCCTCTGGATACCGACCTCCTGGCCTGCTTTAAAATCACTCCGCAACCCGGGGTGCCCCGTGAAGAATTGGCCGCTGCTGTTGCCGCCGAGTCTTCCACTGGAACCTGGACCACAGTATGGACCGATCTGCTGACTGATCTGGATTACTACAAAGGTCGCGCTTATCGCATTGAAGACGTTCCTGGTGATGATACCTGTTTCTTTGCTTTTGTGGCCTATCCGATTGATCTGTTCGAAGAAGGCTCTGTGGTCAACGTGCTGACTTCCTTGGTAGGAAACGTGTTTGGATTTAAAGCACTGCGTGCCCTGCGTCTGGAAGATGTTCGCTTCCCGATAGCTTATGTAAAAACCTGCGGAGGCCCGCCTCAAGGTATTCAAGTCGAGCGCGACAAGATGAACAAATATGGCCGTCCATTGCTGGGTTGCACTATTAAACCCAAGCTGGGTCTGTCTGCCAAGAATTACGGTCGTGCCGTTTACGAATGCTTGCGCGGTGGCCTGGACTTCACCAAGGATGACGAAAACGTTAATAGCCAGCCATTCATGCGTTGGCGCGATCGTTTTGAGTTTGTTCAAAACGCGACATTGAAAGCTGAACGCGAGACTGGAGAGCGTAAAGGACACTACTTGAATGTAACGGCTCCTACGCCCGAAATGATGTACGAGCGTGCTGAGTTCGCCAAGGAAATCGGCGCACCGATCATTATGCACGACTACCTTACCGGCGGCCTGACGGCTAACACAGGCTTGGCCAACTGGTGTCGCAAGAATGGCATGCTGTTGCATATCCATCGTGCCATGCACGCCGTTCTCGACCGTAACCCGCACCATGGTATTCACTTCCGCGTGCTGACCAAGGTTCTGCGTCTTTCCGGTGGTGACCACCTGCACTCCGGTACCGTTGTAGGAAAGCTGGAAGGCGATCGTGACGCCACACTCGGCTGGATCGATACCATGCGCGACGAATTTATCAAGGAAGACCGCAGTCGCGGCCTGTTCTTCGATCAAGACTGGGGTTCCATGCCGGGCGTGCTCCCAGTTGCCTCTGGCGGTATCCATGTCTGGCACATGCCAGCACTGGTTGGCATCTTCGGAGATGATTCCGTACTACAGTTTGGTGGTGGAACGCTGGGGCACCCATGGGGTAACGCTGCAGGTGCCGCAGCCAATCGCGTAGCTCTGGAAGCTTGCGTAGCAGCGCGTAACGAGGGTACTGATGTCGAGAAGGAAGGTAAAGCTATCTTGACAAAGGCCGCAGCAAGCAGCCCGGAACTGAAGATCGCCATGGAAACTTGGAAAGAAATCAAATTTGAGTTCGACACCGTTGATAAGCTGGACGTGGCTCATAAGTAATCTAACTACTAATAGTGGCGGGCTGCGGTCTGCCCTATAACTAAATAATAAGGAGTAAATCATGAGTGAAGTAATGGATTACAAATCGCGTCTAAGCGATCCGGCTAGTCGCAAGTTCGAAACATTCTCCTACTTGCCTGCTATGACTGAAGATGAAATCAAAAAACAGGTGCAGTACCTGATTTCCAAAGGGTGGAACCCTGCGATAGAGCATACCGAGCCAGAATTTTTAATGGACTATTATTGGTATATGTGGAAATTACCAATGTTTGGTGAAACCGATGTGTCCAAGGTGCTGGCTGAAGCCGAAGCTTGCCGCAAAGCAAACCCCAATAACCACGTGCGTCTGGTTGGTTACAACAACCTCAACCAGTCACAAGGTGCAGCCATGGTAATTTTCCGCGGCAAAACTGTATAAAATAATATTTTTCCTGCCGCCTGCTTGCTATTTTGCAGACGGCAGGAAATTTTTTTGCCTCGCCAAAATTACTATTTAAAGCGTTTTTAAAAATTCAACTTTCTAGGCAAGACAAGGCGCGAGTAAAAAATTTGAGCGCAGCATATGGTTTATTTGTAAACGATAATTTTTTTCGAGTAACGCAGTATTGTGACAAAAGTTTGATTTTTAGAAGTGCCATTTAGCACATGGACGCAAGTGACTGCCCATAAGCGGGCATTTGCTCCCCTGGGTTAAAAACGATTAAAAAGACGGGAACTGAAATGAGCGACATCATCGAGCAATACAGGATTAAACAAGTGCCTTACTATCGTCCCGTCTCTGACGAGATAGAGCTGTATGAGGCTGCATATTCAGTGCGCATGCCAATGATGCTGAAAGGCCCTACCGGCTGCGGCAAAACTCGCTTTGTTGAACACATGGCATGGAAACTGGGTAAGCCCCTGATCACGGTAGCCTGCAATGAAGATATGACCGCATCTGATCTGGTTGGACGCTTTCTACTCGATGCAAACGGCACCCACTGGCAAGATGGCCCTCTAGCCATCGCCTCACGCCATGGTGCAATTTGCTATCTCGACGAAGTAGTTGAGGCGCGTCAGGATACAACAGTAGTAATCCACCCGTTGACCGACAATCGCCGCGTTCTGCCGCTAGAAAAAAAAGGTGAACTGTTGCATGCTCACTCTGATTTCCAGTTGGTAATTTCCTACAATCCTGGCTATCAAAGTTTGATGAAGGATCTGAAGCAATCAACCAAGCAACGTTTCGGTGGCCTCGACTTCAACTATCCCGACCACAACATTGAAACCGAGATAGTTTCTCATGAAACAAGCGTTACTTCCGAAGTTGCCGGCAAGCTGGTTTCTATCGCCGAGCGCGCACGCAATCTGAAAGGGCACGGGCTGGACGAAGGGATCTCGACTCGTATGTTGATTTATGCAGGCAGCCTTATCGCCACTGGCGTCGATCCTGTCAAGGCTTGCCGTGTAGCGCTGGTAAGACCAATCACCGATGATCCCGACATGCGCGATGCGCTGGATGCTGCGGTGACTACATTCTTTTGATTCCGCTCCGACTCTAACGGGCATGGCAAAGATACCGCCCCCGATGATAAAACTCGGTGTGCCCGCTGTTTCCCTCACATCTACCTTTTCCCAGTGGGTGAGGAAGCATACGAATCGCTTCGCGAGTTACATATTAATGTCTTTACTGGTGGAGTAACCATGTCAATCAGACTTAAAGACTATCAGGAATTGCTTGACTCACTCTCTCCTCAATTGCTGGAGAACCTGCACTCTTCGTGGCACGAAGCCACCAAGGTTTTTAGCGCACGTGGTCTGGATAATTACCTCAAGGGTGCTTCCGCTCTGAAGAGCCTGGGCAAAGGCGACAACCTGATTGCCACCTGGATCGACCATGCGCCGCTGGTAGCCAAGGAGATCGGCGAGGATACCATACCGGATCTAGTGCAAAATGCGCTGGCGATGGCCTCCAAAACCTCTGGCGGAGTAATCGAGCTGGTTCTCAGCACGGCACCTACAGCGGCCAACCGTCTCGGCGATGAAGCCTTGTTCCGTTCCTACCTGCAATTCCTTAATACTTTGGTGTCTCAAGCACCGCGCAGTATGCGGCCGATGCTCGAAAACCTGGAAATGCTGTTTAGTCAGCTTACTTTGGGCGGTTTACGTCGCTGGGCACTGTGGGGCGCACATGCTTACCGCACCAATTATCCAGAGCAGGCTAGCTATTTCAGTTTGGCGTCTAAAGAATCCCTGGCCATGCTGCAAAAGGAACGAAAGGGTACGCTGTTTATTGATGTTCAACGTCGCATCAACATGTATCTACGCGCATTGTGGGCACGCGACTTCTTCATGAGACCCACTTCCGGAGACTTCGAGTCAAGGGAAGGCTACCGGCCTTTTATCGAGGGCTATCTTCTGCATATACCGGATGCTTATGATGATTTCGTCGTGGGCGAAACTAAATTACCTGGCTTGGAAGTTTATCGCGCTGCCGCTGCTCATTGTGCTGCTCACATTGTCTATACCAACGAACCAATTTCAACCGAGTCGCTTAATTCCTGGCAGATGGCGGTTATCAGCGTGATTGAGGACGCACGTGTTGAAACACTGGCTGTGCGCAAGTTCCCCGGTCTCAAGCATTTGTGGGCGAAATTCCACATTATTACTGCCGATCAGGGCAGCACTGCAGGAGATTTGCTTAATCGTCTGGCACGCGCTCTGCTTGACGATAGTTATTCTGACAATGATCCCTGGATAATCCAAGGGCGTATATTATTCAAAATGGCTACAGAGCGCCTCAACACAAACCTGATCTCATGGGATATAGGGATACAACTAGCGCATGAGTTCATGGCCAGACATATTGGCTTTGCTCCCCGCAGCGATATACTCACTACGCCTTACCGTGACGACAATCGTTATATATGGGAATTCGAGGAGTTTGATCTCGATAAGGCAATGGCGGCTGGATATAATACTACCAAGCAGGTTCGCAAATATGTCAGCGCAGTTGAGCTTGCCAATGAAGTCGAAGTCGAAAACGCCGGTGACGATGCGGAAGAAATTTGGGTTCTGGACACGGAGCTATTCCCCTACGAAGACATGGGTAAATCTTTCAACGAACTGGAAGGCAAAGCGCCTCTGTCCGAGCCTTATCATTACTCAGAATGGGACTACCAGATACAGCTTGAACGTCCTTCCTGGGTTACCCTGCAGGAAAAGCGGCCGAAGGCTGGCGACTTGCAGTTGATTGACGACATCACCTTGCAACACAAGAGGACTACAAACCGCTTGAAGTTTCTGCTGGATGCGCTGCAACCGCAGGGTGTTACTCGTATTCGCAAGCTGGAAGATGGTGACGAGCTTGATGTAAATGCCGCTATTCGGGCTATGATCGATATTCGCATGGGGCAGCAACCTGATCAACGCATCATGATGCGCTCAGTGCGTAAGGTGCGCGACATTTCGGTGATGGTTTTGCTGGACTTATCCGAGTCGACCAACGAGAAAGTGGCTGGGCAAGAATACAGCATTCTTGATTTGCAACGACAGGCCACCGTGTTGCTCGCAGACGCGATCAACAAAATTGGTGACCCATTCGCGATTCACGGTTTTTTCTCGGACGGGCGCCACAAAGTGGAGTATTCTCGCTTCAAAGATTTCGATCAAACTTATAATGACATCCCGAAATCACGTTTGGCGGGTATGAAGGGGCAGTTTTCCACGCGCATGGGAGCCGCCATACGCCATGCTGGGCATTATCTGAAATTGCAGAAATCTACCAAAAAATTATTGCTTTTGATTACCGACGGCGAGCCGGCAGACATAGATGTGCGTGATCCACAGTACTTACGTTTCGATGCCAAAAAAGCCGTGGAGGAAGCGGCTCGTTCCGGCGTGACCACTTTCTGCATTTCACTCGACCCCAAAGCAGATCAATACGTTTCCCGGATTTTTGGAGCCAAAAATTACATCGTGTTAGACCATGTAGAACGGCTTCCGGAAAAATTACCCGCACTTTATGCAGGACTTACAAGATGACACTACAACTTTATGTCGGCGTTGACAATGACGCACAGGGCGGATTGACCCATTTAGGACGCATTGTGCGTGATGCCTGGGTATTCGGTATTTTGCCCGAAACAGAAACCTGTGCAGGCTGGGATTCTGCAAGAATGCAAAATTTATACGAACAAGTTTATGCCGCCTGGGACCCCTACGCACACCTGCCCAGCCGACTACCAGAAAATCTGCGTGAGAAACATGCGAGCTTGTATGCGCACGCCATCACGACCGCACGTAGCATGGGATGGGATGCAGAACTGGACAAGGACGATTGATGCATTGCTTAGCAATTATAGACGGTCAGGTAGCCCGATCTGATCTAAATTGACCTCTGAACCAATTGCGTTTCGGAGCTTTAAATCGGTCAAACAAAGCATTCTTCGGGTAGCTAACAATTTCCTGTAATTAACTCACTTAAAAATTAATTTTAATTTAGAAAGCTGAAATGACAATTTTTACTCACGTTACATTAGGTACTAATAATTATGATGCAGCGGTTAATTTTTACGATGCTGTATTAGGCACACTAGGTATCAACAATCTTGGCAAACTTCACGATACAGCCACGATGTACGGTAAAGAATCTTTTGAACTTGTGATCCTCACACCATCAAATGGTGAGTCTGCCTCTAGTGCAAATGGTGGAACTGTTGGATTTGCAGCAGCTAGCCGGGATGCGGTACATAAGTTCCATGAAGCCGGTTTGGCCAACGGCGGCATTGATGAAGGTGCGCCTGGTCCACGTAGCTTTGCTCCAAATGCTTATGCATCTTATCTGCGTGATCCTGATGGCCATAAGATAACTGCTGTTTGCTTTGCTCCCGAGTGAACTTAACAACTAAGTGAAAGGTGAGCGCATGGAAATGCGCATTGTTGAATAAATCACATAAATCAAAAAGGGCAAGTGTTGATATCCAGATTTTTCTCTCAAGACTATAAAGTCAATCATATTGAGTCTCAATGAAGTTTATATATTTCAGGCAATATACAGCTTCGGTCAGATTGTCCCGCAACCTGCATTAGAGCGGGACAGCCGAAAAAGCTGATTTATAACGTTTGTTTGCCTCCCGAAAGAAGCCCAGTAGAACTGCATAAAACAAATCTTAACACCTCACACACATTTGGCCTGGCGGCAGGCACGAATATGCTTATTTCTTCAGTCGCAACGAGAACCCAGCCTTATGCGTCCCACTCTGCATCAGCATGTTGCTAACGCAACTGTACACCTCAAACCTGTGATGCGGCTCCATTTAATTCAGCCCAACTGCGTTGTCTTCGGATCAAAGGTTCACCCGCACCAACTTTCTCTGTGTCTGCTACCGTCATCGAACAGGGCAACACTATCTGTTGCTTTCATCCCTTGGTATATTAAGCGAATGGTCAGATGTTTAGCGATCATATGTGATCCCGGGCTGTAACCAAACTTATCTCGATAAACCCGATAGAGGCTCCCCATAAATACCCAAGACAACACACTGGATCCCGCTGACTGGAAAGCTTTTCGGGCAGATGCACATCGTATGCTCGACGACATGCTGGATTATCTGGAAAAAACGCGCGAACGTCCAGTATGGCAGCCGATTCCAGATGAGGTACGTGCCGCGTTTAATACGCCATTGTTAACAACACCGATGTCGTTGCCAGAGGTACATGAACTATTCATGCAACAAGTGTTGCCTTATACCGTGGGCAACACACATCCCGGTTTTATGGGGTGGGTGCATGGAGGCGGCAACCCGGTGGGAATGCTGGCAGAAATGCTGGCGGCTGGGTTGAATGCCAATCTGGGCGGTCGTGACCAGATTCCGCTTGAAGTGGAACGCCAAGTGACGGCATGGGTGCGCGATTTGTTTGGTTTTCCGCTTGGGGCAAGCGGATTGTTTGTTACCGGCACTTCGCAGGCCAATCTGATCGGTGTGCTGGTGGCGCGCGCGACTGCGCTGGGCATCGAGATGCGCCGTAACGGACTAACAAGCGATAGACGACGATTGGTGGCATACACTTCAACCGGCGCGCACTGTTCCATTGCCCAAGCCATGGATGTTGCCGGGTTGGGCACAGCGGCGTTGCGCATGATTGACGTGGATGATTTACACCGCATGGATGTGAAAGCGCTGGAGTACGCCATTGCCGCAGATCGGCAGCAGGGATATACACCATTTTTTATCGCAGCTTCGGCGGGCACGGTAGATGTGGGCGCAATTGACCCATTGATCGCATTGGCTGAGGTTGCCCGTCGCGAAAGGCTTTGGCTGCATGTGGATGGCGCGTATGCCGCGCTGGCCATGCTGGCGCCGGACATTGCCCCGCTGCTGGCAGGCATTGAGCAGGCTGATTCGATCGCGTTCGATTTTCACAAATGGGGGCAGGCACCTTACGATGCGGGGTTTATTCTGGTACGCGATGGCGTGCGACATGAGGCAACTTTTTCCGCTCCAGCGGCCTATCTCAAGCGCGCTACACGCGGCATGGCGGCTGGTTCGCCCTGGCCGTGCGACTTTGGTACTGATTTGTCGCGCGGCTTTCGTGCACTTAAGGTATGGTTTGCACTCAAGGTATATGGCGCGGCACATTTGGGTACGGTAATTTCCCATACTTGTACACTAGCCCGCCAGCTTGAGCAGCATATCAAAAGAGAAGCGGAGTTGGAGCTGCTGGCGCCAGTGACGCTGAATATTGTTTGTTTTCGCTATCGCTGTAAAAACGCCGATCGGGTTAACGCAGACATCGTGGTGGCATTGCAGGAATCTGGTATCGTAGCGCCTTCGACCACCACGGTGCGCGGCGTGGTTGCGATTCGCGCTGCAATTGTCAACCACCGAACTCAAGCTAAGGATATCGATGCACTGGTGACAGCCACATTGGATTTTGGCAAAACCTTTACTTGAACTACATACATTATGACCCAGAAAATCTCGTTGCCTTTTGGTACATCACCCCCGCATCCGCCATTGCTGGGGCTAGCGCCACTAATGCGAATGGCGTTATCCGGTGCCGATTTGATGCCTCTAAAAAAAGAGTTGATAGCGCGCGCCACGGCCCATGCTGATGACGCCAATTCCATGCTGGATTTGTCCATTGTACTGCAACTGATGATGCAGCACGACTTGGCAATGGGTGTACAAGCGCAGGCTTTGCAAATGCAGCAGCTGTACCATTTACCTACCTCGTGCGAAGCATCGGGTTTGCGAATACTGGTCATTATGGGGCCGGGTAACCTGATGGCAAATGCGCCTCTGGATTGCCTGCTGGAAGGGTCCGATGTGGATGTTTACATTCTTTACATTAGCCTTGGCTTGGCTTCGCCGAAATGGATTCCAGAACATGACTTACTGTTTTGCGCTGTCAACCAGTCGGAATACAATGATCCTCTACTGCAACACATGGAAAAAATACTTGTCGAGTGGCCGCGCCCTGTGGTTAACGCCCCCGCTGCCATTCGCCGCATGTCGCGCGATGGTGCTTGGGCATGGCTGAAATCTTTGCCCGGCCTGATCATGCCGCAAACCGTGCGGATTGAGCGGACAGGGCTGGAGCAATTAGCGCGTGGCGAAACTTCACTAAATTGCCTGCTGGAAAGCGCTATTTTCCCCATTATTCTGCGCCCAGTGGACTCTCATGCTGGGCATTCGCTGGTCAAATGTGAGTCAGCCGCGGACATCATTACTTATTTGAATACACAAACAGAGGCGATGTTCTATCTAGCGCCTTTTGTGGATTACCGCAGTGCTGACGGGCAATACCGCAAATACCGTATCATGTTAGTAGACGGAAAGCCTTATGCCTGCCATCTAGCCATCTCAGACGACTGGATGATCCATTATCTGAATGCTGGCATGGAGGACAGCGCACAAAAACGCGCCGAAGAAGCCAGTTTTATGGCTGATTTTGACGAAGGATTTGCGCGCCGCCATGCCGAGACATTCCAGGCACTGGCCGACCAAGTCGGGCTGGCTTATTTCGGAATTGATTGCGCTGAAACACCGAATGGAAAATTACTGGCGTTTGAGGTGGACGTGGGCATGGTGGTGCATGACATGGATCCGATAGATTTATACCCCTACAAAAAACCACAGATGCAGAAAGTATTTGCGGCTTTCCGCCAGATGCTAGAACGACATGCGGCTAAGGATCATCGGGTGGGCTGAAAGCGTGGCAACATCAGCACTTCTACCCAGCACCGAACAACTGTTGGTTGCTGATGGTGACGCTCGAATTGCGCTCGACCCGATATCGGGCGTCAACCGCTATGGCTGCGGCCTGAATCCAGACCCAGCGATAGCAGCATTTGGCTCTTCCACTGCATCGGTGATTTCGCTGGCGAGTTTAGCCGCGGCCGAACGCTTGCGCAACCGGCTGGCAGAAGCGCCAGACACTTTAATACAAGAATGGCAGCGCTTGCGCAATGAGATAATCACCTTATACGGACTGAAAAAACAACCCAGTGTGCATCTGGAATTCGCTGCTTCTGGGACAGATTTGCATGCACTGATCGCCGCGCGGATAGTTGCACAAAATGGGCAGAAACTGCTGGTGATATCTGTTGAAGCCTCAGAAACCGGTAGAGGTGTGCAAGCTGCACTCAGCAGAGTTACCAATGTTGACGTAGTCGAGGTACCGTTGCGCGACTTATCGGGCAAGGCAAAAACAAACGTCCAAATAGACGCTGAAATGCTGGCTTACGTAATCGCAACGCAAGCAAAAAAATTACCGGCACTACTGGTGGCTGTAGACCAAAGCAAAACCGGGCTGATTGCACCGAGTACGGCAGCACTACTCGACATGCGTCAAAACTTTCCTCAACTTCAGGTACTGGTGGATGCCTGCCAGTTTCGGTTAAGCTCGAAAACCCTGTGCGCTTACCTGCAACAAGGCTGTTTCGTAGCACTGACCGGATCAAAATTCATGGGCGGACCAGCATTCTCTGCGGTGTTGTGTACACCTGCCGCAACACCACTATTAGCACTGAACATCGAAGCAACACCCCCCTTGGGATTGCTGCTACGCTGGGAAGCCGCGTTAGAAACCATGCGCACATTTCATCAGCTACCCTCGACAGCAGTACGTAACTTCCTTCAGGCATTTTGTGCTGCCGTGCAACAGCGTTTGAGAACCGATCCCGCGTTTGAAGCGTTACCGACGCCTAAACTTGACCGCCAGCCATTGGTACCAAGCGGCAGCTGGGACGAAATCCCGACCATTTTTCCTTTTTTGCTGTATCACACTGCCACCAATCTTCGGCAACCTTTGCACCGTGATGAAACACAAGCCGTGCATAAGGCACTGTTAAGGGATGATGTCACAGTGGATATTCCTGCGGATATCGCCATGCTGCGCTGCCAGTTAGGTCAGCCAGTTGCCTGCGGCATATTGGACGGCGTGCCGATCAGTGCACTGCGGCTGTGCCTTAGTGCGGAGTTGGTGGTAGAAGCCATAAGCGGCAGCGCGCAATGCGATCAAATCGTAATCGCACGCGCGTTGCGCACACTAGACAAGGCGGCATGGTTAACTAAAATCCAGCCGGGCCGAATGAAATAAAAACCCAACATTGCAGAGGACTTAACATATACGATACCGGCGTGACGATAAAGTGGATAGAGACATAATCCATCGTTAAACTTTCACAAAAAATCAGTTTTTATAATTATGTAATTAGCGCGCAGTAGTCGCGAACAACGTGGCAAAATTTCCAAAAGTTTTTAGCTAACTGCAGTGCGTTCAAGCACCGTTGTCCTGCGGTAGACTGTAGTTCGGAGTGCTCGTGGCGGGCACGGTATCACAAATCAGGCGGGGTGCGAACAGCTGGCTTCGTGAGCGTCGTGCACATCGACCTTGATACAAATGATAGGCACATTTTTACGCCAACATCACAGACAACTCGAACTGCTATCGTGGAAATAATCGCCGTAGCGCACTTGATCGGGTAAATAAATGTATCAACAATAGCTTTTGTGTCGAGAATCATATCATATGAATTTTGACCAAAATAAAAGGTGCGAGTCGGAGTCGAATCAGAACTATGCGTCATGGCCCCCATGAGGTTGGAGCATGTCAAATACGGCTGTCTGAACAGATGCATTCACTGATTCTGCATTATTAGCACCCAGGATTAGCTTGGCTGACAAGATGTATTACTCGATAAGACTTGTGCAAGCCAGTTGAAAGAGAGTCTCCGTAACATTTGCGAAAAAAATACACCTCTGCTCCCTGTGTCAATCAGCACAAACAATAGGCGGAATCCTCCATTCTTATAACAGATTGACAACAAAACAGTTTATGGCTGATAGCCCAAAGAAATTTAATGCAGCACAAATGACGCGTCGGGAGTGCGATTGACCGTTTGTATTTTCACGGGTAGCATAGCCGCCTTTCGTTGTTTTGAAAGGCTCAGTTAAAATGCAACGCAAATTCATTGTCGGAAATTGGAAGATGAATGGGGCGCTGGCCAACAATGAGACTTTGTTGAAAGAAGTGGCAAATGGCGTAGCAAAAATGCCGGGGGTAGATTGCGCAGTATGTGTGCCTTTCCCGTACTTGGCACAAACGCAGTCACTGCTACATGGCACGTCCATAAAATTAGGTGCGCAGAATGTGCACCAAGCTAATAAAGGAGCCTACACTGGTGAGGTGTCGGTTTCCATGTTGAGTGACTTTAACTGCGATTACGTGATCGTTGGACATTCCGAGCGACGAAATTTGTTTGGTGAAAGTAGCCAGCTGGTAGCGGAAAAATTCGCTTCAGTTCAAAAGGCAGGGTTGCTGCCCATCATCTGTGTTGGTGAAACGTTGGAGCAGCGTGAAACCGGGATCACAGAGGCAGTAGTGACGGAACAGCTGGCTGAAGTTAGCAAGCTGCTAGGTGAGCAGTCGTTCCGTACTTCGGTCATTGCCTATGAGCCCGTCTGGGCTATAGGTACGGGTAAGACTGCCACACCAGAACAGGCACAAGAGGTACATGCTTTCATACGCAAAAATATTGCTGGTTTTGATGAGGAGTTTGGTCAAGCATTGTGTATACTTTACGGTGGTAGTGTTAATCCCACCAACGCAGCCGAACTGTTCAGCATGCCAGATATTGATGGCGGGTTAATTGGTGGTGCATCACTAGTTGCTGAAGATTTCCTGGCTATTTGCAACGCTGGGCAAAAATAAATTTCGATATTTTGGAGTAGTACGTGGAAAGTTTTGTTTGGGCTGTACATGTTTTAGCTGCGATAGTACTGGTTGGTCTTGTACTGGTGCAGCATGGCAAAGGGGCGGACATGGGCGCTGCCTTTGGCACAGGTTCAGCTGGAAGTGTTTTTGGTTCAAGCGGTTCAGCCAATTTCCTTAGTCGTAGTACGGGGGTAGCTGCGGGGATATTTTTTATTACCAGCATGTCGTTAACATATATCTACGCTAATCCAACGCAATCTCAAGGCGTAATGGATAAGCATGAGGTGTCAGAGTCGGTGCAGCCGCTAGCTACGCCCGCTTTAAAACCTGAAGACACAACTGGTACGAAGTCGCAAGAAATACCAAAATAATAAAATTATGCCGATGTGGTGAAATTGGTAGACACGCTAGCTTGAGGGGCTAGTGGCGAAAGCTGTAGCAGTTCGAGTCTGCTCATCGGCACCAAATACTCATTTCTGAGCTCTGGTTAACTAAGCTAGAAATGCATTCCGTGCGTCAAATTTGTATGACGTCAAATGTATGGGGGAGAGGCTCAGATGTTGGAAAACTATTTTCCGATCTTGTTATTCATACTCGTTGCGCTTGCGATGGGTGTAGCGCCTTTGCTGTTAGGCTGGCTAGCTGCGCCTAATCGTCCAGACAACGCAAAGCTCGCGCCTTACGAGTGTGGCTTTGGGGCATTTGAAGACGCGCGAATGAAATTCGACGTGCGTTATTATCTCGTTGCTATCCTGTTTATCTTGTTCGATCTAGAGATCGCGTTCATGTTTCCTTGGGCAGTGGTACTGAAGGAAATCGGCATGTTTGGTTACGTTTCTATGTTAGTTTTCTTGGCTATCCTCGTAGTCGGATTTATTTACGAGTGGAAAAAGGGCGCTTTGGAATGGGAATAGAAGGAGTTCTGGAAAAGGGCATCGTTACCACGTCATTGGATGTCCTAATCAATTACGCACGCACTGGTTCTTTGTGGCCAATGACTTTCGGCTTGGCATGCTGCGCGGTAGAAATGATGCAGGCAGGCGCTTCGCGTTATGATCTGGATCGCTTTGGTATAACGTTCCGCCCCAGCCCGCGCCAGTCTGACGTAATGATAGTGGCAGGTACACTGTGCAATAAAATGGCGCCAGCGCTTCGCAAGGTGTACGACCAGATGGCAGAACCACGTTGGGTAATCTCTATGGGGTCATGCGCTAATGGCGGTGGCTACTACCATTACTCCTATTCGGTTGTCCGAGGCTGCGACCGTATTGTGCCTGTAGATATATACGTACCAGGTTGCCCTCCGACAGCTGAAGCACTGTTGTATGGCATCATCCAATTGCAAAACAAAATCAAACGAACTAACACAATTGCACGTTAAGCTTATGTGTAATAGATATGATAAAAGTCACGATGCTATTGGTTCCCGTTCAAATGAGAGTCTGTTTGTCATTATGGAGTGTGCGGACAGTTCATGCTTTAGATATTCGCGAACTCAAAACACCATCGTTAATTTGATGCACACAACACTGGTGTAAAACATGGCTGCTAATTTAAACGTCTTGACTGATAAATTGAATTCGATTTTCACTAACCAAATAGTTAGTCTGGAAAATACGCTGAGCGAGCTAACCTTAGTCATTAATGCCATTGACATGTTGGAAATTTTGACGCGCTTGCGAGACGATCCTGATTTATGTTTCGAACAAATGATGGATTTGTGCGGGGTGGATTACTTTACTTATGGAAGTGACGTCTGCGAAGGCGGCGCGTATCTAAAATCCGATTTTGTTCCAGAAGCGTATCCGTCTCGATTTGCCGTGGTTTATCATCTGTTATCGATAACTCATAACGTCCGCTTACGTGTGCGCGTATTTGCTACAGACAATGACCTGCCTATACTGGGATCAGTGGTGAATATCTGGCCATGTGCCAACTGGTATGAGCGCGAGGCATTCGATTTGTATGGCATTGTGTTTACAGGTCATCCAGATTTACGTCGCCTTCTCACCGATTACGGATTTGTTGGCAACCCTTTCCGCAAAGATTTTCCATTGTCAGGTCACGTTGAAATGCGCTATGACCCAGAACAACAGCGCGTGATTTATCAACCGGTGGTGATTGAACCGCGTGAACTTGTTCCCCGTATCATTCGTGAAAACAATTACGGGGGGGTGAAATGAAAGTCAGAGCCTTGAACAACAGCGACTTGGGCACACCAATAACCACATTACCAAGAATTATGCAGACCTCTGCTTTCTTGGGCAACATGGGCGAAGGCTTTTACCATGGCTGAAATAAAAAATTACACCATGAACTTTGGGCCGCAGCACCCATCCGCACATGGCGTGTTGCGCTTGGTTCTGGAGCTAGACGGTGAAGTAATTGAGCGCGCTGATCCACATATTGGCTTGCTTCATCGCGGTACAGAGAAACTGGCTGAGCATAAGACGTATCTGCAATCGCTACCTTATATGGATCGTCTCGACTACGTGTCGATGATGTGCAACGAGCATGCCTACGTCATGGCCATCGAAAAACTGCTTGCTCTCGAAGTTCCACTGAGAGCTCAGTATATTCGGGTAATGTTCGATGAAATCACCCGAATTATGAATCATCTGCTGTGGCTTGGAGCGCATGCGCTGGATATTGGCGCAATGACCGTGTTTTTATATGCTTTCCGTGAACGCGAAGATTTGATGGATGTTTACGAGGCAGTATCGGGTGCGCGGTTGCATGCAGCGTATTACCGGCCAGGCGGAGTGTATCGAGATTTACCTGATTCTATGCCTATGTATCAGGCATCCAAGGTTCATAATGCCAAAGCTGTAAAGAAAATGAATGAGAACCGCGAAGGCTCATTACTTGACTTTATGGAAGATTTTATAACTCGCTTTCCAACCTGTGTGGATGAATACGAGACTTTACTGACCGACAACCGAATCTGGAAACAACGTACCGTCGGAATCGGTGTGGTCACCCCGGAACGCGCGCTAGCGCTGGGCTTCAGCGGCGCCATGCTACGCGGTTCCGGTATTGCTTGGGATTTGCGAAAAAAACAACCTTACGAAGTATATAACCGTTTAGATTTCGATATTCCTGTGGGAGTCGAAGGTGATTGTTATGATCGATATCTAGTGCGTGTAGAGGAGATGCGCCAGTCAAATCGTATTATCAAGCAATGTATTAGCTGGTTGCGTCAGAACCCCGGTCCAGTAATCGTAAATAATTTCAAGGTCGCACCTCCAAATCGCGAGTCGATGAAGCAAAATATGGAAGAGCTCATCCACCATTTCAAGCTGTTTACTGAAGGTATGCATATTCCATCCGGCGAGGCTTATGCGGCAGTAGAGCATCCTAAAGGTGAATTCGGTATATACATTATTTCCGATGGGGCGAACAAGCCATATCGTTTGAAAATTCGAGCTCCCGGTTTTGCACATATCGCTGCGCTGGATGAAATGGCACGTGGCCATATGATTGCTGATGTAGTGGCTATTATTGGTACGCAGGATATAGTTTTTGGTGAGGTCGACCGCTGATGAATACCACTAATTATTTTAATTTTTCCTTTCCTGTGAACGCCCCATCAAAAAGCAAAGTTCTCGCTTTTGCGACAACGGCATTTTTAGAGGTTTCTTGATGTTATCCGAGCAAGTTCGAGCAAAAACAGACCATGAGCTGAAGAAATATCCGCCCGATCGGAAGCAGTCTGCCGTAATGGCTGCGTTACGTTTCGTTCAAGATGAAAAGGGTTGGATCAGCACCGAGGATATGGCCGATGTTGCATCCTATCTCTGCATGCCACAGATAAGTGTATACGAGGTAGCGACTTTTTATAACATGTATAACCTCAAGCCTATGGGGCGGCACACGCTTACGGTATGTACCAATCTGTCTTGCCAATTGGTGGGAGCTACTGAAACATTGAATTATATTAAGAGTAAGCTCGATATCGAAGTTGGCGAAGTAACAGCTGACGGTAAATTTGGTCTGCTCGAAGGCGAATGTCAGAACGTCTGTGATGAGGCGCCACTATTTATGATCAACAACAAAAAGACATGCGGAAATCTCACCAAAGAAAAAATCGATCAAATCTTGGCGGAATTGGATAAAGAATGAGCACTTCCATTCTTCTTGGTACTATGCATTTCGACCAGCCATGGACTCTGGAAAATTACCTCAAAGTGGGTGGCTATCAAGCGCTGCGCAAAATATTGACGGAAAAGATGACGTCCGAGGCTATCATCGCCGAAGTCAAGAGTTCCGGCTTGCGCGGTCGCGGAGGCGCCGGTTTCCCTACTGGCCTGAAATGGAGCTTTATGCCGCGCAACTACCAGGGAGATAAATATCTGGTGTGCAATTCTGATGAAGGTGAACCGGGCACCTTCAAGGACAGAGATATTATGCGTTTCAACCCGCACATTCTCATAGAAGGCATGGCTATCGCTGCCTATGCTATGGGAATTAAGGTAGGTTACAACTATGTGCATGGCGAGATTTTTGAGGCCTATGAACGCATGGAAGCGGCTGGTGAGGAAGCGCGTGCAATGGGCTATATGGGTAACAATATACTCGGCAGCGACTTCAATTTCGAGCTGCATAATCATCTGGGCTATGGTGCCTACATTTGTGGCGAAGAAACTGCATTGCTGGAATCAATCGAAGGAAAAAAAGGTCAGCCGCGTTTCAAGCCACCATTTCCCGCAAGTTTTGGTTTATATGGCAAACCAACTAACATTAATAACACCGAGACCTTCGCCAGCATTCCTTACATAATTAATAACGGCGGGCAAAACTTCCTGGAACTGGGCAGACCAAATAATGGTGGAATTAAATTATTTTCCATTTCCGGCCACGTCAACAAACCTGGAAACTTTGAAGTTCCTCTTGGAACGCCGTTCAAAACATTGTTGGAAATGGCCGGTGGTATGCGCGGCGGCCGCAAACTAAAAGCCTGCATACCCGGTGGATCTTCCATGCCAGTTTTACCTGGCGAGATTATGATGGACCTTGATATGGACTATGATTCCATCGCTAAAGCAGGTTCTATGCTGGGTACCGGTGCAATTATCATCATGGATGACAATACCTGCATGGTGCGCGCACTGGAACGTTTGTCCTATTTTTATTTTGAAGAGTCATGTGGCCAATGCACGCCGTGTCGTGAAGGCACTGGCTGGTTATACCGAATCATTCACCGTATCGAAAAAGGGGAAGGGCGTCCGGAGGACTTGGATTTATTGCTTGACCTATGCGAGAACATTGCCGGTCGCACAATTTGTGCACTTGGTGAAGCAGCCGCATGGCCAGTGCAGGGCTTTCTTAAGCATTTCCGTAGCGAGTTTGAATATCACATCGAGCACAAGCGTTGCTTGGTGCACGACTGACGGTGAGGTAAGCAATGATCAACATTGAAATTGACGGCAAGCACATCAATGTGGAAAACGGATGCTCTGTAATAGAAGCGGCGCATCGGTTGGGAATTGATATCCCCCATTTTTGTTACCATAAGAAATTATCCATCGCGGCTAATTGCCGCATGTGTTTGGTGCAGATAGAAAAGGCGCCTAAGCCGCTGCCCGCTTGCGCAACACCAGCAGCCGAAGGTATGAAAGTTTTTACTGCATCCGAACAAGCTGTAAAAGCGCAAAAAGGCGTAATGGAATTCTTGCTGATCAATCATCCGCTGGATTGCCCCATATGTGATCAAGGCGGGGAATGCGAGCTACAGGATTTAGCGGTTGGCTATGGTGGTAGTGCCTCACGTTACAACGAAAAGAAACGCGTCGTATTGCAAAAAGATATCGGCCCATTAGTGGCTGCAGAAGAGATGAGCCGCTGCATTAACTGTACCCGTTGTGTGCGTTTCGGCATCGAAATTGGTGGCGCTACAGAGCTGGGACAAGCTTTTCGAGGTGAACACGCGGAAATTATGGCTTTCATGTCCGAGACAGTAGATTCTGAATTGTCTGGAAATATGATAGATCTCTGTCCAGTCGGCGCGCTCACCAGCAAACCATTCCGCTATAGTGCCCGAACATGGGAACTATCGCGTCGTAAATCTATTAGTCCGCATGACAGTCTGGGTTCCAACTTGGCGGTACAGGTTAAAAACAACCGTGTGATGCGTGTTTTGCCACTAGAGAATGAAGAAATCAATGAATGCTGGCTGTCTGATAAGGATCGTTTTAGCTACGAAGGATTGAACTCAGCTGAACGACTGACTAAACCGATGATCAAGCAGGGCGGAAAATGGCTGGAAGTAGAATGGCAAGTCGCTCTTGAATATGTAGCTAACGGTCTGCGTCAAATAACTCAAGAAGCTGGAGCAGAATACATAGGTGCGTTAGCCACACCCAACTCCACTCTTGAAGAGCTTTATTTATTGCAGAAGCTGACGCGCGGCTTGGGCAGTCATAACGTTGATTTCCGTCTGCGGCAATCTGATTTTAGTGCCGACAGCAAGCAGTCTGGCGCACCTTGGCTAGGTATGGCAGTGGCGGATATCAATCATGTTGACCGTTTCCTACTAGTGGGCAGTTTTTTGCGCAAAGACCATCCGCTAATGGCATCACGTGTGCGTCAGGCTACAAAGGACGGGGCGCAGGTAAATCTGGTACATGCTGCCGATGATGATCTGCTGATGCCAATAGCGAACAAGGAGATTGTCCTACCGACTGAGATGAGCACAGTCTTGGCGCAAGTGTTAAAGGCCTTAGCTACAGCCAAGCAAGCTACTCTGGACATTAGCGTGCAACAGATTGTGCAATCAGTAACACCGTCAGCTACCGCACAGGCTATGGCTGACAGTCTTGCCAGCGGTGAGCATGTTGCTGTTCTGCTCGGCAACTTCGCACAGCAGCATCCTCAAGCATCACAACTGCAACTGTTGGCGCAGCACATTGCCGCGCTCTGTGGAGGAAAATTTGGTTTCTTCGGCGAAGCAGCCAACAGCGTGGGCGGATATTTGGCACAAGCAGTTCCATTCTCCGGTGCTGAAGTGCAGGGTATGAATGCTTCCGCAATGCTTGACGAGCAGCGCAAGGCTTATATTCTGCTGAATGTCGAAGCGGAACTAGATATGCAGAACCCGCAGCAAGCATTAGCTGCGATGGGTGCCGCAGATATGGTTGTGGCGATGAGTGCTTATAAACACCATGCTATCAAATACGCCGATGTGTATTTACCAATAACCCCATTTACTGAAACATCAGGCACTTTTGTCAGCTCTGAAGGACGTGCGCAGAGCTTCAAAGGCACAGTTCAGCCCTTAGGCGAAGCAAGGCCAGCATGGAAAGTACTCCGCGTCTTGGGAAACATGCTTGATATACCAGGTTTTGATTACAACAACAGTGAAGCTGTTCGAGATGAAATGCTGGTCGGCACAGACCTGCCTGCCAAACTTAGCAATATCTTGCATGGCGTGTCAGCGCAAGCTGCATCTGGGGATGTCGCTGGTTTACAGCGCGTTAGCGATGTGCCGATTTATTCCAGTGACGCCATTGTCCGTCGCGCCACTTCGCTACAAAAGACTCGAGATGCCGTCACTCCATGTGCGCTGATGCATAGCGTGGAGCTACAGAAGCTCAACCTGCAATCTGGTGAAACAGTCAAATTAACACAAGGGAATGGTAGTGCGCGGCTATCTATAACCGCTGATAATAGTCTACCGCATGGTGTTGTGCGCGTGGCTGCGGGCCATGTTGTCACGGCTGAACTGGGCGCAATGTTCGGATCTATTATGGTGGAGCGCGCATGACGGAACTGCTGCAATACTTAGAGAATCTGCTTGGAGTGGCTTGGCTGCCAATCTGGACGTTGGTCAAAATTCTGGTTATCGTCGTACCCATCATGCTGACAGTAGCATACCTGACCCTGGCAGAACGCAAGGTGATCGGCTACATGCAGGTGAGAATCGGTCCTAACCGGGTCGGTTATTTTGGACTGCTGCAACCGCTTGCTGATGGTCTAAAGCTCCTATTCAAAGAAATCATCATTCCGTCTAAATCGAACAAATTTCTGTTCGTAATCGCGCCCGTCCTTGCACTGATACCTGCTTTGGCGGCTTGGGCAGTGATTCCCTTCTCCGAAGGCATAGTGTTGACGGACATCAATGCTGGTCTGCTCTATATCCTGGCCATGACATCACTTGGCGTCTACGGCATAATCATCGCGGGATGGGCGTCTAACTCTAAATATGCCTTTATCGGTGCATTGCGCTCAGCAGCACAGACCGTGTCCTACGAACTACCTATGGGTTTTGCTTTGGTATGCGTGCTAATGGTTTCGCAGAGCATGAATTTGGGCGACATTGTACTCGGTCAACAAAGCAGTACGGGGCTATTCGGCTGGTATTTCATTCCCTTGTTCCCGATGTTCGTGGTGTATTTTATTTCAGGTGTAGCGGAAACCAATCGTGCGCCCTTTGACATGGCTGAAGGTGAGTCTGAAATTGTGGCCGGTTTCCACGTAGAGTATTCCGGTATGACGTTTGCGCTCTTTTTCTTGGCTGAATACGCCAACATGATTTTAATTGCCATACTTACCTCAATTATGTTCCTTGGCGGTTGGCTGCCTCCATTTGACATTGCACCATTTAATTTACTACCGGGAATATTCTGGCTCCTTGCCAAAACGTCCTTTATTCTGTTTCTGTTTTTATGGTTCCGTGCCACTTTCCCACGATATCGCTATGACCAGTTGATGCGTTTAGGTTGGAAGGTCTTTATTCCTCTCACGCTGGTCTGGGTAGTGATCATTGGTGGTTGGATGCAAACTCCCTATTGGGTGTGGTAACAGCCAAGGATATAAATCAATGGAAAAAATTACAAATTTCTTTAAAACATTCTTGCTTGTGGAGTTACTGAAAGGCATGGCCTTGACCGGACGGCATTTTTTCGCGCGTAAGATAACTGTGCAATTTCCTGAAGAAAAAACGCCGCAAGGCTTTCGTTTTCGTGGCCTGCATGCGCAACGTCGCTATGCTAATGGTGAAGAACGCTGTATTGGCTGCAAATTATGCGAAGCAGTATGTCCGGCGCTGGCTATCCATATTGAAACCGAAGAGCGCGCTGATGGTACACGCCGGACTACACGTTATGACATCGATTTGGTCAAGTGTATTTTTTGCGGACTATGCGAAGAATCTTGCCCCGTGGATGCTATTGTAGAAACGCGAATTCTGGAGTACCACGGTGAGAAGCGCAGCGATTTGTACTACACCAAGCCAATGCTGCTGGCAGTGGGCGAGAAACATGAAGCGCAAATCGCCAAGGATAGAGCATCAGACGCAAAATACCGTTAAGAGCACCTATAAATATCTGTCGTTTCTGTGGGATGTGTATCCAGCTCGTTATTTAAAAATACTGCTGAAGCCTGCGTCGAATTTGTTTGTCGTCAGCAGGAATACTTATTTCGTTGACTTAATATAGGTGACCTTCATGGTACCAAACACAGTTAAAGGTTTGAGAATATGTTGATGAGTTTTGATACATTAGTTTTTTATATGTTTGCCGCGATTACCGTGTTTGCCGCGTTGCGCGTCATTACTGCATGCAACCCGGTACATGCGGTACTGTTCTTAGTATTGGCTTTTTGTAGCTCGGCTGGCATCTGGATATTACTCGAAGCAGAGTTCTTGGCAATTACCCTTGTTCTGGTATATGTCGGCGCGGTTATGGTGCTTTTTTTGTTTGTTGTAATGATGCTGGATATCAATTTAGAACGGTTACGCGTAGGTTTCTGGAGCTGGTTCCCATTTGGCGCGGCACTGGCTGCCATCATGGTTTTTCAAATGATATGGGTTCTGGGCAGCCGGCAGACGTCTGAAACTGGTGCACCAGTAATCCAACACGCTGCCGATTACAGCAACACCAAAGAACTGGGACGTTTGATTTACACTGACTATGTTTACCCATTTGAACTGGCCGCGGTGCTTCTGTTGGTGGCGATTGTAGCTGCCATCGCGCTGACGTTACGTCGTCGTAAAGATTCTAAATCACAGGAACCGAATAAGCAGGTACTGGTGAAAAAAGCAGACCGACTTCGCATTATATCGGTTGAGGGAGAAGGTAAAGAGGATAGCGCACAGTAGTGGGAGAAATAGACCTCTGCATAATCGCTGCAGAGGCATGAGTCTTTTTTTTACAAAGGGTTGTGTTGAATTTAACCGCCTTGGATGCCTGATAGTCCGTGTACGGCATCTGCCATGCTTACATGAAGCTTCAATAAGGAAAGCATATGTTGAACTTGAATTTGTCACATTATTTAGTGTTTGGAGCGATCTTGTTTGCCATTGGCGTGGTGGGCATTTTTCTGAACCGCAAGAATATAATTGTTCTATTGATGTCCATTGAATTGATGCTGCTTGCGGTAAACACAAATTTTATCGCCTTTTCACATTATCTGAATGATATATCCGGGCAAATATTCGTGTTCTTTATCCTCACAGTGGCTGCCGCTGAATCGGCTATCGGTCTAGCGATTCTGATAGTGTTATTTCGTAATCTGCGTACCATTAACGTGGATGATCTCGGCAGCTTGAAAGGTTAACAACGCAAATGAGTACTATGGAAAATCTGTATTTGCTGGTTCCTATGGCTCCTCTGGTTGGCGCGATAATTGCCGGATTGTTTGGCAAGCTACTGGGTCGAACATGGACGCATCGCACTACCATCCTGCTGGTGGCTACATCTTTCGTTGCCTCACTGGTAATTTTTCAAGATGTCATGGCCGGTCATACATTCAACGGAACAGTTTATCAATGGATGACCTCGGGTGATACTCGATTCGAAATTGGTTTTCTGATTGACCGTCTGAGCGTGATGATGATGCTGGTCGTGACTTTCGTGTCTCTGATGGTACATATCTATACTATAGGTTACATGTCAGAAGACGCTGGTTATCAACGCTTCTTCAGTTATATATCGTTATTTACTTTCTCCATGCTGATGCTGGTGATGGCCAACAATTTCCTCCAGCTGTTTTTTGGCTGGGAAGCGGTGGGCTTGGTATCCTATTTGTTGATTGGCTTTTGGTACACGCGCCCTACTGCGACATACGCAAACCTTAAAGCTTTCTTAGTTAACCGTGTTGGGGATTTCGGTTTTTTACTCGGTATTGGATTAGTGCTGATGGTGTTTGGCACATTAGATTATGCTGCAGTGTTTGCCAGTTCGCACCTCTTCGTCAACGACATAGCCCCAATCCCCGGTGTGTCATGGAATGTAATTACCGCTATCTGCATCCTGTTGTTCATTGGCGCAATGGGTAAATCGGCGCAGTTCCCCCTGCACGTTTGGCTACCTGACTCGATGGAGGGTCCAACCCCGATTTCCGCACTAATCCACGCTGCGACTATGGTAACCGCCGGCATATTTATGGTGGCGCGCATGTCGCCGCTGTTTGAACTATCCGATGCAGCCTTATCCTTTGTTATGGTGATAGGCGCTATTACTGCGCTATTCATGGGCTTCCTCGGCATTATCCAGAACGATATCAAGAGAGTGGTTGCCTATTCCACGCTTTCACAATTAGGCTATATGACAGTAGCACTTGGGGCTTCTGCTTATTCAGTGGCAATTTTCCATCTAATGACCCACGCATTTTTCAAGGCGTTGCTTTTCCTCGCCGCTGGTTCAGTGATTATCGCCATGCATCATGTTCAGGACATCCGCCAGATGGGAGGCTTGCGAAAGTATATGCCGATCACTTGGCTCACCTTTCTTATCGGTTCACTGGCGTTAATTGGTACGCCACTCCTATCCGGTTTCTATTCCAAGGACAGCATCATCGAAGCCGTAGAGTTGTCGCATCTTCCCGGATCTGGCTTTGCCTATTTTGCAGTGATGGCAGGTGTTTTCGTTACGGCCTTCTATTCGTTCCGCTTGTATTTCCTGGTGTTTCATGGCGAAGAGCATTTCGGTAAAGCTCATGCAGCTGCACATGGCTCTAAAAACACACCTCAAGACGAGCATGCTGACACTCATGACGCTCAGGATGATCACCATCATGGATTAGCTCCGGGTCAAAAGCCTCGCGAAACATCATGGGTAGTCTGGATGCCATTGGTGTTACTGGCGATCCCATCTATGGTCATTGGTTACCTTACTGTCGAACCTATGTTGTTTGGCGACTATTTCAAAGGTGCAATTTATATCAACCATGAGTTACATACTTCCATGGAAGAACTGAAGCACGAGTTTCACGGTGCTTGGGCCATGACTATGCATGGCCTCACTGCTTTACCATTCTGGCTTGCAGTAGCCGGTGTAGTGACGGCGTGGATTTTTTACCTGAAAATGCCTAGCATTCCTGAGATGATCAAGCGTAAATTTAGTTTCATCTATACAGTGCTTGACAACAAATACTATTTCGATCGTTTCAATGATTGGTTCTTTGCGTCCGGTGCACGTATGGCAAGCCGCTGTTTATGGAAATTTGGCGATATAAAGTTGATTGATGGCCTAATGGTAAACGGAACATCGCGCTTGGTCGGCATGTTCTCCAACGTGTTACGCCGTATTCAGACCGGTTACATTTACCACTATGCGTTTTACATGATTATCGGAGTATTTCTGCTGCTTTCGATACGCACGTGGTTCGAATAATACGCACAGAGAGAAACTGAAGGAATAAGCATGATTTTTGGATTTCCCCTATTAAGCGTTGCTATCTGGCTGCCCATTATTTTCGGCCTACTGGTTCTAGCCACTGGCAACGATCGCAATGCATCGTTAGCGCGGGTCATCGCGCTTATTGGATCAATCCTTGGCTTCCTGGTTACTATCCCGCTGTATGTTGGCTTCGACAAGATGACCAGTGCCATGCAGTTCGTTGAACTACGAGACTGGATTACCCACTTCAACATACGCTATCACCTCGGTGTAGACGGCATTTCGGTGTTGTTCATCATTCTTAATAGTTTCTTTACTCCACTAGTTGTGATCGCTGGCTGGAAGGTAATCGAGAAGCGCGTAGCGCAATATCTGGCTGCATTCCTCATAATGTCCGGTTTAATCAATGGCGTGTTCGCCTCGCTCGACGCGATACTGTTCTATGTATTCTGGGAAGCTATGCTGATCCCGATGTTCATCATTATTGGCATATGGGGTGGCGCTAATCGCGTTTATGCGGCGGTCAAGTTTTTTCTGTACACCTTTTTAGGTTCGGTGCTGATGCTGATTGCACTGCTATATCTGTACAACCAGTCCGGTGGCAGCTTCTCGATACTCGATTACCACCAGATGCCTATCCCAATGACGGCACAAATACTGGTATTTATAGCTTTCTTTATGGCATTCGCTGTAAAGGTACCAATGTTCCCGGTTCACACCTGGCTGCCTGATGCACACGTAGAAGCACCTACTGGCGGCTCTGTGGTGTTGGCCGCGATCATGCTGAAAGTTGGAGCGTATGGCTTTATTCGCTTCTCCATGCCTATCACGCCGGATGCCAGTCACTATCTAGCTGGAATGATGATTGCATTATCGCTAATCGCAGTGGTATATATTAGCTTGGTTGCATTAGCCCAAACCGACATGAAAAAACTTGTTGCGTATTCCTCTATTTCGCACATGGGTTTTGTTACGATGGGTTTCTTTATTTTTAATGCTTACGGTATGGAGGGCGCGCTAGTACAGATGATTTCGCATGGCTTTATATCAGGTGCGCTATTTCTCTGTATCGGTGTTTTGTACGACCGTATGCATACACGCAATATTGCCGACTATGGCGGCGTGGCCAACAAAATGCCAGTGTTCGCAGCATTCTTTATACTGTTTGCCATGGCAAATGTCGGATTACCCGGCACCAGCGGTTTTGTCGGTGAATTCATGGTGATAATGGGTGCTGTCAAAGTCAATTTCTGGTACGCCTTCGCTGCCGCTAGCATACTGATATTAGGTGCGGCCTACACATTGTGGATGGTTAAACGCGTGATCTTCGGCGCAGTTATCAACCACCATGTAGAGCAATTAACCGACATTACTTTGCGTGAGAAATTGATATTTTTTATATTAGCGCTAGCTGTGCTGTTTATGGGCCTATATCCACTTCCATTCACCGAAATTATGCACACATCCGTGAACGACTTGCTGGTACATATTGCCCGCTCAAAGTTATAAGCTATCATCAACCGAGGAATTTATGAGTTACTTGTCCACCTTATCCTCCGCCTACGCAGAAATTTTTCTGCTGGTGATGGCGAGTTCGATCCTGATCGTGGATCTGTTTGTTACTAGCCCGAACAAGACACTGACCTACATATTGGTACAACTGACGCTTCTAGGTTGCGCGTTGATTACCGTGATGACCCATGAACCAGTTGTTGTTCACCTGTTCAACAACATGTTCGTGGACGACTTAATGTCCGATGTACTCAAACTATTCAGTTACCTGACCATATCCATGGTCTTAGTGTATTCGCGCAGCTATTTGATATTGCGCGGACTCTTCACAGGTGAGTTCATGGTGCTGACATTGTTTGCCCTGCTCGGCATGATGGTGATGATTTCTGCCACTCACTTCCTTACTCTCTATATGGGACTGGAATTGCTGTCACTCAGCCTTTACGCAATGGTTGCGCTGCAACGCGATTCCGCCACTGCCACTGAAGCAGCAATGAAATACTTTATTCTAGGCGCACTTGCTTCCGGTTTACTGTTATATGGTATGTCCATGTTATATGGCGCTACTGGCACGCTTGAAGTTGCAGCAATTTCCGATGCCATCACACAAGGCGTAGAGAATAAGGCGCTACTGGTATTCGGCTTGGTATTTGTGGTAGCGGGGCTAGCTTTCAAGCTGGGTGCAGTTCCATTTCACATGTGGGTGCCAGACGTATACCATGGCGCACCAACCGCTGTAACCATGCTGATAGGCTCCGCACCCAAGTTAGCTGCATTCGCCTTCGTTATGAGAATTTTAGTGGAAGGCCTGCAGCCACTGGTGATGCACTGGTCCGGTATGCTGGTGATTCTCGCTATATTATCTATGGCTGTTGGCAATATTACCGCTATTGCGCAGACTAATCTTAAGCGCATGCTGGCTTACTCAACTATTGCGCATGTGGGATTTTTATTGCTCGGCATATTGAGTGGCGGCATTGATGGTTATAGTTCAGCAATGTTCTATGTTGTAATTTATGTATTAATGACCTTGGGTGGTTTCGGCATGATCATGCTGCTATCGCGTGAAGGTTTCGAGGCTGACAAACTCGATGACTTTAAGGGGCTCAATCAACGCAGCCCGTGGCTCGCATTCATGATGCTCATATTAATGTTTTCAATGGCAGGAGTGCCACCAACGGCCGGCTTCTATGCAAAATTTTCTGTTTTACAAGCAGTAGTGAATGCCGGCCACATTCCGCTTGCTGTAATGGCTGTAATATTTTCGTTGATAGGTGCATTTTATTACCTGCGTATCGTCAAGCTCATGTACTTTGATGCTCCAGAATCCCATGTCCCAATTGCTATCCAGCCTGACAGCGGACTGCTGATTTCTATTAACGGACTGGCGGTATTGGCCTTAGGTATTATGCCCGGCACATTGATAACAGTGTGTGCAGTGGCTATACAAAAATCATTGTTGTTGAATTAAACAAATCCTCAATATCGAGAAAACTCCCGCGTTCGGCGGGAGTTTTTGTTTGAGACTGTGTATCACGACTAATTTATTCGTTATTCCACGATTTGTCAGATGCACTAATACATCCCGTGCTTCTCTTCTCCGGATGCGCCACACCCTAATTAGAGGTCAGGTGATAGCCCAGGGTTTGCTTATCTGGTGCTTATACGATGGCAGAAATCGGGGGACCATTTCAGGGTACATTACACGACGGTAAGTCGCGCAGAACGGAAGTTTGAGGAAGACCGATAAAATTTGGTAATTTTAGGACTGCCCCCAAGTTCTTCTTACCCCTTCCGCTGGAATTTTTACTCTTTATCGCTGAATTCTAAATATTAATTCATTGAGTTACGTTAATGAACGAGAGCTAATTACTAATGAGCAACCGTATTCCTATTGGACATATTACTGCATTGATAGTGTGGATCGTTATATTTAGCGCGGTATATATGTATTTTGATGTTCATCAGGAACCTAAAGTTGTCGTAGCTATTAAAAATTTACCTTCTAGTCAGATTGTCATACCAAGATCTAAGGATGGGCATTATTATGTCCGAGGCTCAATTAATGGTCATCTCGTTGATTTTATGGTTGATACTGGTGCGAGCATTGTTTCTGTCAGCAAAAAATTTGCAAACTCCGCTAATCTGCCGAGCGGGATCCCGGCAAGTTTTTCTACAGCAGGCGGCATTGTTCAGGGGGAAATTATTTCTGACCAAATTGTTGAAGCAGGTGGACTAGCCATTAATGGGTTAAGTGTAAGTGTCGGTATTCATAGCAAAATGGCATTGCTTGGCCAGAATTTTTTGCGTAGAGTTGATGTTATACAGTCCAATGACACCATGACATTAAGTATTAGAGAGGAATAGAAGCTAGCAAGGTGATGAGAAAGCAACGGGGGTCAGAGTAAATTTAATGTGCAGTTACAGGTGAATTCAAGTGTAGTAGTTCAGACTTAATCTGACAGTAAAGTCTTGCCAAAGGGTGGGGTTAC
>NZ_CAKMNW010000011.1 GCF_927904885.1 Candidatus Nitrotoga sp. M5
CTTGCTCTGGTATTGCGGTATCCGTATCTTGCTCTGGTATTGCGGTATCCGTATCTTGCTCTGGTATTGCGGTATCCGTATCCTGCTTTGGTATTGCAGTATCTGTATCCTGCTCCGGTATTGCGCTATCCGTATCCTGCTCCGGTTTTGCGCTATCCGTATCCTGCTCCGGTTTTGCGGTAACTGTATCCTGCTCCGGCATTAATGGCCGAATGTCACCAGCCGTTACGGTAATGTCCATTACGCCGTTATCCGGCTTCCAGTCGGTAAATGGAAGATTCAGCCCCTCATTGTGAAAGGGCTTGATACGATATTCAAAGTTACTGATCGACTCTGTGTTGTCCCGGTTTACATACAAGGTGACCGATGCCTCCGTTGCATCGGCTCTCAAGGTAAAGTTCTTCACCTCTGAAAATTCGTTGTTAGGACTGAACAAACTACTTCTTACCTCCACCAGCACTTTGAACAGCGAAAACTGATCAAAGATATTGGGAATCGCCTCGATCGGCAAATTGGTTCGGCTGGCCTGCGCTGGGGATACCAGAATATCGCGCTCTATTACATTCAGGCATTCGTCGCAGATAACGCGCTTTATGACTGGCCACGCAGAAACCACCTCGCCATAGGAAGAGACCAACTCGGCAAAGCTTTTGTCCGCTCTGGCTACGGCACCAGCTTCCAAAACAACTGGAGTTACAAATGGAATTTGATGTCGGTGCAGCTTGTTACCGGTTTTGCTTTTGGCGTAGACCACCACACCAGATACCATTAGTGGATAAGGGCTGAGATTCTTGATTGAATCGGTGGTATCAAGCTGGCTGATATCAGTTATCCACTGCCCGGCAAAGTCGGTGAAACTCACAAAGTAAGGAATCTCTAATTCGACACTGTTGTTATTGGTAGTGAAGATAACACGGCCAGCCACGCCGCCATCTCTAATAGAGGCGACTACATCTTCCTTTTGGCTCTGTGTCAATGTGGCCTGCACCCGGATTGGGTCTCCGATCATTGATGGAGAATTGATGATTTTTACATTTTCTTCAGGGATTAATGAGCTTAGTCCGGCAATATCGACCCTCACCGAATCTACTGGGAGACGTTGCAAGCTAACTGGTTTGTCATTCGCTGGTTTTATCGCATACTGGGCCAGTTCCTGTAGTAGAGACATGCCACCATTCAGCCGTCTGGTCTGCAGGGTGAAATTCAAAACAATTAACTCTTCCTGCGATTCATCGGCGCGCGTACGATGCAGAAAGTTAATATCAAAGCCATCAGTGGCATCATATTCAAGCAGGTACCCGGCTGGATAAAAGTAAAATGTGTTGAGTGATGTATGATCTCGGAATAATGTGCGTGCGAAAGGAATATGAGCCTCAAAATCTGCTCTGATGTATTTTGGCGACGAGGGCTCAAATAGATCAACCAGATCGGTGTTGAACTCAGTATTGGGCCCGGTTGGGTCGCCATCTTCTTCCTCGGTGGTAGTTGCTTGTGTTGATCGCGGCGCGATTATTTTCGCCTTGCTACTCTTAAAGCTATAGCTTGATAACACACGCAGGTTTTTGGCACTCAGCTGTTTGGCACTCAGCTGTTTGGCCGTCACTGCGGTCTGAGCAACGGCGCATTGTTGTAAAATCAGGCTACCAATCATAACCAACCCGGCGACCACCAATTTGCAGTTAGCCATCATGCCCCCCTGCGAGTACAGTACTTGATTGCATTGTTGACATTCTTGCCCGCAGCAATTGAATTTTTGAAACATCCGGTGACCTTTTGCGCGTTGCTGACTCCTTCACACAGATCCAGCGCTTTAGACCAGTTCATAACATGGAATGTTTTTTTGCCCCATGAGCTTTTCTTGTGCAGCGCATAGTTGAAACAATTACCGGGGGAGAATTTGGAAGTCGTGCCTTTGCACAATCTCTTTAAATTGCCGCTTGCCCAGGATTTTTTCTTGCCGGCCGCATCCCATGCGATTCTGCCCTGCACATAATTGAAACATTCGGTTTCTTGTAATTTGACAGGTGGTGGTCTCCTGACAGGTGGTGGTCTTGTGACGTTGGGATTCTTATCACACGCACTGACTGCTTTCTGCACAGACAAATTACTTGCGATCCTGGACTTCAGGCAATTAATTTGCTGGTTGGCATTATTGGTTCCTTTACACAACTGCGTGGCAAGAACCCAATTCATGGTATGAGAGGATTTTTTACCCCATCGCGCTCCGCGAAACATGGCGTTGTAAAAACAAGTCGCAGGCGCTGCGCCATTTTTGGTGCCGCGGCACAGATTTTTGACGTTACTATCAGACCAACGTTTCGAGCCGGTGTAATTCCAGGCAATTTTATTCTGTACACGGTTATAACAATCTTGTTCTGCGGCAAAGTTTGATCCACCCGTGATAACTGGTGGTGTCGGCTCTGTAGTGTGCAGAAAAGTGAATTCGTCCACCGTCGGCGCTTTGGCTCCGGCGAACAAAAATTCTACATTTTTTGCTGACGCTTGCCCTGCATCCGACTTGTTGTCGGTTAGGCCGGCTTCTTCAGCTTTTTTTTCGGCATATTTCTTGAGCGCGTCAACGAATATATCTTGCAGCCCTGTAGCGTGTGAATTGTTCAGCAGCATAACCCCAGCCACGACAAATAACATACTGCCAAGACCCTTCATGCATTTGCTCATATATTCTGGCCTTTTTTAGATCAGTTGATAAATCAACCTGGCTTTTCAACTCATCCTACCCAGTTTGCTCTGCTGAAATCGTACATCTACAGCTTAAAGTTGTGACGATGCCCACATATAAAAAACGCTTCAGACAGAACTAAGTTCAACAAGGATTTTCGACAGATTTACACTTATAAACCAATTTGTCAAAGCCAAATAGATATATTCGTTAGCGCTAACAATAGTATCCGGCAATTTAGTTCCGTAAATTCAGTTGGTTGTTGTTTTGCTATCTGGATATTTCAAATTCGAATTTTTAAGTGATTGATCAAGTTGTGTTATATCGAAAAAAGTCAGGCTAATAATTAGTAGAGCTGTGTAAAGCAAAGCCTTGTATTGAGCCGTTTTTCTCACGATGGAGACCAAAATTTAAACCGAAATTTCAATCCCTAATTAGTGGTTTTACTGCATTTTCGGTAGTGCTAAAGCACCTTTTTATCCGAAGATGTTGTTTGATCCATTTGAAGAACAGTTCGACCTGCTAGCATGCCAATCGCCGGACAACGGATCAGGGTTCTTGCGCCCGAAGAGTCGCTAGAACCTGATCAACCCGGTTCCGATCTACGTCCACTACTTCAAAATCCCAATCTCCTGCGGTAAAGCGTTCGGACTTGCGGGGAATCCGACCCAGTGAAGCCAGAACAAATCCACCGACGGTGTGAAAATTCCCCAACTCTTCATCGGGAACACTACGAATTTCCAACTTGTCTTTCATTTCATCGATCGCCAGCAGACCATCCAGAAGCCAGGATCCATCCGGGCGACGCACGGCAAGTGCATCTTCTGGTGCGTCAGAAAGCGGCATCATCTCACCGACCAGTGACAGCATCACATCGCCTAACGTCACAATGCCTTCGGTAACGCCAAATTCACTGACAACCAGAGCAAATGTTGTCCTGTGCTGACGCAAAGCACACAAAAGATCGATTAACGTCAGTGAGGCTGGCACAAACAGGGGTTGATTTAGTGGGAGTTCAGCAAAGTCTACTTCACCATCTATTACTGCCTGCAAAATATCGTGGCTTTCTGCGATGCCGATGACATGCTGCATATCGCCCTTACAGACTGGCAGTTGAGAGTGGGGCACTTCCCGCAAAAGTTTTAAATTACGTTCACGTGGTGCGAGAAGATCAAGATAATCCACATCTGCAGCAGGCGTCATGATGCCTGCAAGTCGACGATCTTCCAAGCGCAAGACGTTACCCATCAAGTGGCATTTTTCAGGCGCAATCGAGCCCATTTTTTCACCCTCATCAACAAAGGCAATAATATCTTCCACGCTGGTAATTGCAGGCGCAGATTGAAATGGGAGTATAGCCAGCACGCGATCAGCCGACCAGGACAGGACATAAATAGCCGGCGACAACACACGAATAAACAATGACATGACGGGCGCGCATCGCGCTGCAAATTTTTCCGGGTGGGCGATCGCGATACGTTTGGGAACAATCTCTCCCAGTACGATGGAAACAGCCGTCACCATCACAATGGTTGCGATGAACGAAATAGGTTCCCGCCATGCGCCTAACAGAGGAAAGTCGCGAGGAATAGCGGCTTCAATCGATGCTGATAGAGCAGATTCTCCATAAATGCCCATTAACAGTGCTGCAGCAGTAATGCCGGTCTGAGTTGCTGCCAATAGTCGGCTGGGATGTTCTTTAATGATGAGGGCTACTGCTGCTCCCTTGTTTCCTGCTGCCGCCATTTGAGCAAGTTTGCCAAATCGAGAAGAAGCAAGCGCCATTTCTGCCAAAGCAAAGAAACATGATAGAGAGATAAGAAAAGCGAGTACGTATAAGGCATTCATATTGCAATAGCGTCATTTTAGGATATACGCCATTCTATCAACCGAGTACTTTTAAAGGTGGGGCATATACTGAAATTGCGTACTTCCAAATATTTAGTTTGCAGACGACTGCAATCATGCATGATGAAAAACCAGCAGTACAGTGACCCTCTCCGTCAGGACAATAATTCATCGAGTGGAAGATGGTAATCTACTGTCAAGCTGCGGAACGGCGTAGACCCATTGCCTGCACTTCTCTATTGGCTGATCAAAGATATTTTTTAGCCAATCAAGTTACATTTTCGAGCGGTCACACTCAAAATACAACCGATCCTAAATTGGCATAGAGGTCGGCAGGTTTCGACCCGCGCTTGGCCTCAAACAGGCTGAATGCTTGCTCTTGTGTACCTTCTCCAAATGCCAACCTGCGTGGAATGTACTCCAAATTTCTGACCAATTTGATTCACCCTTTTGATACCACGGATCGCTTCAAGTGCGACCTTGGCCTTGAACTCGCCAAAATATTCTTGTGCTTCGCCTCACTCATAAACTGTCCCTCAATTGCAACAGTTACCAGCTTAATTGGTTGTCTGAATAGCAGGGGCCACTATAATCATAAGATTGAAAATCGTTGTTAACATTTGAATGCAATATTTTTTAGGAGAAGCTTATGAAATACGCAGTGAACCAGATGGTAACAACAGCATGTTTGATGTTATCCATAACCGCATACGCGGGATATGACAAAGGCAAAGCGGCGTACGATAATAAAGATTATGCAACAGCCCTGAAAGAGTTTAAGCCTTTAGCCAATCAGGGAAATGCCGATGCACAAAATTACATCGGGGTGATGTATGGAATTGGCCAAGGCGTTCCGCAGGACTACAAGGAAGCGGTGAAATGGTATCGGCTCGCCGCGGACCAAGGTGATGCCACTGCGCAATACAACCTCGGGGTCAGGTATTCCAATGGCCAGGGCGTTCCGCAGGACTATAAGGAAGCGGTGAAGTGGTATCGACTCGCCGCGGACCAAGGCGATGCCACTGCACAATACAACCTCGGGGTCAGGTATTCCAATGGTCAGGGCGTTCCGCAGGACTACAAGGAAGCGGTAAAGTGGTATCGGCTCGCCGCGGACCAAGGCAATGCTACTGCGCAAACCAATCTCGGTGTCAGGTATTCCAATGGCCAGGGCGTACTACAGGACTACAAGGAAGCGGTAAAGTGGTTTCGGCTCGCCGCTGATCAAGGCCATGCAGATGCGCAAACTAACCTCGGAGTGATGTATGACCAAGGCCAGGGCGTACTGCAAGATTACAAGGAGGCGGTAAAGTGGTATCGACTCGCCGCTGATCAAGGCCATGCCACTGCGCAATACTACCTCGGTGTGAGTTATCACAATGGCGAGGGCGTACCGCAGGACTACAAGGAAGCGGTGAAGTGGTATCGGCTCGCAGCGGACCAAGGCTATGCCAAAGCACAAACCTACCTCGGAGTGATGTATGACAACGGTCAAGGTGTACTACAGGACGACAAGGAGGCAATAAAATGGTATCGGCTCGCAGCGGACCAAGGCTATGCCGAAGCACAAAACTACCTCGGGGTGATGTATGGAATTGGCCAAGGCGTACCGCAGGATTACAAGGAAGCGGTGAAGTGGTATCGGCTTGCTGCTGACCAGGGCTATGCCACTGCGCAATACAACCTCGGCGTCAGGTATTCCAATGGCCAGGGCGTACTGCAGGATTACAAGGAGGCTGTGAAGTGGTATCGGCTTGCCGCTGACCAAGGCTATGCCACTGCGCAATACTACCTTGGGGAGATGCATGCCAACGGCCAAGGCGTATTACAGGACGACAAGGAGGCAGTAAAATGGTATCAGCTCGCCGCTAACCAAGGCGATGCAGATGCCCAAAACAATCTCGGGGTGAAATATGAATATGGAACAGGCGTAAAGCAGAACCTTATTATAGCGTACGCGCTCTACAACCTGTCGGCAGCTAATGATCCTGCTGCAACAAATAAAGCTTCTAAAAACCGCGGCAGAGTGTCATCGAAAATAAACTCTTCACAGATTGAAAGGGGGCAAACTTTGTCGCGCAACATGTTGGCTCCTGGAACACTATTGCCGATATTAAAAGCAATGGATTGATAAGCCTGAAGTGTTGCGAACATTGTTAGTAGCACGAGCGGCAAGGTGGCGTAAAATATGCATTCTGTTTTTACTAAAAATTACTGATTAAAAATTATGACCATACGTACTCGTTTCGCGCCTAGCCCCACGGGTTATCTGCACATCGGCGGCGCCCGTACCGCATTATTCTCTTGGGCTTATGCCCGCAAGCATGGTGGCAAATTTGTCCTGCGCATAGAGGATACTGACGTGGAGCGCTCTACACCTGAAGCAGTACAAGCTATTCTAGATGGAATGGCTTGGCTTAATTTAAGTTATGACGAAGGCCCGTTCTATCAATTGCAGTCTATGGAACGATATAAAGAGGTAATCCAGCTTATGCTGATGCAGGGCTTAGCCTATTACTGTTACGCCACGCCAAGTGAACTGGATGCTATGCGCGAAGCTCAACGTGCAAGCGGTGAAAAACCACGCTACGATGGTCGCTGGCGTCCAGAATCCGGCAAGGTGTTGCCTGAACCGGCTACTGATACGAAACCAGTGGTGCGCTTTAAAAATCCTGCCAAGGGAATTGTAACGTGGAAAGATTTGGTGAAAGGACAAATTGAATTTGACAATGAAGAGTTAGACGATCTCATCATTGCTCGTGCCGATGGAACACCTACCTATAATTTTTGCGTAGTAGTAGATGATTGGGATATGGGCATTACGCACGTGCTACGTGGCGACGACCATGTCAATAATACGCCTCGTCAGATCAATATACTAAAGGCATTGGGTGCCAACGTGCCACAGTACGCGCACTTATCAATGATACTAGGTGATGACGGGCAGAAACTATCCAAGCGACATGGTGCAGTGAGTGTGATGCATTATGATGAAGAGGGTTATCTGCCAGAGGCAGTAATTAATTACTTGGCAAGACTGGGATGGTCGCACGGTGATGAAGAAGTTTTTTCAGTGGAGCAATTTTGCACATGGTTCGACCTCGACCATATCACGCCATCTGCAGCACAATTTAATACTGAGAAATTAAACTGGCTCAATCAGCACTACATCAAACAGGCCGATAATGCGCGGCTTGTTGCGCTAGTAAGACCGCGCTTGGAAGCACGCGGCGTATCAGTGAGCGCCAAACCTGCATTGGAAGCTATCATTGCCCTTTATAAAGAACGAGTCGTAACCCTCAACGAATTGGCGGATGCAGCAGAAATATTTTATATCGATTTACATCCCAATCAAGAGTTGCTGAGTGCCCAACTGACTGCTGAAGCGATGCCTGCTTTGCAGGAACTAGCGGAACGCCTAAAAGATGTAATGTGGGAATCGGTTGCAATAGGGGCAGTAATCAAGGAAATAATAGGCAAGCATAGTTTAAAAATGCCTAAGTTGGCGATGCCGTTGCGTGTTATGCTCACAGGGCAAACCCAGACCCCCTCGGTAGATGCAGTAATAATACTATTTCCACGTGAGGTCGTATTGGCTCGGTTGGCACGATATATTTAGCACATACCAAGTATTCAGCTTTACAAGGGGGTGCTCGATCATTATAATGCGCGCACATTTTGGGGGTATAGCTCAGCTGGGAGAGCGCTTGCATGGCATGCAAGAGGTCAGCGGTTCGATCCCGCTTATCTCCACCAAAATGGTATCACCAAGCCCTTTAGTCCCCATCGTCTAGAGGCCTAGGACACCGCCCTTTCACGGCGGCGACACGAGTTCGAATCTCGTTGGGGACGCCAAATAAAACAATGGCTTGCAGTAATGCAGGCCATTATTCTCGTATTCTGCCTTGAAATACTTTCCGCTTTTGATCAAAAATCCGACGGAATCGTACATCATTAGCACATAATAAATATACAGCTTACAGTGATGTGTGCATTTTGTTCCTCTCATGAGCGTATATGCTTACATATAAGCAGATTCAAGATACTATCCACAGCATTCGCAAAGTAGCTGTTAAATAATTAGTGGATTACTCTCGTTTAAGGGCACCTCTTAAATCCTATTTTGACCACAATACTGCGTTACTCGAAAATTATTTTTCACTTGCATATAACCATATGCCTTGTTTAAATTTTTTACTCGGCTCTTGTCTTACATAGAAAACGATAGAACTTAAGATTGCAATTTTGAATATTGCCCAAGTTGCATGGGACATAACCATGCAACTTGGGCAAAGCCCAGCAGCGTTGAAAAAACTTAACCGTGTGAAATACAAAATCATTGCACTCACGATCATCCTGGAAGGCTTTGGTCAAGACTGCATTTAAAACGACTAAAGATTCTATTGGCTGACCGATATTGACCCATGAACATTGAACCCAATCGAGGAACACCCGATCCATTTTACCGGCGCCTAGTGACTATTTCCATAATGCTGGCGACGTTTATGCTGTTATGGACGCTTTTGCCAGCCATCGAATCACTATGGGTTCCCTCTGAAGGTCAGCTCCGCACGGTCACTGCCCGAGGTGATCTGGCCGCCGATGAACAAAGCACAATTGAACTATTCGAAAAATCACGCGGATCGGTCGTATTCATTTCCACTGCTGCTCTGGTACGCGATGCGTGGACGCGCAACGTCTTTGCCGTACCCAGGGGGAATGGCTCTGGCTTTATCTGGGACGACGCCGGCCATGTAGTTACAAACTACCACGTAATTGAGAATGCCTCTGGTGCCACTGTAAAATTGGCAGACGGCCGAGATTACAAGGCATCTCTAATCGGCGCTAGTCCCGCGCACGATATTGCGGTATTACGCATCGGTGTGGGTTTCAAACGACCGCCTCCTGTGCCGGTGGGCACCAGCCACGACCTGAAGGTGGGTCAAAAGGTTTTTGCAATCGGCAATCCATTCGGCTTGGACTGGACACTGACCAACGGCATCATCTCAGCGCTCGATCGTTCATTGGCCGGGAACATCGGCCCGCCCATTGAACACTTGATCCAGACCGATGCAGCTATCAACCCTGGCAACTCGGGCGGTCCATTGCTGGATTCGGCAGGACGGCTTATTGGGATCAATACCGCCATATACAGCCCCAGCGGGGCATCTGCAGGTATCGGTTTCGCCGTTCCTGTGGACACCGTTATGCGCGTGGTACCACAACTAATCAAAAATGGAAAATATATTCGTCCAGCCTTGGGCATCGAGACCGATGAAAAAATAAATGAGCGACTGAATACCGTTACTGGCACAAAGGGTGTGGTTGTGCTGCGCGTACAACCAGGTTCAGCAGCCGAAAAAGCGGGGCTCAAGGCCGTAACTAGAACCTCCCAAGGTATGCGTCTTGGTGACACCATCGTGGCGATCAATGGCAAGGATATTTATACGGTATCCCAACTACTGGCCCGCCTGGACGACCACAAAGTCGGCGATGTAATTCAGCTAACCGTAATGCATCAAGGGGAAAAGCGAGACCTGACCGTGACCCTGCAACCAGGGAATTAAAGAACTCTTTTAAAGAATACCCGTCAACAGCCTGTCGGAATTAAAGGAATATGGTACAGCTCATGCGGAACAACCACCCTTTCCTTCTGTATTCCTTTACTCAATAGCACGATAACACGAACAAGAATTGTCGCCAGGCTACGCCCCCCTCTCAGCGTACACTGCATTCATTTCATTTTGCGCATACACGTCAGCAAACCGTTCACTATCAATCAGCGTGCTTGCATAGCACACTCCCCTCAACGACCTTGTGCTCCAACTGGGTGAATTAAAGTGCTGACTATAATGACAAAATAATGGTAATACAGGAGTGTCTAAGTGGCTTTTACGTGTGCCAGAAGGATGCGATATCAAATTGATAAAAAATAGAAAAATCAGATAGCTACAGTGACAACTATACAACAACTAATCACAGCCCCTAATAGCCCAGCCACGGCATAGTAGCGATAGCGTTTAGCCAGTATTTTTTGGCTATGGGTGGACAAAATAAATGGATGTTGATTATTCGGCGATTTACTTAAAACATGTACGGTGGGTTGTTGGTATAAGTGACTGCGCCGCTTTTCTGCTTCGTTTGTTGCTGCTTTGCGGACTTGCTGCCATTCGTTCAGGTCTATTTCACCACTGCCATCTTGATCAAATTTTTGCAGTAACTGATCAGAATCTTGTTTCCATTCTCGCAAAATTTCACCGGTTACTTGATGACTACCAGGAACCTCACGTCCGCCTCCTTGACTCTGAAAATAACCGAGCGCATAAATCACGTCATGAACATAAATAAACTGTTCGATATAACGATAGCGGCGCTGAATCATACTTTGAAGAAGGCTAGAGCTATGTTTGTCACCCATCTGATGCGTGGGAAATGCACTATCCCCATACCAGGTACGGGAGTGCTCAGTAGTAATTTGCGCGCCCTTGGGATTGATAGTACATGTGCCAGTTTTATCTTTGATTTTAAAAGGAAATTCGCTAGTATTTTGGTTAATGGTTTGCCAACGGCTATTTTTTCCAGATTTTTGAAGTTGCTGTATTTTGTAATGAAACCAAACACAGGGTATACCGGAAAGTGGGGCAATTAAACCACCTCCTTCCCCCGCCGAGACAGCACCCTCTAATTCTACATAGCCTTGCGTAGCAGAACGAATTTTGGAAGTGGGAGTGTCTTCGATTAAACGCGCACGCCTAAGATAATAAAAAGCTAATACGAAACACACCAATGTCAATATACATAATGCAACCAGGACAAAGATACTTCGTTCATCTGTTACATTCATTGCTATTACTGGACCTTCATGCAAATAAAGTAGTTAAATTGACATCTGTTATTTCTGCATCTGAGAACTCCAATAAATCAAATGCTTTAAATCCAATATTTTTAGCCACAATTACATCAGGAAATTGTTCTATACGGACATTGTTTACATTCACCGAATCATTATAAAACTCTCGGCGATCAGCAATATCTTGCTCCAAACCGGTAATACGTGACTGCAGGTGTTGAAATGATTGGTTGGCTTTAAGTTCTGGATAAGTTTCCGCCAATGCGAATAAATTACCTAAACCCATACGCAACTGGGTTTCCGCGACACCTAACGCTTTAACGTTAGAACCTTGTTGTGCTGCAGCAACTGCCGAACGCGCCTTAATAATCGCTTCCAGCGCACCTTTCTCATAAGTCATATATTGTTTGCAAGTTTCAACTAACTTTGGCAATTCATCGTGACGTTGCTTGAGTAATACATCAATATTGGCCCATGATTTAGATACATTATGTTTCAGGTTAACCAAATTATTGTATATAAAAATTAAATATATTATTGCCGCACCAAGAATAACGTTAAGTATTACCCATGAAGGATCCATAAAATCAGCTCCCGATTAAG
>NZ_CAKMNW010000012.1 GCF_927904885.1 Candidatus Nitrotoga sp. M5
ATGTTAAGTTATATGAAATAAAATAAGTTTATCCGATATGTTTTTATTGTCAGCAGTTTGAAAAGCATCTGTTCGATATTCTACTCCTAAACGAGTGTGTTTCATGTTGTCCATGTTAAGTGATAGATTGCTGCCAACGTGATCGATACCCAACATTCTTGGGGGCATGTCGGACTTACATTTTCGTAGTGGAAATTGAGCTGGTTTAGGGTAGCTTCTGCAAGCTTTTACCTTGCAGTGAAATGCCTGCTTACCCGGCTTGACGATTTAGCAGGGCAATAGTTATTCTATTACCTAAAAGAGTGTTGAAAAATTCACTGGGTTGATAATAAATTTACAGGCTTTTCTGCTTCATTCGTCAACTCGATATTCTTGCTTGATTGCCTTCTCAGCAAGCAGCTGATATGGTTAGCAGAGCCTGAATATCCCAGTCCAAAGTAGTGCAATAGCATTTGAATCGTTGATCATCCAGATGTTGCCATAAGTGAAATTCTTAAATTCGAAAATTTGTCATTTCCATTTTCGCGGGAATGATGAGTTTTTAAAATCGCCCAAAAATTAATGAAAATTTTCGTTACTTTTGCTTATACAAAATAATTGGAAAAATAGAGAAGTAGAAGTCATTTATCCGACTGCGAATATCAAATCGCTGTACTCGGCGGTAAAAAATTCTGCTTCTATTTCAGCCAATTAACTCAGTCGCTTTGCTGCTAGAAACATGTTTATGACAAGGGAATTACTGCACGGCAATCACGCTATTACATGCAATTAAACGCCAAGCTACTCAGTGTTAATTCAGAACAAAATCGCTGATTTCGATGTGGGTTAACGGTGAATAATGGCTTAAAAATATGATTGATGATTCAAATAATTTGTTGCAACGTGGACTTGAAAATATACGCGATCCTTTTTCAAACTTTATCCGTGCGCAGAGAACAACCAGCTGGTTCCTTCTGCTAGCTACTATCTTGGCCCTGTGGTGGGCTAACTCAGATTATTATTCGACCTACCAGAATCTGACACATACATCGATTGGATTCTTTCTGGGTGATTTTAGCCTGCATGCTTCACTCAAACACATCATCAACGATGGGTTAATGGTTGTATTTTTTTTCCTCCTTGGACTTGAGATCAAACGAGAAATACTTGCCGGAGATCTCGCACTTCCAGAAAATCGACGCATGTTAATTCTTTGTGCCGCCGGTGGAATGGCTTGCCCAGCGGCTATCTATTCGTTATTCAACTGGTCACTTGATTCACAGATTGGATGGGGTATCCCATTGGCAACCGATACCGCGTTCGCTTTGGGCGTTCTCACTATCATAAGAAAACATATCCCTGGCGGATTATTAGCTTTTCTCGTGGGCCTCGCTATCGTGGATGATGTCGGAGCTATATTGGTTATTGCAATATTTTATACTCAGGATTTATCTATAGTGCATCTAGTGAGCTCATTTACTCTTATTGCATTTCTGGCCTTAGGCAATTACGCAGGTATACGTCAGCCGTATTTTTATATTATCGTCGGAATAGCAACCTGGTGGATGATGCTCAAATCTGGTGTTCACCCTACATTTGCCGGTGTCGCAATTGCTGTAACTGTACCAGCTCGTCCAAAGTTGACCTCGGAAAAATTGCTTGTTAAAGCGAAGGGAATCATCAACTCAATTCAGGAAAAATCAGAACCTGTCGATGTTCTCGGCAGTCGTACGGATCATGAACAGGTGCTAGAGGTACGTGATTGTGCAGAACGTGCCAGCACACCGCTGCGTCGCTGGGAAGATGCACTGGCGCTACCAGTCGCACTACTTATCTTACCTTTATTTGTGCTAACCAATGCTGGCGTTCCTTTCAGCTCTACTACATTTATTGAAAGCCTTCAACAACCAATCGGATTGGGAATTATTTCTGGCCTTGTTCTCGGAAAATGTATCGGCATTACCGGTGCATGCTGGCTTGGCCTGCGCTACAAAATAGGTTGTTTACCTGTCGGTATCAATCTTCATCATATTATTGGCGTCTCACTCATAGCCGGGATAGGTTTTACTATGTCCACATTTATTGCTACGTTGGGCTTTGATTCCCAACCAGTACATCTCCAAAGTGCAAAATCATCTATTCTGGTAGCTTCATTAATTTCTGCAGTTCTCGGAGTATTGTATATTCGATTTGTTGCTGCAAAGCACAATATCCATTAAGGTGAAATCGTGATCGAGAAGCGAGCCACGATCTAAACATTTGTTGGACGACCTCGGCTGACTCACCAACGCTATGGAAATATTTCTTGTATCCGGCCTCGTAACAAAGAGCTGAGATATCAAGGTTAAACCCTAGTCGGCTAGCAGGGTCGTGGTGCTATCGCACGAATAGATGTGCGCACTGCCCGCTTATTTGAGACAGAGGTTACGCATCAGCAGTTAATGCATGTATGCACATTTGATAATTCTGCATGTGTCATAAAATTTGTGGATGGATTTTGTTCTGACAATCTTTGCTCAATAAAAATTTATCCGTTCAGACTCCGTTCTGAATTGGAAGATTCTGAGCTGATGACATGGCTAATTTGAGCGCTTTGTGTTTTATAATGGTAGGGGTGCGTTAGTCGATTTATTATCGGACATCAAACGGCAGAATGTGACGGTCAGTGATGGCACGTTATGAATATAAGAAAATTTAGCGAGAGAAGGGGAGGCAGCGTCATGCAGCTGCGTGTGGGCAGGTAATTTCATTAAAAATATAAGTATTTGTTTTTAAGATTGCTCACTGTTGTATAGAGAGAAAATTATGCAGATGTTAAAAGTGATAGGCGTAATATGGTAGCGCTAACACATCCGGATTTGGCCGTAGACTTTGAAGAAGGTATGAAGTTTGTCGCTAACAAGGATTACACCAAAGCAGCAGAGTTATTCAAGAAAATCGCGGAGCAAGGACACGCTGAGGCACAATTCTATTTAGGAGTCATGTACGAAGGTGGCCAAGGCATCACAAAAGATGACCAACAGGCTGTGGCTTGGTGGACCAAGTCTGCTGAACAAGGGAACGTACTAGCACAAAGTAATCTCGGGTATATGTATGAACAAGGTCAGGGTGTTGAACAGGACTACGAGAAGGCTGCAAATTGGTTCATTATGGCCGCAAAGCAAGGAGATGCGGAAGCACAGTATACGATAGGATTTATGTACTCGAACGGTGATGGCGTTCCACGAGACTATAAGCAAGCTATATTTTGGTTGAGTAAAGCTGCAGAGCAGGGTGATGTGGCAGCTCAATTCAAGGTAGGACTATTGCTTTTAGGGGAAGTCCATACACCCGACAATGATGTTCAACAGGATTTTATTGAGGCATATAAATGGTTTAGCATTGCTGCCGTAGATGGTGACGAAAATGCAAAAGATGGGCTAGAGGTTGCTGAATCGTACTTGACACCATCCGCAGTTGAAGAAGCGCAGCGACGAGCAAATGAGTGGATAGCAAATAATAAAAAATGAAATGTTGAATAAAAAGTCTTCTTCAATAAATATGGCAAGTTTTTAAATAATACATCCCTGTAATGTACGTCTAGATGACTTGCCATAAATAATGGAGTTATAGGGTGCTAGTTGCTAGTGTCAGGATGTCAGTCTTGCGTTGGTCTTTCCATCTTTTAGGATGGGTTGCTGAATTAACAGCCTGTCGGACTTTAATGAAATCAACTGTAAATTTAACTGAGCGGTGACTATTTCGCCGCTTTTTTATTGGGTAATGAAACTACCCTGCAAGATCGTCAAGTGGGATCAGGCATTTCACCGTAAGGTGAAAGCTTGCAAAATCTATCCTTGCTCAGATAAATTTTTTCTAAGAATTGTAAAGTTCGACAGATTACTAGCTAAAAGTAGGCCAGTGTATACTTTGAAAACTAACTCCCCCACCTGAGCCACACACGTAACTGCCGGAAAGATTCAGTATCCAGGCTGTCCGGCAGGATGATGACGCTGCGCGCTAAGTATTCTCCTTGCGGCAACACATTTAGTACGGTGATAAATGGAGTAACCAGACTATCGGTCAATACTTTTGCAGTTACTTGATCCCCATTGCGTGTAATCAATTGGACTAAGTCTCCGTCCAGTAGCAGTGTATGGTTAGAGGATAGCGCTAATAACCAGGCATCGTGCCATACGTGATATAGCAGGCTGGTTAACACAAGCAGGGCCAGCAATATCCTTGTCCATATAGGTAAAGCCAATGGGGCCAGAACTGCGAGCGCAATGCCATGCGACGTAACCAATACGATTGTGAAGTAAATAGAGGGTCGAAGATTAAATTGCCGTTGCATGGTTATTGCTTGGCAACTCGAAATATCTGCAATGAATAATCAGGCTTGACGTCTATTTCAAGGGCGCACTTTATTTTTATGCTGCGTTGCGCTACGACGTGCGTCTCCCTTGCCACTTGGAGCCGCTTTCATGCCAGTGCCAGATTTTTTGTTTTTATGGTCTGCATCCACAATCCTGTTATTTAATTTTCCAGTCATGCTTCTAGTCGATTCAGTTACTTTGTCAGCGACAGGTTTCGATTCCATGCTCACCCAGTCAAGAACTTGATTCACCTCTCCTGTGCCAAGCTCTGCCAATTCGCCTCGCTTTAAGCGAGGCGGCAGGTTAACAAGACCGAACCGCACGCGTATTAAACGGCTGATTGGCAAGCCTAAGGCATCGAAGGTGCGACGCACAACGCGATTGCGTCCTTCTTTCAGCATCAAGCGATACCAATGGTTGTAGCCCTCACCGCCTTCATCAGTCAGCCTTTCAAATTTCACAAGACCATCCTCCAAGGTGATTCCATCGTTCACCATCTGCTGCATCTGCTCATCGGTCATGCGGCCCTGCACGCGCACAGCGTACTCGCGTTCCACCTCAAAGCGCGGGTGCATTAGACGGTTAGCCAAATCACCAGAGGTAGTAAAAATCAACAGTCCACTGGTATTGTAATCGAGCCGTCCAATGGCGATCCATTTCATGCCTTGCAACTTAGGTAATTTATCGAACACGTTGACACGCTTTTCCGGATCATCGCGACTAACAATCTCTCCTTCTTGTTTGTGATACAGCAAAACACGCGGCAAACTATCGCTATTTGTTTTAAAGTGAACAATGCGCTTATCAGCACGTACTACATCGTCCTCGGTTACACGCATACCAAGTGTCGCCACTTCTCCGTTCACCGTTATGCGCCCAGCGGAAATCCATACTTCCATAGTACGACGAGAACCCAAGCCAACTTGCGCCAACACTTTCTGTAAGCGTTCGCCATGTTGTGCTGATTGCTTTGCCTGTTCGTTCATCCTGTTACCTCTCGTCTTTCAAGCACGGCTTGCGCCAGTGTGCCACTATCCACATGTTCCAACTCTCCACCTACTGGCAGCCCACGCGCGATACGCGACACTTTTATGCCCTGAGCGGATAGCAAGATCGTAATGTAGTGTGCAGTGGCATCACCTTCTACGGTGAAATTTGTGGCGAGTATAACTTCACATGTTTTGTCTTGTGCCCGCTTTACAAGCCGGTCCAGATGCAATTCACGCGGGCCGATGCCATCCAGCGGAGAAAGCCGCCCCATTAGTACAAAATACATGCCCCGATAGCACTGCGCCTGCTCCATCATTAGCAAATCTGCTGGCATCTCCACCACGCACAGTAGACTAGCATCACGCTTCGACGAACGGCATAAGGCGCAAATTTCTTCTTCAGAAAAATTATTACATTTGGCACAATGATGGATACTTTCTACAGCATGGCCAAGCGCTTGTGCCAACCGTAATGCACCTGGTTTGTCGCGTTGCAACAGGTGATACGCCATGCGTTGCGCAGATTTCGGTCCAACACCGGGGAGACAGCGCAAGGCGGCTATCATTTCTTCCAGACTGGTAGGCGTGTTCATCCAAGTGCTAAAGACATTAGGGTGTTCAGAACGGTAAACTCATGCCGGGTGGCAAATTCATTCCTGCTGAGAAACCACTCATTTTTTGTTGGGAGACTGCAGCAGCTTGCTTCACAGCATCATTCATTGCCGCCGCGATCAAATCTTCCAGCATATCTTTGTCATCTGATAACAAGCTGCTATCCAACATCACGCGGCGAACATCATGTGCACAGGTCATAACGACTTTCACCATGCCGGAACCAGCTTGACCTTCCACCTCAATTGTAGCTAGCTCGTCCTGCGCCTTCTTCATGTTCTCTTGCATTTGCTGGGCCTGTTTCATCATCCCGGCCAATCCGCCCTTCATCATGTATCTACCCTCCTTGGCTTATTGTATTGGTTTAATAGTTTCTTCAAGAATTTGTGCGTCCAACTGTGTCTGTGCCTCACGTACGAATGGATCTTGTGTAATGCCTTCAACAGCTTGTTGTTGAAGTGTTTGTTTCAATTTTTGCTCAACTGCGGCTGGTGTGGGCATATTGTTTTCACCTGGCATAACCACTAATCGTACTGGTTGGACGAAATGGTCGGCAAGGGCAGTCTGCAACTTGTCCTGAGCCATTTTATTGGTCAATAAGTGTTTGTGTTGAGGCGCTAAAATTAAAGTTAATCGCCCATCAACAAAATTTTCCAGTGTGCAATGCTTCGCCAATTCGCGCGCCATACCTTGCACTTTCAGTTGCGTCAGTAATGTACCCCAATCTATAACCATAGAGGTGGTTACTATTGGGTTGACTGACTGTGAAATAGTTTCAATAGTTTGCAATTGTTGTTTTGGTGCCGGAATAGATGTGGCGTTAGCTGTCGACGGCTCTGATACTTCAGTTGTGGGCTGTTCTGAAGCCGCTTTGGCGCCAGCTGGCCTAAATGCCAACATGCGCAGCAATGTCATGGTAAAACCAGCATATTCATCAGGGGCAAGATCAATTTCATTACGCCCGTGTATGGCAATCTGATAATACAATTGAATTTCCTCTGCGTTAAAACTCTTTGCCAGTTCAAGTAAGCGCACTCGCTCCGGCTCATCTTCTGTAATGGCCTCTGGCACTGTCTGTGCCAGAGCAATACGATGCAATAACGTCGCTAAGTCCTGCAAGGCAACATCAAATGCCAAGCTGCGACTTTGCATTTCGTCAGCAATACGCAGCAAACCGGCTCCGTCCCGTAACAGCAAAGTTTGCAACAGGTCATACAGGTAACTTTGGTCAATGGAGCCTAACATATTACAGACCGTTGACTCCTCGATTCTGGAATCAGAATAAGCAATAGCTTGGTCGAGCAGGCTTAGCGCATCGCGCATACTGCCCTGTGCTGCACGCGCAAGCAATGTCAACGCAGCGATGTCAAATGTGATGCCTTCCTGCCCCAGTATATATTCTAAGTGTGTGACGATTAACGCCGGCGGCAATTGTTTAAGATTAAATTGCAAGCAGCGCGATAATACCGTGACGGGGATTTTTTGCGGGTCAGTGGTGGCAAGAATAAATTTGACGTGCGCGGGTGGTTCTTCCAATGTTTTTAACATCGAGTTAAAAGCCGCTTTGGAAAGCATATGCACTTCGTCAATCAAATAAACCTTGTAGCGCCCCAATGTTGGCATATATTGCGCGTTATCCAGTACATCACGCATATTATCAATGCCTGTATTCGACGCTGCATCCAATTCAATGAGATCAACAAATCGTCCACTATCTATTTCCGTGCAAGCATTACAAATTCCACAGGGTGTGGCGGTAATGCCGATGGCACAATTCAGCGATTTTGCAAAAATGCGCGCGATAGTGGTTTTACCCACGCCGCGCGTGCCAGTGAACAAATAGGCATGATGCAAACGGTTCTGTATCAGCGCATTACTTAGCGCCTGCACGACATGCTGCTGCCCCACCAATTGCGCAAAGGTCTTGGGTCGCCATTTGCGCGCTAGAACGGAAGTTACTGACAAAATTTACGATATCTCAAAAATGGTAGGCAAGGCGGATTTGACTAAAATTTATGCCTGGGTTCGGTCGCTTGATTGAACCATTAGATAGATGCTGAAAACGATAACTCAAATCGAACTGTTGTCGATCACCAAACCTCAGGCCTGCGCCTAAATGATCGCCGAATTGAAAAGCAGTACTGAATCTACGTTCGGCATTGATATGTGTATCAGAAATTAGATGAACTCCAATCCCTGCTTCCAGATATGGTGCCAAGCCAGACAATGTTTTTTGTTGCAGACGAAACACTGGAGTAAAGCCGACATCAGTAATGTTGTGGTTATTGTCCGCACTGTTTCGGCCATTCCAACGCCCAACTGAAGCTTCCCAATAGCCGCTCACTAACCAGTTACCATCAGTAAACCACTTCTTGTCCCAATTCCACTGCGCACCGATACGTGCCATATTGGTGTCCTCATCGCCTTTACCAATTTCAGCGGAAACACCATCTATGGCCCACACATTCCCATTTAACAATATCGCACCGATCAGTAAATAGATCTGTTTCATTGCCACTCCAGCTTCGAATAAGGAGGCGAGCCTTGCCCTCGGCACTTGCAGTAATGGATATGGCTGCTTCCTTCCGGACCTGACCAGGTTCACCACCTTGCAATGCGAGGAGGCCCGCCAATTCTTTCAAGTTGATCAATAACCTGTTGCATAACACCAATACGGCGATACTAACGCCAATAATTATCGAATGCTACGTGATTTTACACATGCGCATGTCGGTTTCATGCTTATGTGTTTTGTATCGATGATATTTACTACGGCTATTGAACTACTAATACCCAGTGATAATACTATTAAATGAATCGACTGGCAAAATTCCTCTATCCCAATCTGTGTGAGCCTGAATGAGGAATGTATTTCGAACGAGGAGTTGGTGCAGTGATCGACCTTTGGCTGCAATGCTTTTGAATGAAACAGGCTGTTTCAAGTGGTGAGGTAAAGTACGATATTGGGGAAAAACCGAGCAGTTATAGGAGCATCCCTGCCTATAAAGGAACGTGGACATGGATTACGTTTGCAACATTGGAGATGGCACTAAAGCAGCCATCACGCTTAGTGAATGAGCATAACGACGTACGCGAACCGTTGCGTTATTCCAAACGAGATTATGGAGGAGGGAGAAACACATCATAAGTGTCCTGTCCCTTGGAATCATAGTGCAATTTGTATGTATTTAAAGCTTCCCATGTCTGGCAAACACCAAGACGCAAAAATTGCAAAGGAAATCAGTTTGCCATTGCGTGTATGCTCAATGCGGAATTTCGCTCCTTAATTAGTCAATCAACTTGTTTTGAGGAGTATTTTAACCAGAACTTCAGTCTTCATGATGCATGATGTAAACTTGCTAAATCTCCGGCCGAAATTAAGCACAAACACCCTGATAATTAGATGATGATTGTTCCTTACGTTGATGAATTGCCTCGCATTGCTTTGTAAACTGACTTTCGTTGTGATAAGTTATCAATAAGCTTTCCGTTGAACGCGTAAGGGCTACATAGAGCAAACGGGCTTCTTCTTGAGGAGTAGTCTTTGTATATGGCATACAACCTAAATCTGGTATCACGACACTATTGAATTCCAACCCCTTACTAGAGTGTATGGTTAACACTTTAATGGTATCCTTAGTAGTGTCGAATTCTTTGGTGCGCTGGCCATTGAATTGACATGAGTCCACGGCTATACCTTTCTTAGTAAGCCCCTCACAAATTTTTTTCACCTGAAACTTGAATCGGCACAGCACAGCCATTTGGCAATATGAATTGCCAGCTTTGGCGCATTGTTTTAGCCATGAAGCAACATATTCTAGCTCTTTCGCACTGTTTGCTAAGCGATGCACTTCTGGCCTTGCTCCTTTTCTACCACCGTATTTTGGATGCACAAGTGGGATATCCTCAGTTTCACTGGTTTGGTCGAGATAAGATGAAACAAACTTATATGAAAAATCGATAGCCTCTATAGTATTTCTATAATTCACCTTCAGAATTGTACTGCGTCCTGATGCATTGACTCCGACACTAGCCCAAGTGAATGCTTGCCGTTTGCTCCCGCCGTATATGTTTTGTACATCATCGTACATCAGTAAAAGTGAGTTGGTCTCTGGGTCAATCATCTGCACAAGTAGTTTGAACCACTCTGGTTTGAAATCTTGTCCTTCGTCTATCAACACTGCTGCATACTGAGCGAGTGGAACACGGCCTTTTTCGCAACCCTGAATTACGGCTGTAACCTGCTGCTCCCAAACCTTTTGATCTCGCTCATCGGCCAAATTAAGTTGATAGAGGTCACACATATCCTTGCACCAACCGTGAAAGTGGCGCACATGCACGCGATCTCCCGCACCTTTTTCAGTCAATAGTTGCTTGAATTTTGCCGCTAGAGTCTTGCTGTAACAGAGCACTAGAATGGGTTTGGCGAGGCCGAGTTTGTCTAAACACATGGCACGATAAGCTAGGATCAATGTCTTGCCGGAGCCAGCAACGCCATGAATGATGCGGTGCCCTGCACCCAGATTACGGGCAAGCTTCTCCTGCTCTATATCCATGATCTTGACCATATCAGGTAAAACCTTGGCGATGGATTGATGCGGGTCTGCCCCATCACTGGCTGCATTGAATAAACAGCCTTGTTGAATTCGAATTTCAGGGAATAGATGCCAGCGCACCCGATCAATCCGCGCTAAGGAAAGTATGCCACCGAAACTATATGTGAACATTCCCCACAGACTTTTTTGAAATACCTCGGCATCAACCAATTCTGTCATTTCGTCTTGGCAAATCACTTTGTCTCCAGGGATAGCCTGATCCAGTTCTGCCGCCTCAAACTGCTTGCGTGTGATGTTGGTGAAAACGACGCCGAAACCCCACGGTAATAGCAAATGTCCGTGATACTGTCCTTGCTCCTGTTTCACTAATAGCGGGTCACGTTCAAGAAGTTCTTTGATTTCAATTGCACATGCGCGTGCCTGTTCAAGCGGGTTGATTACAGTTTTCAGGCCGCGATCCGTGTGTATTTCGGTAGTGAGTCTATCCATCTGTTTAATCGTCTGTAATTTCCAATCTTTCACTTCAAGCACCAAGATGCCTCGGCTGGGATGGAGCACGACGAAATCAGGGCGACGTTGCTTAGGCCCGACTGGTACGTCTACCCAGCAATGATAGTCATCCTCAAGATTGCGTAATAGGCAAGTGCCAAAACGCCGCTCACCAGATGTCAGTTTTAAATTCTTGGAGTGTAGCGCAGGTAGGATTATGGCCATTTGTTATTTCTCAGGCATTTAAAATTGAATAGAGGTCGGCTATTTTGCTTCTCCCATTTAAGTAATAAGATGTTATGGGTGCATAGAGCCTATGCTCGACAAGAATTTATTATCGGCATTGTGACTATAATCATTAGAGGTTTAAATCGACTTATTAATTGCAAGTTCGAATCATTATTAATGTGCGGTTGCTTGACGATAGCTTTGCTCTGAAAGGTAAACAACGATACCTCTGTGAGCAACAGAAGGGTTTCCACTCTTCCGTTCGAGCCACTTGTCTTGCCCCATGATGCAGCGCAGCAGCGTTGGAGTCTTTGCGGAGCGCAATATATCTGTACCTTGCTGCCCAGCAAGAGGCTGCTCAACAGCGAGTGTCTGTACCTACCATGATGAGGATGTCGATGTTTTGCTAGCTTACCGTTTTGGTAGCGATGCTCTCGGCGTCACCCTAGAACAGTAAAATTTAAGCATCAAAGCCTGACGAATCTAGTATTTTCCTCGCACATTCGAGTTGTTTTGCCGCTTCCTGACTTTCCGTGACAGGCATCAAAATATGCGTAGGCAACCACTTAAATAATAGAGATAATATTTGTCAAATGGCTTGATTAATAATGAATTTATAGAAATATTTTGCTTTATTTGTCAACTCGATACCATTATTTATAGGTACTGATCAAGCGATATTCGACCTATTATCGTTATTTTTTCTGGCTTGCGATCGTAGGACAGTATGTCTGTATTGGATAAAGGTGATATTCCCACTATGCGATTATTTTAAATAAATCGACCTGTATTGGGATACCGCCTGCTAGCGGAGAGCAGCCATCAAGATTTTCCAGAAGCCAATATTCCGATTTGGTATTTGATCAGTAATTCGTCAGCATAGATGGAGTGCGGACGCCCTTTGGTCTTGGTGTTATAGGCTTCGGTCGCTTCCTTACCACACCAGGAAGGAAGGATATCTGGCTGCGATGGATGTTTGGGCAAATAAGCGCTTAAATCATAGACATTACCGCGAATAGCCACCCAGCAGTTTTCTGGTGTGCTATGTTTGGCCAATTCAGTCGGTGAAATCGATTTACCAACAGCAATAGCGGCGCTTTTTTCAGCAGGTGGTAACCACAGGCTTCCGGCCCAGAAAGCTGCCACCAGTAGCCAAAAAATAAGCGTAGCAAATATGTAGAGTAGGCGCATTATCGAAACTCAAATTTCTCAAAATGAATTTGTTGGGGCGTAACGTCTCGGTTGTGTAGATATTTTCTAAGTGCTGCAACCATGGCCGGCGGGCCGCACAGATAGCACTCATACTTTGCAAGCCCTTGAGTATCGAGAAGGGACTTGAGATCCGGCGCTTCGTCGCCGGTAGCCAATGCCTTCAGGGAAAGCTGCTGATCCAGATTGGCAAGGGTTCGGAGTTCATGTAAAAATGCTGCATCAACCTCGGTTCGATAAAGATAGAGGAGCATCGTCGGCTGATCTACAGGGCCAGTTCGCAGCAACGCCAGGAAAGGAATAATTCCGATGCCGCCGGCAACCCAGAGTTGCGGCTTCGGCGGCCGATCGGCTAGAAAAGTTCCAAATGCGCCATGCATACGTGCCAGCGTGCCGGGCTCGATAGACTGGATGTGCCGCGTACAATCACCTAGGGCTTTGACCGCTATGCATATCTCATGATCGGCACTAACCGAGCTGACAGTGAATGGATGGAATTCCCCGCGACCACAAAATTTCTGCCCCGTAAAGAAGGCGACCAGAATAAATTGGCCCGGCGTTATGACAGTAGGCTCTGCCAGAGGCTTCAGCGAAATTTCGACTATGTCTTCGGCCACTGACTTTACCGATCCCACGACATATGGCCGCGCAGCCACACCGAAGTCATCCCGAATAAGACGCCACCCCAAGAATGAGATGGCAAGAGCTAAAATTGGCAGAACGGGTTCACTGATACCGAGTAAAGTAAGGTGAACCAAACCGAGAAGCACACCTATCCCCAGCCCGAAATGGAGCCAGCGCCAAATCTGATAGGGAATGCGCAATATAAAGGTGGCAGCCAACCCAGACATCAGGAGCAGTAACGACAGCCAACCAGACCATATTGGCCAGCCTTGATTGAATGGAGAAAGCGTCTGCCATGCCAACAGTCGAGAATTCGGCCAGGCATCGGCAGCGAGTATTAGAGGGTGGGCCAGTAGCAGAACATAAGCAGTCGTGCCAGTCCAGTGATGCCATTGGTACATCCTTTCCAGTCCACCTAGCCACTGGGCCAGCCAGGTTTCCCGAAGCATCAATAACAGACTGACAAGCAGAAGGCTGCATCCAGCCCAGCCTAAGACAATTCCCAAGGTGCGTGCCGTTGACAGCCTCTCAGGGAAGGCCCACCAAATAAGGCTGGCTGTACAGGTCAGGATTAACAGTGGGATAGTTAGGTTGCGCAACATAGCCATGAGCTTATAGGCAGTCAATCACACAAAAAACTGGCAGGTCCAATTTCGGTCTCCAGGTGCTCACAGATGTCCTGCCATCCTCAGGGTAATGATTTTCCCCGCTGCCTAGCTCGCTTTCCATCAACTGTGATGGATTATCAGGTAGGCATGGCATTCTTCATGGAACTAAAAGTCATGAATTTTGGATTGGTGTTCAATCCTTACCCCATGACGTCATGAATTGCTAGCCCAGTATTTAAGGCTTACTGGCCCGCTATGGCTCCTCGACATATACAGGCGCAGCAAAAGAGTTTAGTTGAGTTGCTATAAAAAGTTTGCATTTTTTATTTGCAAAATCAAAGGCAGTTGTCAAAGTGCTCACTTGAACTTATAGAAATTCTTGTTGAGATAGGCCGAAAGGTCTAGTTTTTCCTGTGGGGTAACCTGTGAGGAAAAATTAGCACGTACATTACGAATGCATACTACAACTACTTCCGCTAGTTGCTGCGGATCCTTCACCTTGCTGTTGGGGCGCGTAAAGATGTCATTGCCGTTACCGCCCATCATGCCGTCGTGGCAACTGTTACATTTATATTTGTCGAATACTTCTTTACCCGCTTCAGGATGACCCTTGGCAAAGGGATCGGCTTGTGCTGTACCACACAGTAATAAGAATATAGCAATAAATTTCTTCATGGCTAGGCTCCTTGTATAGTTTGTGATCAGGGAACACGCATCAGAACAAATGGATGCGAGTCGTAAGATGTAGATTACGCCTAATCTAAAGAAATAACTAGGTGTCAAGCCACGCCTATTTATAAACACGTTTAAAAATAAATCTGGTTTGCTTGTGTGGGTGAATTTGCAATGGCTGGATGGGCGTCAGGTGATTCGAAGCACGCTGCGAATATAGCGGTTAGAGACATTTAACATTTAATAGCGCGTCAGAGTCGTATCCACCTTCATGTCCCTAGCAAGAGGGTTAGATATATATCGTGTAAACCCGGATAATCCATTAGGCAATTTAACCAGCCTCCCCCTTTGAAAAAGGGGGGTTTGAGGGGGATTTTTGTGTCCCTGCAATGCTCAAATCCCCCCTAGCCCCCCTTTTTCAAAGGGGGGAATGCGAAGTCATCGCACGAATCAGGTCTAATGGATTATCTGGGGTAAAGCCTCATGAGTCATCTCATGTATCAGCGCAGCAGCAATGTTGGAATTTTCGCGGCGCGCAACATATCCGATGTCTTGCTGCCAAGCAGCAGGCTACGCAGCGGCGAGTGGCTGTATGCCCCCATGATGAGGATGTCGATGTTTTGCTCGCTCACCGTTTTGGCAATGATGCTTTCGGCGTCACCCGGGATCAGTGCAGCCTTGATATCAAAGCCTGCCGAATTTATCGTTTTCTTGGCCCATTCGAGTTGTTTGGCTGCTTCCTGACTTTCTTTGCCGGACATCAAAAGGTGTATTGGCAACCCTTTGAATAATGGACTGGCAGCGACCATCTCGATGCCTCGTCGAGTCACGATACCACCATCAAAGGCGATCATGACCCGACGGGGTTCGGTGAAATTTTCAGTGATAGTGAGAATGGGCTTGTGTAAGCTACGCACCACACGCTCGACATTACGGCCCAAGTCACGTTGTGTGTGCTCAGCCGACTGGCCTCGTCGGCCTAAAACAAAGAGGCGAACACCGTTCTCTTGCTCTGTCATCGTCTCTACTAAATTTCCGTGCCGTTGCCGAACGTCGGGCGACTCGACACCTGCAGCGATGGCGCGTTCCCGCAGACGGTTAAGGAATAGTCGTCCTTGCTCACGAGCAGCCTTGCTGCGTGACGCATCTTCGTTGGACAGTTCGTTTAGCAGGTGCTCTTGGGCATCGAAGCCAATCGCTCCGCTGTGGTCATTGCCGGTAGAAATTTCGGGATGGCGGTCAATGACGTGCAAGAACTCCAGCGGCGCATTCATGCGTTGTGCGGCCCATGCGGCATAATCGGCTACATAGTCGGCAAAATGCGATTGGTCCACGCAGGCGAGGATTTTGTTTTCGATCTTCATGGTGCGGCTCCTTCTCAGTGGCTCGTCAGTGTTTCTTCGGCGCCATCCTTGTCGTGTACTGATAATTTGTCGACTAACATTTTACTCGCCTCGTTCAGGCCAATTACCTCCACCTCGGTGCCTTCACGACGAAACTTGATAACCACCTTGTCCAGTGCGCTGATCGCTGTAATGTCCCAAAAATGCGCGCGGCTTACATCGATGCGAACCATTTCGATGACTTCCCGGAAATCGAACGAATTGATGAAACGATCGGCTGAGGCGAAAAATACCTGGCCTGTTATCGTGTAGGTACGAACACGACCTTCCCCTTCTGATTTCGAGCGGACGAGGAATACTTGGCTGACCTTGTGCGCGAAGAAAAAGCCCGACAGTAAAACGCCAGTGAGCACACCCTTGGCCAAATCGTGCGTGGCTACGGTGACTACCACAGTGGCCAGCATCACCACACTAGAACTTCTGGGGTGTTCACGTATGTTACGGATGGATTCCCAATTGAAGGTGCCGATGGATACCATGATCATCACGGCAACCAATGCCGCCATCGGAATAAGAGCCACCAAGTCGCCAATGAACACTACCATGATTAACAAAAATACACCTGCAACCAGTGTTGATAGTCTTCCGCGGCCCCCCGACTTTACGTTGATTACCGACTGGCCGATCATCGCGCAGCCTGCCATGCCGCCAAGAAAGCCTGAGGCTATGTTGGCTACGCCCTGGCCGACGCACTCGCGATTTTTGTTGCTTGATGTGTCGGTCAGATCGTCGACGATAGAGGCAGTCATCATGGATTCGAGCAGGCCGACTACCGCCAGCGTTGCGGAGACAGGAAAAATAATCTGTAGCGTCTCGAAATTCAGTGGCACATCAGGCAACAGAAATATCGGCAGGCTGTCTGGTAGTCGCCCCATATCGCCGACAGTGCGTATATCCAGACCCAGGCCAATTGCTACAGCGGTCAGCACGACGATGGCAACCAACGGCGATGGTACAGTTTTCGTGATGTAAGGGAACAGGTAGATGATGGCCAACCCAGCCGCCGTCATCGCATAAACGTGCCAGCTAACATTGGTTAACTCGGGCAACTGCGCCAAAAAAATAAGGATGGCCAGCGCATTGACGAAGCCGGTGATAACTGAACGCGAGACAAAGCGCATCAAGGCACCGAGCTTCAACCAGCCTGCAATAATCTGAAGCATGCCAGTCAGCACGGTAGCGGCCAGCAGATACTGCAGACCATGGTCCTTGACCAACATCACCATGACCAAGGCCATCGCACCGGTTGCGGCAGAAATCATGCCGGGACGCCCACCGGCGAAGGCGATTACGGCGGCAATACAGAAGGATGCATAGAGTCCGACTTTAGGATCAACCCCTGCAATGATCGAGAAGGCAATAGCTTCTGGGATGAGGGCCAGCGCGACCACGAGACCCGCCAGCAAATCATTTCGGACATTGGAGAACCAGTCCTGTCGTATGGAATTCATCGTAAATTATGTTCCGTTATCGATGCCGACCAAGGGACGGCAGTGGGAAAAGGCAATCAAATGCAAGGGCGCTTTTTGGTTAGTGGAACAACAAAAAAGGAAAATTTGACCCTGAGAAAGAAGGCAGAAAGACTCAACTATGCTTTGGCCCCCTGCGAATGAATGGATGTACGAATTACTCGCGAGAAGAAGGGTTACATCGGTGAGTGTCCAGTTACGCTATCAAGCCCTCCATTTTAACTTGGAATGCGGCCGTGCGGCAAACGAAGAGACTGTAAAACCCCACTCTGGCCCTTCGCAAACTCGCCCCCTTCTATAAAAAACGATCAATATAATCATAGCTTTATCACAGACTTTCAAGTGTGATGACGATACCAATTGACAAAATCTATGTCAGACAGAGCGCGGCTGTATAGAAAGCCCTGCACCAGATCGCAGCCAAGGTCGCGTAACAGGTCGAATGTTTCCTGATCTTCCACCCCTTCTGCCACTGTGGTCAGGTTGAAATTTTTGGCTAAATCAATAATGGTACGGACGAGATGTTTGTCCTCGCGTGATTTATGTATGTTTCGAATGAAAAGTATATCAATCTTTAGTTCCTGCACTGGAAAGCGCTTAATGTACGCTAGCGATGAATAGCCGGTGCCGAAATCGTCGATTGCCAGGCAAACGCCAAGTTCTCTTAGTCTTAATAACATTGCGATGGAGGATTCAAAATTATTAATTATTAAACTCTCCGTGATCTCAAGCGTAAGGTTCGCTGCGGGTACGCCCCAAAGGTCGAGTGTTTGCTGGATTATTTGTGGAAGCTCCTTGTCTTCGAGCATTTTAGGCGGAAGATTGACGCTTATTCCTATATCTATGCCAGCTTTCAAAAAAACGGCTGTATGGCGCAGTGCCGTATTAAGAATCCATAGAGTTAAAGTGTTAATCAGGCCTGCATTCTCTGCAATTTTGATCAATGTGCTTGGATTGATCGCACGTTGACCTGACGCTGTCCAACGCACTAGAGCCTCAATGGAGACACAACGACCGGTTTGAATATTGATTTGCGGCTGGTAGTGAACATGCAATTCGTTCGCTTTGATGGCATTACCAAGTTCAATGTCGAGACCGCAATAAGCGTCTGTCGCAATTTGATCTTCAGGCTGATAGACGTGGTATCCCTGTTCATTGGTTGCGGCGATGTCTGATGCGATGTCGGCATACATTAATAATTGACCTGCATCATGGCCAAGTTCTGGAAAGTTGGCGATGCCGATATATGGGCGCAGCGTGACTGGATAATTATTGGCAATAAATGGCTTATACAATTCTGAAAGAATTTTGATCGCTGCCAGGATACTTTGAGCATTATTGGCAAGGTCAGGCAAAACAAGACATATCTGTTCGTCAGAAAAGTGTGCGTAGCGATCAGCGTCCCGCAACAGAGTATCAAGGCGTTGATCGGTGTAATTTGTGATTGATTGTGCAGAAGTGTCGCCAATGATGGCGTCCAGCCGTTTGGCGCGCCTTAACTTCATAATTAGAACGGCTGATGCGCTGGATTCGCCCTTAGCGATTTTATTACGCAGGAAATTAACCAGTTGAATGTGAGTTAACTGGTGCTGTGTCGGCGTAGCGTTAAATTGATGCGTCGGATGAGGGCTGTGGTCGATCATGCAAGGTAGTACTCTCGAACAGCAAGGTCGTAAGCGCCAGTTGGCAGGCCGCGTAGAATATGAATTGCTGCTGTCATTTCGGGCTGACAAAGTAAATCTAATGTAGCGGGATGCGGCACCGGACTTTTGTTTGAGTCACTAATTATCAGTACACGTGGTTTAAGTCGGCGTACCTTGCTCTGGCTGATAACGACGGCGACTTCACCAGAGGACAGCTCGACCAAGGAGCCAACCGGGAAAATGCCGATTGTTTGGATGAATTGCTCGACCATTGAGTCAAGGTAATATTCACCACTCATAGTGCTTATACTTTTCAATGCCTCATAGGCTGACACGGCTTTGCTATGAGTACGTGTATTGGTCAGCGCGGTAAATGAATTTACGATTGCAGCCATTCGCCCGAACAGGCAGATGTCACCTTTAGATATTCCTGCAGGGTAGCCGCTCCCGTTTTCTCGCTCATGGTGTTGGGCGATACCTTCTAAAATGTCGTTATGCAGATCAGGCGTCTCTTTAAGTATTTCAAGGCCCAAGCGTACGTGGCTTTTAACTATTTCAAATTCATCTAGTGTCAGCTGGTCATTCTTTTGTAGCAGTTCGCTCGGCAACTTTATGTTTCCAATGTCGAGCAACAATCCGGTGATACCCAGGCGCTCGAGAAAATCTTTAGGTAAACCTATATGTCGACCCAGCGCAATCAGATAAACGGCTGTTTGGAGCCCGAACCCATAACTAACAGTATCCTGTTGACGTAATTGCATGATCAACATCAGCGCATTAGGATTTCGCACCATACTGCCTACTACTTCCTGAATCACGATTTCCACTTCTGCTATGTCAAGGTTTTTGTCGGATTGCAGGTCTTGAACAAGGCCATGCAGCACCTTTTCTGTAAGTGTATAAGCATTATCGGCTGGAGCAAACTCCTCCTCGACAGGTCTGACATTGTTGTAAATCGTTAATTCGACGCTATCAGGAACAAAGGCAGGTCGCTTAACATCAGCAAGATGTAGTTCAGTTATTGCAGGATTTGGATCGGAGCCAACAGTATGTTTTTTAGTCTCATATTCATCTTTTGGATTATTTTTTATTTTTAAGAATTTTTTTGTTTTAGCGAATAACGAGCCCAGTAACCCCACTTTAATATTGGTTTCTGACGATGCGTCTTTAATTTTCAGGTCGACAGGGGCTTGTACGTCAGCTAGCTTTTTCTTAATTGATTCAGGTGCAGAATAGTCGACGATAGAAGTATGGCCAGTGCTGACGGGAGTATGATTGCGGCTGATGGATGGTGTGATGGAATTTAATCTTTCTAGCTTTGCTTTACTATCAGAGGCAGGTTCAGCTGCTTGAAGTTCTTGAGCAGATCTGTCCCAATCAATTACAACGAATTTACAGTACTCTTGTAATTGTCCGATCTGTTCAACGTTTTCGATCAGTAACCCCTGAAGCAGGAATGGTGTATCAAGCCAAGGTCGATCAAGGTCAGAGACGTACATGCCAATCTTGAGTTTGCTGGAAGGAATCGTTGTGCTCATACTGAATAAGTGTAACGTACATTTTTTCCAAAATACTATACTCAGGGCCTGTTAAAAAATTGCCCCCGCCTTTGTTACGGAAATACATACAGGCAAGTATTATAACCAGCATTCGAGTACACAATAAATTTAGCGGGTGGCAAAGAAATAACCTGGCGATTTCGGGATGACTTAACAACAGTTCAATTGCAAAACCTATATTATCAAGTCCATTACCACGATTTTAACGCACCTATATTTATTTTGACGGCCAATTAATTTTAATCAGGCAGCCCTGTTCGACTTAAAAGTAATCGGCTGAAAACTGAGCTGAGCGGTGACTATTTCGCTGCATTTTTTGGCAATAGAATGACTATCTACCTTGGACAATCATCAAACTTCAAATGGTGTAAGCCGGCATTTCTCCGCAAGGTAAAAGCTCGCAAAATTATCCTTCGTTCCGCTCAATTTACGAGATGATTCTTTAAGTTCGACAAGTTGCCAGACAAACTTTAATTTCTTCTGCCAGAAAGGCATCATGTGCGTCTGGTTTGGAACTATGTAGCACATCAGCACCTCAAAGCCGTATTGCTCCATCAAGGTGCGTCGAGATAAAGCGGCGCGATCGCGCTGTAAATATGGGATATTTCCCTTTCTGTGAAGTCAAAGTAGGCCGATTCGTCAGTAGAAAGAGGAAACCGGAGTTGTTCTGGATGGAATTAGCAGTAAGGCGTGTATGAGCAGTCAACATTTTTTTTGAGTTTTATTTTTAAACAATATTAATCATATAGTTATTTTGTTATTTGCCTTTAGTTTTATGCAAAATTCTGGCTAAAAGGTTATACTTGGCCATGTATATGAAACATTCATGGTTGGAGGTGTCAATATAACAGGAGGCATGCACGATATGTATGCAGATAACATACTCATATTTTTCACACGTCGTGATCATTCATGACGTATTCATAGTAGTTTGCGGGCAGGACGAATTTAAATTTCGTGCGTGTCAATTTCAACAGTTCCGGTTAAGAAATCAAATATGAAGCATTTCAGGGTGTCATTTGTAGTTACGTTTGTTCTGCTCGTCCTCGCGACATGGTGGGGTTACAGTATCGGTGGTCTGGCAGGCGCAGGTCAGGCATTATTTATCGCGAGTGTTTTGTCTATCATGGAGATTTCACTTTCTTTCGATAACGCAGTCGTGAATGCATCTGTGTTGCGCAATTGGGATGCTTTCTGGCAAAAAATGTTCTTGACGGTCGGGATAATTGTCGCGGTATTTGGTATGCGTTTGGTATTCCCTATTCTGATTGTATCTATTGCAACTGGTCTGGGATTGGTTGATGTGATGAGTCTGGCCTTGAATACACCCGAAGAGTATTCAAAGCATTTGACTGATACTCATGCGCAAGTTGCTACTTTCGGTGGATCCTTTTTACTTTTGGTATTCCTCAATTTTTTATTTGATCAGGATAAAGAGTTGCATTGGTTGGGCTGGATTGAGGAAAAGCTTGGCGCGCACGGCACTGAAGGTCTGTCTAATTTGTTGACTCTACTAGCTGTGTTCGGCTGTATGTCATTGGTTCCTGAAGCACAGAAACTGTCGGTACTGATGGCAGGTGTCGGTGGTATCGCAGTATATTTGTCCGTTAGTTTCCTCAGTGGCCTGTTGGAGAATGAAGTGGGTGATCCGAGCGTCGGCGACGTGGTTAAGCGCGGTAGTATAGGCGGCTTTCTATACTTGGAGGTGTTAGATGCGTCGTTCAGTTTTGATGGCGTTATAGGCGCCTTTGCAATCACTAGTGATGTGGTTATCATCATGTTAGGTTTGGCAATTGGTGCCATGTTCGTACGTTCGATGACAGTCTTTCTGGTGCGTAAGGGCACATTAGATGAGTTCGTTTATTTGGAGCATGGTGCGCACTACGCGATCGGTATCTTGGCGCTCATTATGCTGGTAAGCGTCAAATTTCATATTTCGGAATGGTTCACCGGCTTGTCCGGTGTGGCTTTCATTGGCTTGTCTTTATGGTCATCAGTTCGCTACAATCGAAATCAAAATGCGGCAGTAGAACCAGTTAAATAATTTATGTTTGGACGAAAAAATCGAGAATGCTCAGTTTTCAATGTTTGCATCACAACGATAACTGTCTAGGTAGAAGCGAAATGCTGGTTGAGCAGCTTAAGCGTTGCTGGTCTTCGGCGAGATCTATCGTTAAAATAGCGAAAAAGGCAATTTAAGGCAGTAGTGTAAGGCTATGCGGACGTCCTGCGTGCGCTGGCAATTCATCACGACGTGTATGTACGGTAACAATGTCACCACGGTTGTTAACTTTAATTAAGGAGCACATTTAATGGCAATTAGTCTACAAAAAGGCGGTAACGTTAATCTGAGTAAAGAAGCGCCATCTCTTACCAAAATGGTGATTGGACTCGGCTGGGATCCTCGTGCAACTGACGGTACAGAGTTCGATCTTGACGGTAGCGCATTCTTACTTAAGGCGGATGGTAAAGCCCGATCAGACGCTGACTTCATTTTTTACAACAATCTAAAATCAGCCGACGGCTCTGTCACTCACGCAGGAGATAATAAAAGTGGTGAAGGTGAAGGTGACGACGAGAAAATCATGATTGAGTTATCGAAAGTTCCGGCTGATATCAACAAAATCTCGATAGGCGTCACGATCCACGATGCTGAAACACGCAAGCAAAACTTCGGAATGGTCGCCAATGCTTATATCCGCTGTCTCGATGCCAATGGCGACAAAGAAATCGCGCGCTACGACTTGTCGGAAGACAGCTCTACTGAAACGGCGATGATCTTTGGCGAGATCTATCGCGCTGGTGCAGAATGGAAATTTAAGGCGGTCGGACAAGGCTTTGCAGGTGGTCTCGGCCCTTTGGCACGGTCATTCGGCATTAGCGCGTAATATATCCTCAGGGACTTTCGCGTAGATAACAAATTGTTGGATGGGCACAGTTTTATCGTGCCCATCCTTCTTTTTGATACTTATATTTATATCGGTTTGTGTAGTATCAAGTATCAAGTATGAAGCATCTTTGTTCTTATGAGCTGATGCCCAGTGTGGCGACTCTTAATAAACGGGGTCGCCGCACATATAACTTCCTCCTTCTTTATAGTTTATAGGATTCACGACATGACAGTGTTCACTTCAACCGGCGATGTTGATCCGTTTCTGCACGTTGCGATGACCAAGGGTGACAAGATCTATTGCGAATCTGGCGCGATGGTGATGATGGAAGCTGCGCTGGACCTCAAAGGACGTATGAACGGTGGTATTGGCAGTGCCTTAATGAGACGTTTTGCTAATGGTGAATCGTTCTTCCAGCAACACATCGAAGCGGTACGTGGCGATGGCGATTGCCTGTTATCACCAGCACTACCTGGCGCGATGGAAATCATCGATGTTGGAAAGTGCCAGTATTTACTCAATGATGGTGCGTTTGTGGCTGCTACATCGGGCACTGAGATGAAGGTACGTAAGCAAAATATCGGAAATGCGCTGTTTGCACAGTCAGGCGGTTTCTTCGTGATGGAAACTTCCGGTAATGGCCAGGTTGTCGTATCTGGCTTCGGTTCGATGTTTCAACTCGATGTCGTGCCCGGTAAGGATGTAATCATTGATAATTCCCACGTCGTTTGTTGGGACAGCACTTTGCAATATGTAATTTCAGTCACCACTGGCGATGGTGGTAGCGGCGGCGGTGGCATCGGCGGCATGGTAGGCAATTTGGTCAATAGCGTCACCAGCGGAGAAGGTGTCGTACTTCGCTTCAGTGGCTCGGGCAAGGTGTATATATGTTCGCGCAATCCTAGTTCATTTGCCGCACTGTTGAGAAAATAAGCATCCGATGTTGTCATTGCTAATGGTGGAAAGTGCTTTTTATTAAAAGTACAAAAGGCGCGAAAAAGTTTGTAAGTTGTAACACAGGACGCCTCTTCAATATTTGTGTAAGAAAAATATTACGGCGCGCTAACTATGAGTAGTTTATAGGATAGGCCTTGAAATTTTTCATGGTTTTGTAAATCGGACGGATCATTGATCATGATCGTAATTTTGTGTCCCGTGAGGGCTAATCTTCAGTGTCGGCATGCCATTTTGAGATGCAGAAGAATCGCATAGTTTGAACTGGTTTCAGGCAAGCAACAATTCAATTATTCTTAAGGAGAGCTGTATGGCGATTAATCTGGAAAAAGGTCAAAAAATATCCCTTGATAAAGAGGCTGGCGTTAAATTAAATAAAATCATCATGGGGCTTGGTTGGGATGCAATAAAGTCAAAAGGTTTCTTAGGCTTTGGCAGTAAGTCGCAGGATGTCGATCTCGATGCATCTTGCATTATGTTTGACCAGCAGGGCACTCAGACCGACGCAGTATGGTTTCGGCAGTTGAAATCAAATGATGGTTCGGTGACCCACACTGGCGACAATCGCACTGGCGAAGGAGACGGTGATGATGAGCAAATAATTGTTGACTTGACGCAAGTTCCAGAGAACGTAAAGAGTTTGGTGTTTACGGTCAATAGTTTTACTGGTCAAAATTTCTCTCAAATTGAGAATGCAACCTGTCGCATCGTTAATGCAAGCAACAACATGGAAGTTGCGCGATTCAATTTGTCTGCTTTGGGATCTCATAACGCGCAAATCATGGCCAAGATTTATCGTCATAATGGCGAATGGAAAATGCATGCCATCGGCGAAATTGGCAATGGCCGCACTTTTGCTGAACTGATGCCGCAAATTACGCCGCACTTATAAGTTAGTTCATGCAGCGAGTCTGGTTTAATAAAACATTTTCATCCGTTGCCGCTGCAATCAGCCTCATTCGTGAGGCTGATGTTGTTGGTGACTATCATATTGTGTGTAGCAACACCAATCCGCATGCTCCGGGTTTTTTCTTTGCGCACGAATCATCCATTGAACCCAGTGGATTGAAAGGCAAAGACTATCTGGACTGGTGTCTTCATTTCTGCCGCGCGAACAACATCGACATTTTTGTGCCCGGCAAGGAAGCAAGTCTGGTCAGCGCAGCACGTGAACAATTTGCGACGCAAGGTACTCGAGTATTGTGTGCGGCGTTGCAGGAAGTGTTGCATCTACTGCATGACAAAGCACTTTTTTATCAATCGGTTGATTTAAAGCTCGCACCGCCTGCTGCGTTCCGCGTAGTTGAAGATGTCGAACAATTCGATGCCGCCTACCGTGAACTAAGAGATGCGCATAAAAAGTTGTGCGTCAAGCCTTCGGTATCTGTGTATGGCCTTGGCTTCAGCGTGGTCGATGAAGAGCGTTCCAGCGCGCAGTTGTTGCTTGATGGGATTCAGTACCACATCGGCCTGGATGATCTGAGGCGTGGATTTGCCACAATGAATGGCTTCCGTACAATGCTGGTAATGGAGTATTTGGATGGGCACGAATACAGTGTTGATTGCGTTGGTGATAATGGGCGGCTGATTTGCGCGGTTCCTCGTAAGAAAGCCAAAATGGCCGGTCAGGGGCAAATGATCGAGCTGCGTGATGACATTCTGGAAAGCACAAGACAACTTACCTCCACCTATGGATTGAACGGTGTATTCAATATTCAATTCCGTGAAGGCCAAAATGGAATTTGTCTGCTGGAGATTAATCCTCGCATGTCAGGCGGTCTTGCAATGGCGTGCCTTGCCGGCCCCAATCTGCCGTATCTGGCTTTGGTTGGATTCGATCGCGGTTTCGACGGTCTGCGTATACCGCCAATCCGTGCCGGTATACGCGTTGCAGAACTAGCGCGAGCAATGGAGCTTAAGTGAGCGCAGCAATCCAACAGTCGCAATTGTTACCAGCAGAAATGCGAACCGTCATGTTGCCGACCGGTCTGATGGAGGTTAAGGCCGACACTGGTCAGTTTAGCCTGGATGATTTGATTGGTTTTGCTGCACGTGCAAACGCCAAGCGCGGTTTTCTTTTTCTCAGTAAGGTATTAGGCAAGCATTGGCCGGTAACGCCGCAACTGATGCGCAAAATTCATGTTGATCTAGCTGCGAAGGTGCCAGTAGATTTGCCGGGCCCAGTGGTTTTCATCGCCATGGCAGAAACAGCGATCGGATTGGGGCAGGGCGTTTTTGAATCGTACAAGGCCGCGAATCCGGGTCGTGCAGCACTTTTTTTGCATACATCGCGCTACCAAGTTGGCGACACACCGATCATCGAGTTTGAAGAAGCACATAGCCACGCGCCGCGGCAGTTTCTGCATATGCCGGCTGATTCTGCTTTACAGGATCTTTTTCTTAACGCACGCTCGCTGGTGTTGGTCGATGATGAAGCCAGTACCGGCAACACTTTTCTGAATTTGACTGCAACGTGCTGCGCACTCAATTCGTCGATAGAACGCGTTCATCTGGCGACAATCACCAACTTTATGGGCCCGGCAGCCAATGACGCGTTGTCCCAGCGATTCGGTATTGATGTAACGATTAGCGCTGTGCTCAGCGGAGAATATACATTTACCGCCAGCGAATTTCAGCGTTCGGCGGCCGGTGAGGCCCAGTTGTTCGAAGAACATGCCGATCGCGGCGCAAGCGCTTCATTCGGCAGACTGGGCGTGGATCGTTCACTATCCGTGCCGATCGATTTGGCCGGCCGTCTGATCGCTACAATTTGCCCTGACGAGCGGGTACTAGTATTGGGCACTGGCGAATTCATGCACATGGCTTTTCTGTTGGGGCTTGGACTTGAGCAACTGGGCGTCAATGTCGTGCTGCAATCGACGACCCGTTCTCCCATTTTGAAAGGGGATGCCGTCAGCCATGTGTTGACCTTTCCAGACAATTATGGAGAAGGTGTAGCGAATTTTATTTATAACGTTGCACCCGGCCAGTATGATCACGTCTTTATTTGCCACGAGACGCCGGCTAACGCAGCGTTACATGAGCTCGCGCACATCGTCGGCGGTCGGCTGTTTCATTTTTTATCTGAGAATAATATTGAAGAAATTCCTGTTCGTTGACCTTGATGACACCCTGTTTCAAACGCCAGGCAAATGTTTGAAGGAAGAAGATTTGCGTCCTGTTGCGTATCTGAAAAATGGGGCGGCTTGCTCGTTCACAACCTCTCGTCAGCGTGCTTTTTTTGAACTGATGCACCGTGAAATGACGCTAATTCCGGCGACAGCGCGTAATCGTGATGCTTTAAGTAGAGTGGATTTACCGTTTTCCAGTTATGCCATTATTGATTATGGTGGCGTCATACTGGAGCCAGGCGGAACAGTCGATGCCATTTGGCTTGAAACGATGCGAATGGACATGGAGCGTGTTCAGGCCGGTTTGAGAGAAGCGATGCAGGTTATTGACGAGTACTCGGAAAGCGCAGGTATGAATGGTCGTGCACGCCTGATTGAAGATTGTTCGATCCCTTTCTATATAGTGGTCAAGGATCCTGAAAAAAAAGCTGAACGCCTCGAGCAAATAGAACGCGAGGCAGTCACTCCCTGGATTGCGACTGCCGGCAAGGATTTTTTCATCCACCGCAATGGGAACAATCTAGCGGTCTTGCCAAAAACCTTGAACAAGGCGCGCGCCGTAGAGTACTTGCGCAAGCGACTGGAAGTTGAACATGGCGAGATTATGACTCTGGGCATGGGCGACAGTGAATCGGATGCGCGTTTCATGGCCGCATGCGACTACGCGATTGTTCCGAGCAGAAGCCAACTCGCTGCACTGACGGTGGCAGCACTATGAGCTTTTACGGAAGTTATCGGCATGACGATGTTGTTTTTTTGCTGAAGCGTCTAGTGCAGCCACCGTTTGTCGATATTGCGCACAAGGAGGATTTGATTCAGTCAGGTGCGCGTCACTACAGTGAAATGTTGTCGCCGGAATTGTTGCCGTCAGAGCGCTACCTGAAGATATTCAAGGATGCCTACGCCGCTAATTGCAAACGGATGGCACAGGATTGTTTGTCGCTAGCGGCGTTAATCGCTGCGCGGCGTGCTGGCCCCATTACTTTGGTGTCGTTGGTGCGTGCAGGGACGCCGGTTGGTGTCATTCTCAAGCATCTGTTACGCAGAGTGATAGGTCGGCAAGTTGCCCACTTTTCGGTGTCCATTATTCGAGACCGCGGTATCGACGAAGTGGCGCTGCACCATATTCTGAACTTGGGCCATGCACCAGAGTCTATTGTGTTCATTGATGGCTGGACAGGTAAAGGCGTGATTTCACGCGTGCTCGAGCAGGCAGTGGGTGATTTCAATCAACGTAATGGTGTTGCGATCGATAGCGGTTTGTACGTGTTGTCAGATCTCGCTGGATCCGCAACTTGTGCGGCGTCGTGCGCCGACTACCTGATTCCATCCAGCATTTTGAATGCAACTGTATCTGGCTTGGTAAGCCGTTCGGTTCTGAACGAATCCGTTGGGCCAGGTGATTTTCATGGCTGTGTTTATTACGACGAGTTCGAACCGTACGATCAGTCGCGCGAATTTGCAGATGGATTGATTGCTGATGGTATCGCACAAGCTGATCGTAATGGCATACCAGAAGCGATGCCGATAGACCGCACGAAAGTAGCGGCTGTTTCTGCCGAATTCCTTCACACAACGATGGCGCTGCATGGTATCGTCGATGTGAATCTTGTAAAACCCGGTATCGGTGAAGCGACCCGCGTGTTGTTGCGCAGGGTGCCGCGTCTGTTGATTCTGCGTGATCCCGATGCGTTGGACGTCGCACATTTAAAGGTGCTCGCTACAGAGAAATCTGTCCCGCTGATTGTGGATGCAGATCTTCCTTACCAGGCTGTGTCGCTTATAAGGAGTACATTAGATGGCTAACAAAAAAATGCTTGGCGCCTCGCTGTACGTTCCTGCAACGCATAAGGATTTGCAGCAGATAGCCGATGGCGAATTGCTCGGTTATCTACGCTCAGTTATCTTTTGCACCGAAGATGCAATTACTGACAGTGAACTCAGTTACTCGCTGTTCAATTTATCGCTAGTGCTCCAGCAGATGATTGAGCGGCCAACCACAGAACGTTTTGTTCGTGTTCGCAACCCAGACGTGATGAAGCGCGTACTGGAGATGCCTGGCTCGGAGAAGTTGACCGGCTTCGTGTTACCCAAAACAACGCGTCATAATTTTGATGCTTATTTCAGGTTAGTACGGAAGACCAGCTTCATGTTGATGCCGACACTTGAGACTGCCGAGGTCTTTGACGAATCAGAGATGAAGATGTTTCTCCAATGCCTGGAAAAACCGGGGGTGCGTGATTACATTCTTGCGCTACGCATCGGTGGCAATGATTTGTTGGCGCTGTTGGGGATACGGCGGCCACGTAACATGACCATTTACAGGACGCCGCTTGGGCCGGTTATTTCAAAACTGGTAACGATATTTCGCCCCTACGGTTTTGTATTGACTGCACCGGTGTTTGAACATCTGGACAATCCGGAACTGCTGGCGCAGGAAGTGGAGGAAGATCTGGCACACGGCATGGTTGGCAAAACTGCAATTCATCCCAGCCAAATCGCGTTGATTGAGCAACAATACCGTGTTCAACGCACCGATGTCGAAGTAGCATTACGGATCATGGATGAAGCAAGTCCGGCAGTATTCAAAATGCATAATTCCATGTGTGAAGTTGCCACGCATCGGGCGTGGGCGCATGGCATTGCCGAGCAGGCACGAGCCTTTGGTATACATCATGCAGGTGACGAGATCAATGAAGTCACCGCTTTTATTTACAACAAACTCAACCAACATAAGGTTTTGACATAATGACTGATTTTACACGGGGACAAAAGGGAAAGTTGGCTGATATGGAATGTACGGGCGCATTTTCGATCGTACTGGACATTGCGGCGCAGGGTATGGATATCGATGTTGCTTGTTTCGGTCTGGATGCCAATGACAAACTATCCGATGATAAATACATGGTTTTCTTCAATCAGAAATCCTGTCCGGGTGGTGGAGTGGCACTGGAGATCAGCGGCGAAAAATCGGTATTCGCAACTGATGTATCCCGGTTACCGGAATCGATTCACAAGCTGGTTTTTGCAGCATCTATTGGTGGCGAAGGGACGATGCGTAAGTTAGGTTCGAGTTCGATGCGTCTCGGTAGTACGGTATTCAAGTTTTCGGGTTCCGATTTTCAGGATGAAAAAGCCATGATAATCGGTGAAATCTATAAGCGTGATGGTCAGTGGCGCTTTGGCGCAGTTGGTCAGGGATTCAACGGTGGATTGTCCATGCTTTTGAAGCATTTCGGCGGTGTTGAGGCAGAGAGTTCTCCGACACCAGCGCCTGCGCCCGAGCCAAAGAAAGTGTCTCTTTCCAAGATTACACTCGAAAAACGCGGCGACAAGGTCTCGCTTGAAAAAGCCAGTAGTCAAGGATTTGGGCGCATCCGCGTCAATCTGAACTGGAATCAGGCATCGCTTCCTAGCACTGAGCCTAAAAAGCCGAGCTTCCTCAATAAAATTATGGGCAATGCGCAGTCTCGATCAAGCGGCGGTATCGATCTGGATTTGGGGTGTATGTATCAAATGCTTGATGGCACTGCCGGTTGTGTACAGGCACTCGGCAAAAGTTGGGGGGATTTCAACAATCCACCTTTTGTTCATCTGGAAGGTGATGATCGTTCCGGTACCAACACTGACGGAGAAAATCTGTTTATTAACGGTGACCAGTTCAATAAGATTAAACGCATTTTGATATTCACGTTTATTTATGAAGGTGCACCGAATTGGGCAGTTACCAACGGCGTGGTCACGATCAATGCAACCGGTCAGGCACCGGTGGAAGTCAGGCTCGACAATGGAACTGATGCATCGATGTGTGCGATTGCGATGATTGAGAATAATGGGGGTAATCTTCAAGTGACGAAACTTGTCGAGTATTTCAATCATACAAGAAGCGAGAGTACGCACAAATTGATGAATGATCGCTACGAATTTGGACTAAGATTCAAATCGGGATCGAAGGATTGAACTGCTTCGCACTTAATGTAAGGCAACTATAAAATCCCATTTGCGAGCCGCGGCTGTGAGGCTTGCCTGCTTAATCCATTTCGTCGCAATGCGGCGTTACGCGAAAAAATTATCGCCTACATATAAACTATATGGCGCGCAGTAATTTTTTGACTCATCTCCTGTCTTGCCCGACAGCTTGTCGGACGACGTAAAGGAAATAGCCGCAAATTTGGCTGAACGGTGCCTATTTCATTGATTTGTATGGCAATAAATAAACCATTGCCTTACAAAATCGTCAAGTGGGATAAGCAGGCATTTCGCTGCAAGGTGAAAGCTAGCAAAACTACCCATCATTCAGCTAAATTTTCGCTACGATTCTTTGATCCGACAGGCTGCTAGAGGTTCTCTGAGAACAAGATAAAGGATTGTAATGGTAATATTGACTGTGCTGGTGATGCTGGCTGTAATGGTTTTGTTGGCTTTTTTTCGATCCTCCATCTGGGGATGGTTGTTGGCGATTGTAGTCTTCGTATTCATCATTGCTATCCAAAGCAAACTTTCTGCTGATCTGTTTCAAGTTGCCACTATTTCGCTGGCCGTGATTGTTGCGGTGCTGGGCATTCCATTTCTGCGTCGCCTGTTGGTGAGCAGTCGAATTCTAAAAATTTTCCGCAAGACACTTCCACATATTTCGCAAACTGAGCAGGAGGCACTTGATGCGGGTACAGTCTGGTGGGACGGTGATCTCTTCAGTGGCCATCCGAACTGGCGCAAGTTATTAAATTATCCCAAGCCGACACTCAGTGCAGCAGAGCAAGCCTTTCTCAATAATGAAACCGAGACTTTGTGCGCCATGTTGGATGACTGGGACATTACACATGTGCGTCAGGATTTGCCGCGGCAGGTATGGCAATACATTAAAGACAACGGATTTTTTGGCATGATTATTCCCAAAGAATACGGTGGTCTGGGATTTTCTGCTCTGGCGCATTCTGCTGTGGTGGCTAAGCTTGCTTCGCGAAGCATTACTGCATCCGTAACCGTTATGGTGCCGAATTCATTGGGCCCAGCTGAGTTACTCGTGCGCTATGGCACGTCTAAGCAAAAAGACAAATATCTGCGCAGATTGGCACAGGGCAAAGAGGTACCGTGTTTTGCCTTGACTGGTCCATCAGCCGGCTCCGATGCAGGGTCGATTCCTGATTATGGCATCGTGTGCTACGACAAATTTAACGGGCAATCAAATGTGCTCGGTATGCGCGTAACGTGGGAAAAACGTTACATTACTTTGGCACCAGTAGCGACGTTGCTTGGCCTCGCATTTAAGTTGCATGATCCGGATGGACTGCTTGACGAGAGAACAAAACTCGGTATTACCCTTGCGTTAATCCCTGTTGATACACCAGGCGTGCAGATAGGACGCCGTCATTTTCCACTCAACTCTGCATTTCAGAATGGTCCCACTTCGGGCCAGGATGTGTTCATCCCAATGGAGTATATTATTGGAGGGGTGGATCGTATCGGGCAGGGCTGGCGCATGCTAATGGAATGCTTGGCAGCGGGGCGATCGATCTCGTTGCCGGCCAGTGCAACGGGTGGAGTGAAACTGGCGGTGCGAACTTGTGGTGCATATAGCCGAGTGCGCAAACAGTTCAAGCTTCCTATTGGTAAATTTGAAGGCGTGGAAGAGGCACTGACGCGAATTGGCGGCAACGCATATATGATGGACGCGGCACGCACGCTAACGGCAGTAGCAGTGGACATGGGTGAAAAACCGTCTGTAATTTCTGCCATCGTTAAGTATCATTGTACCGAGCGGGCGCGCGCAGTTGTAAATGATGCGATGGACGTGCATGGTGGTAAGGCGATTTGCCTCGGACCAAGCAACTACTTGGGGCGCGCCCACCAGCAGAATCCCATCGCGATTACAGTTGAAGGCGCGAATGTTTTGACACGTAGCTTACTCATTTTTGGGCAGGGTGCGATTCGTTCTCACCCTTATGTACTTAAGGAAATTCAAGCAGCGCAAGATAGTGATGCGCAGCGTGCACTATGCAGTTTTGATGCTGCTCTGCTTGGCCACATCAGTTTTACCTTGAGCAATGCGATGCGCGCTTGTTTGTTTGGTCTTGTTGGCGGACGCGGTCTTTCGGTTCCCGCAGGCAAGGAAACACAACGTTATTATCAGGAATTGACACGATGTTCTGCTGCATTTGCGCTGGCGGCAGATGTGTCAATGCTGGTGCTAGGTGGAAATCTTAAGCGTCGCGAGAAAATTTCTGCCCGGCTGGGCGATATACTGAGCCAGTTATACTTGTGCTCGGCCACACTTAAACGCTTTGAAGATGATGGCCGTCCCACTGATGATCTGCCGCTGCTGGACTGGGCGTTGCAAGATGCTCTATACAGGATACAGGTCGCGTTTGACGGCGTGCTGGAAAACTTTCCCAGGCGTTTTTCTGCACTGCTTTTACGTATGCTTATTTTTCCGAGGGGAAAATATCTGACACCACCATCGGATGAGCTGGGACATCAAGTGTCAGTGCTGTTACAGCAACCAGGTGCAGTGCGTGACCGCCTCACAGCGGGTATGTATTTGCCCCGTGATGAGAATGATGCGGTTGGTGCACTGGAAGCTGCGTTACACAGTACGTTGCAGTGCGATGCCGTGCATGCAAAAGTGAACGCGGCCCAAAAATCCGGTCAGGTCACAGCTCTGACCGAGTTGATGTGTATTGCAGAAGCACATCGCAAAAAGGTTATCACTGCTGAAGAAGTTCGGATGCTGGAACGTGACTATGCGTTACAACGCAAGGTCATTATGGTGGATGATTTTGCACCGGATCAACTGGTGGGCACTTTTAATAATTAAATTTCTAAGCAAGACTAGCAGCCTGTCGAACTTAAAGAATCTTAGCGATATTTAAGCTGCGCGAGGATATATTTTGTGAACTTTCATCTTGCGGTGAAATGTCTGCTTTTCTCACTTGACGACTTTGCAGGGTAATCGTTGTCCTATGGCAAAATAAAGCGGAAAAATAGTCACCGTACAGTTCAATTTGCAGCAGATTTTCTTTAAATCCGACAGTCTGCTAAACACAAGAAAAAATTGAGCGAAGCATATTATTCATATGTAAGCGAAATTTTTGATTAACTCCAAATTGCGATGTAATTTGGAGTTTAGATGTACCTGATGGCGGGGGCGAGTATAGTTTGAATGATAGTGGGGGTAATCATGCCGGGTAGTCAAGAGCACATTATTACGCCGCAACAGGCAATAACTTTGCATGGGTTGTTTGTTGAGCGTGTGAAACGTACGCCTGAGGCCATTGCCTATCGATACTTTGATTCGACCAATAATTCCTGGCTATCAATGACATGGGTGCAGGCACGCGATCAAGCGGCGCGATGGCAAGCAGCACTGATGCGTGAAGGGTTGGTAGCGGGTGACCGCGTCGGCATCATGTTGCCAAACTGCCCACAATGGGTATTGTTCGATCAGGCAGCCTTGTCGCTCGGGCTTGTTGTAGTGCCGCTATACTCTGAGGATAGGCAGGATAGCGTGGCCTATATCATCAACGATGCAGGTGTAAAGGTGCTGCTGTTTAATAATTCAATACAATGGCAAGAGTTGCGCAGCGTGTGTGCGCAACTGCCATGTATGCAGCGCATGATCAGCCTGGACAAAATAGTCGGACATGATGAAGCACGCTTGCTATGTGCTGAAGAGTGGCTGCCCGCGCATGCGACTTTGGTCGATGAACGAGGGCACGAGCGAGATGCTCTGGCCACGATTATGTACACCTCGGGTACGACGGGCCGTCCTAAGGGAGTGATGCTGTCGCACTACAATATTTTGTTTGACGCCCATGCAGCCTTACTGGTCGGCCCTGTTGCCGGAACGGACACTATGCTGTCTTTTTTGCCGCTTTCTCATGCCTTTGAGCGGACGGTGGGTTATTACATCTGCGTGATGGCAGGTGCCACGGTTGCCTATGCGCGTTCCGTTTCGTTGTTGTCGGAAGATTTGCAAATCATTCGTCCAACTATTTTGGTTTCTGTGCCTCGCATTTTCGAGCGTATCTACGGAGCGATTCGCGCCAAGCTGGAAGAAGCGTCTCCATTGCGGCGCAAGTTATTCGCTTTGGCGATCAATGTAGGGTGGCGCCGTTTTGAGCACGACCAGGGACGTGCTGGTTGGCACCTAATATTACTGCTATGGCCACTGCTTTATCACTTGGTTGCAAACAAGGTTATGGCGCGTTTGGGCGGACGACTCCGTATGACTTTGTGTGGTGGAGCGGCCTTGCAGCTGGAAGTCTCACGAGTATTTATTGCACTTGGCTTGCCTATTTTGCAAGGCTATGGCTTGACCGAGACCAGTCCGATTGTTAGCGCTAATAGCTTGAACAACAATTTTCCATCCAGTATCGGTCTTCCTCTGCCGGGTGTGGAGGTGCGCATCAGCGAACAGGGTACATTGCTGATTAAAGGGCCGAATGTAATGTTAGGTTACTGGAATAATACCGAGGCTACTCGTGCCATGATTGATGCGGATGGCTGGTTGGACAGTGGCGATATTGCCTCTATTAGTGAGTCAGGACAGATCACTATCACGGGGCGTTTGAAAGAAATTATCGTGATGTCTAACGGTGAAAAAATTTCTTCGGCGGACATGGAGCAGGCCATTCTGCGTGATCGTTTGTTCGATTTGGTAATGGTGTATGGCGAAGGTCGTCCCTACCTTGTCGTGCTGGCAGTAGTTAATCCGTCAGGCTGGGCAATCTTCGCACAGGAAGCCGGGGTGAGTCCGAAACTGCCGGAATCGTTGTGCAATGCCCATCTCGAGGAACAGGTATTGCAGCGTATCGCAGATCAGACGAAAGAATTTCCGGGGTATGCCAATGTTCACCGGGTATTACTGCTGGTCGATCCGTGGAGTGTAGATAACGGACTGTTGACACACACCCTGAAGGTCAAACGTAAATTTGTAGTGGAGCGCTTTGCTAAAGAAATTGAACAGCTTTATCAAGGGCATTGAAGTGTGCCTCAAAAAATTCATTGTCTAAGCAAGACGCGGCAATATGTTTGCCATATTAGCGATAAATATTTTCGAGTGATGCAGTATTGTTACGCAAATTTGAAATGTATGAGGTGACCTGAATATGGATGAGCCCGCGTTGCTCCTCTTGCCACAACGTGAACCTACACTGCGTATGGTAGCCATGCCATCCGACTGTAATTACACCGGCGATGTGTTTGGCGGTTGGGTGATGGCGCAAGTAGACATCGCTGGAAGCATTCCCGCCCTCATTCGTGCACGCGGACGCGTGGTGACAGTTGCGGTAAATTCATTTGTATTCAAACAGCCGTTGTTTATGGGCGACGTGGTGAGCTTTTATGCTGAACTTGTCAAAGTAGGGCGCACCTCCCTCACCGTCAAGGTCGAGGTGTTTGTGCAGCGCGATCCGATTAAACCGACCTGTGTCAAGGTAACTGAGGCTCTGTTGACCTATGTCGCAGTGGGGGAGGACCGCAGGCCACGTGTTGTGCCACCAGACGAATGAGTGCATTATTTTGCTGCATCGATAGCAAAGTTGGTTAAGACGTATTCAAATAGCTTTTAAAGCTCGAGCGGGAAATGTAAGACTCGTGCCTTCTTTGATTTGATTTTTGGAAATGGATTATGCTTAAGAATTTTAATATACGTAGGGTCGCTGTATTGGGCGCAGGAGTAATGGGTGCACAGATTGCCGCACATCTGGTCAACGCCAATGTGGAAACGCTACTATTCGAGTTGCCTGCCAAAGAGGGTGATCCAAATGGCAATGCAGCCAAAGCATTAGAAAGCTTGAAGAAGCTCGAACCTAGTCCATTGACATCACTCACCAAGCTGACCTGTATTCAGCCTGCAAATTACGAGCAACACCTCGAATTGTTACGTGGTTGTGATCTGGTAATAGAAGCGATTGCGGAGCGAATTGACTGGAAGTCAGATCTGTACCGCAAGGTCGCACCCTATCTTGGCGCAGATTGCATTTTCGCCAGTAACACTTCTGGGTTGTCTATCAACGAGTTGGCTCAGGCGTTTCCAAAAGCACAGCGTGATCGGTTTTGTGGAATTCACTTCTTTAATCCGCCGCGCTACATGCATCTGGTTGAGTTGATTTCCTGTGTCGACACCGATGCTACGATGCTGGACAGATTGGAAGCGTTCCTTGTCTCTACGCTGGGCAAAGGCGTGGTGCGCGCCAAGGATACGCCCAATTTTATTGCCAACCGCATAGGTGTGTTTTCTCTGTTGGCTACGATGCATCATGCGCAGGGCTTCGGGCTGAATTTCGATACTGTGGATGCCTTGACCGGCCGCTACCTGGGGCGCCCTAAAAGCGCTACTTTCCGCACACTGGATGTGGTTGGGCTGGACGTGTTCGCACATGTGGTCGACACCATGCACAATAATCTTGCAGACGATCCTTGGCACGCATATTTCACGCTGCCGGACTGGCTCGGTAAGCTGATAGAGGAAGGCTCGCTGGGGCAGAAAGCCAAACGCGGTGTGTATCAGAAAGAGGATAAAAAAATTCATGTTTTTGATCTGAATTTGCAGGTATATCGTCTGTCGGAAGATAAAATTGATGATGAAGTAAAAGACATACTACGCGAACATGATTGGGCGAAAAAACTTGCCGCCTTGCATGCTAGCGGTCGTCCGCAAGCGCAGTTTCTGTGGGCGATGTTTCGTGACTTGTTTCATTATTGCGCAGTACATTTGGAAGGCATCGCCAACAATGCGCGAGATCTGGATTTCGCCATGCGCTGGGGTTTTGGCTGGGATAATGGACCGTTCGAAATTTGGCAGACAGCAGGTTGGCAACAGGTAGTGGCTTGGCTTGACGAGGATATTACGGCGGGTTGGGCAATGTCGTCAGTACCTTTACCAGACTGGGTAACTGATGTAACGCGTAATGAGGTTCATGGCGCACAGGGCTCATACTCGCCGGGCAGTAATCAGTATCAAACCCGCTCTACGTTGCCGGTATACCGCCGTCAGGCGTTTCCAGACCGATTGCTCGGTGATACAACCCACTATGGCGAAACAATTTTCGAGACCGAAACGGTACGAATGTGGCACACCGGTAACGATATTGCCATCCTGAGCTTTAAATCCAAGATGCATATTATCAGTAGCGATTTGCTGGATGGCATTTTGCGCGCGTTGGACGAAGCCGAAGAAAATTGGCTTGCACTGATTATTTGGCAGACCGAACCAACATTTTCTGCCGGTGCCGATTTACTGCAGCTGATGCAGGGGGTGCAAACAGTTGACGAAGAACAACCCGGTAGCTTATTCGGCAAGTTTAAAGGCGCGATGCAGCGCGTCAAATACACCGTGGCGGGCGGCGGTGGATTAAGCAAGATCGTCAATGCGGCAACCGGCAATGTGCCGCGTGTAGAAGACGTTATCATCAAATTTCAACGGGTTTCACAGCGCTTGAAATATGCGCAGGTGCCAACTATTGCAGCGGTAGATGGTCTCGCACTGGGCGGAGGCTGTGAAATTTCGATACATTGCACACGCATTGTTGCTGTGATGGAAAGTTATATTGGGCTGGTAGAAGTCGGCGTTGGACTGCTACCTTCTGGAGGCGGCTGCAAAGAAATGGCGCAACGCGCGGCGGCGGAAGCAAAAGGCGCTGATATTTTTCCGTTCCTGCGCCGCTATTTTCAGAATATCGCCATGGGCGAAGTATCCAAGAGCGCAGAGCTGGCGCGAGAGATGGGCTATTTGCGAGCCTCGGATCGCATCGTGATGAATCACTTTGAATTGCTGCATGTAGCCAAACAAGAAGCGTTGGCACTGATAGCCACGGACTATCGCCCACCCATGACACAACGTCAGATTCCGGTGGCGGGCAGGGCGGGCATTGCCTCCTTAAAGGCGTCTATGGTGAACATGCTGGAAGGGGAATTAATCTCGGAGCATGATTACAATATTGGTTGCCGAGTGGCCGAGGTAATGTGTGGTGGAGACTTGGAAGTTGGCAGCTTGGTTGATGAGCAATGGTTTCTTGATCTGGAGCGGCGCAATTTTCTTGAGTTGCTGGCAATGGACAAGACGCAGAAACGCATTGAGTACATGCTGAGAAATGGCAAGCCATTGCGGAATTAATCTTTCTGCCCTAATCCAACCTTCCTTAAATCTAGGGTAAAGGTGGTCGTCAAAAGGAGTAACTTATGTCTAAACAAATTCAGGAAGCTTATATCGTAGCCGCCACTCGCACCCCAGTGGGTAAGGCGCCGCGAGGTATGTTTCGCAATACTCGACCAGACGATCTGCTGGTGCACGTTCTTAAAAGTGTGATGGGACAATGTCCCTCACTTGACCCTGCCGCAGTAGACGATGTCATCGCTGGCTGTGCCATGCCGGAAGCTGAACAGGGTATGAACGTATCGCGAATTGCATTGCTGCTGGCGGGCTTGCCAAATTCTGTGCCTGGCCTGACCGTTAACCGCTTCTGTGCTTCAGGATTGCAGGCTGTAGCGCTTGCGGCAGACCGAATTCGTCTCGGTGAAGCTGACGTGATGATAGCGGCAGGTACCGAGAGCATGAGTATGGTGCCGATGACGGGGAATAAAATTGCGATGAACCCTGCCATTTTTGCGCACGATGAGAGTGTCGCCATCGCTTTTGGTATGGGGGTGACTGCGGAAAAGGTGGCAGAGCGCTGGGAGATAAGCCGGGAAGCACAGGATGCCTTCGCTTACGAAAGCCATCGTCGCGCCTTGCAAGCTATTACGAATAATGAATTTCAGGAAGAAATATCGCCGTATCAAATTCAAAACCATGTTCCGGATTTATTACGTCGTGAATCGAGCGTGCTTACAAGCTTGGTGGAGCAAGATGAAGGCCCTCGTGCCGACACTTCGCTGGAAGCACTGGCTAAACTCAAAACTGTGTTTGCGAAGTATGGCTCGGTTACCGCTGGCAATAGTTCGCAGATGTCGGATGGCGCGGGTGCAGTGTTGCTGGTCAGCGAGACTGCACTAAAGCGTTACAATTTAACGCCTATAGGAAAATTTCTCGGTTTTGCGGTGGCGGGTGTGCCACCAGAAATTATGGGTATTGGTCCGAAAGAAGCCATTCCGCGTGTGCTGCGTCAAGTCGGTTTGCAATTGGACGACATCGGCTGGATCGAACTCAACGAAGCTTTTGCCGCGCAATCACTGGCAGTAATACAAGAGCTCGCACTAGATCCTGCTAAAGTAAATCCACTGGGTGGGGCGATAGCCTTGGGCCACCCACTGGGTGCCACTGGCGCAATCCGCACTGCTACCTTGCTGCATGGGTTGCGCAGGCGCAATCAGAAATACGGCATGGTTACCATGTGTATTGGTACCGGCATGGGGGCTGCGGGAATTTTCGAGGCACTTTAGCCCGGACGATTCGAAAATTAGCATGCTCTTGTTGCTTAACCGGAGTATCAATAACAACATAGCGCCTTCGAAAATCCCCTGTAAGCTAGATTCCTGCGCAATTGAAATTGTGGGCCCCATATGTAACATACTGGCTAGGAAAGTGAAATTATTCTGTGAGTATTGAAACTGCCAAAGAAAAAAACAACGATTGTCATTCGGCCATTGTGGATCGTAGTGCGCTGGAACACACCTTGCATGAGCAGGGCGAGGATTGGCACCAGGATATCAATGCGCGTTGTCCCCACCTGTTCGCTGCCGTCTCTTTGTTTATTTCCAGTAAAGAGATGGAACAAATGCACGCAGTCATTGAGGCTATCAACCAGGTTGTAAAGCTATCTGTATGGCGCGATGCTGTATTGCAGTACACACCAGCCATCGCTCAATATATCCCTCGTGCCAAAGGTGTTTTTTTCGGCTACGACTTTCATCTAAATGCCGAAGGTGCGCATCTCATTGAGATCAACACTAACGCAGGTGGTGCCCTATTCAATGCGTTAGAGTTGTACAGTCAGCGTAACGTAGCTGCGCTGGGCAAGCCTGCGGCGATTGACAATTTGGAGCAGGTCTTTCTCGATATGTTTCGTAATGAATGGCGTTTAGAGCGAGGCGATGCGCCGTTGCAAACCATCGTCATCGTGGATGAGCAGCCATTCGAACAATATTATTTTCCTGAATTTGTACTGATGCAGAAAATATTTGAACGTGCGGGCATTGCAGCGTTCATTGCAGACCCGTCTGAGCTGGAGGCGCGTACGGATGGCCTCTATCTCCATGAACGCAAAGTCGATCTGATTTACAACCGTCTGACCGATTTTTTCTTACAACAACACAGTGTTATAAGTACTGCTTATCAGCGTAATCAGGTAGTACTCACGCCGCACCCTCATGGTTATGCGTTATATGCAGACAAGCGCAATCTTGCCCTCTTCACTGCACCAGACAGCTTACTCGGGATGGGTGTGGCAGAGACGACTATTGCCACTTTAAGCAAGGGCATACCGCAGACTATGCTAGCGGACGCACAATCGCATGATGAATGGAGACAGCAGCGCAAGCAGTGGTTCTTCAAACCCGCCACCGGTTATGGTGGCAAGGGCACCTATCGTGGTGCCAATATTACGAAGCGAGTACTCGCTGAAATCTTAGAGGGTGGCTATATTGCCCAGCGCATGGCACCTCCCGGTGAACGCATGGTATGCCCTGAAGGTGAGGAGTCGGTTGCGCTTAAATCTGACGTGCGTTGCTATGTTTATGATGGCCAGGTGCAGCTTATTGCCACGCGCTTGTATCAAGGGCAAACCACCAACTTCCGCACAGTGGGCGGTGGTTTCGCGCCAGTCCGTGTTATCGATTAGAATGAGATTGCGAGCATGACACTCTATGCCTTCATAGCAGTTGGCCTGGGTGCAGCCATCGGTGCATGGCTGCGCTGGGGGCTGGGACTATGGCTTAATCCCGCTCTCCCAGAACTGGTGTTAGGTACACTTTGCGCAAACCTGATCGGAGGCTATCTCATTGGCATTGCTGTGGCGTTTCTTTTACAGCAACCAGCGCTGCCGCCCGAATGGCGTTTATTCGTTATAACTGGTTTTCTTGGCGGATTAACTACCTTTTCTACCTTCTCTGCTGAAACCGTCACTTTGCTAGCTCGCGGGCAATACGCCTGGAGTGTTGCAATTATTGCCGCTCATCTAGGTGGCTCATTGCTGATGACTGTGCTAGGTATGCAGACCTTTAAGTGGTTGCATCAATAAGTGGCCAGGTGCATGATATTTGCATTCAATGAGCGTGCCCATTCCATTCATGAAATCGTAAAGACAGCTATGGGAAATAGTTACCAGACATTTGATGATCTTAAATACGTTTGCTTGCTGCCACGCATCCGTTGATAGACAGCCTGAGGCAGTGAAAGACAAAACTACCAAGCTAATCTGACGTATTGAATTTTCACGAGTAACTAAACTGACGGCACATGGAGGTGATGGGAAAACGTGGTATACAAATATAAATAGAACTAACTATCTGATATTAAATGTGTATGCGTGCTCTGTAAAATAGCCAGGCAATATGTTGAAATATTTTACAGTTTTATAGATGAATCTTAATAATAGCCAAGTTATATGTCGAAATTCTTTACAATTCTATAGATGATTCTTAGATTTGTCGGAGTCTATATATCAATTAAATATTGATTAATATAATAAAATTTATAATAGGCATGAATTTTGCTGCGTTTGCTGTGCTTCAAGCTAATATTGAGGAGTATGAGGCTTTGCAAATATTAAATTTATAAGGAGTGAATATAATGAAAATTACTAATAAGGGGCACCTCGAAAAACCCATTCTCATGAAGCACTTTTGATAAAATTCAC
>NZ_CAKMNW010000013.1 GCF_927904885.1 Candidatus Nitrotoga sp. M5
TGTACCCACACTCGTCGGTTGTCTGTAAACTTTTAAAGAACGGGCTGCCGTAACAGCGAGGGGCGCATTATACAGAGCAAATGTCGACGGTCAAGCATTTTGTTTCTCTATAACTTACACAATGTAGATATTTACTCCTTTCTGGCAAATAAAATGCCTCCCGAATTCGCGTTGCGTATGTGTTCCGTCCCTTGTAACTCTATTAGAGCCCTTCATTTAATGCGGGATCATATTGATTAATGCAGAGAGATTTGAAACTTTGAGTCAAGAATATCCATTCGCCTGCCCCCCTCTAGAACGCGGTCCGAAATCATTACTTAACTTTCAAATGTCACAGCATTGGATTCCTTGTACAACATCACTGTTGTCACAGTGATCAAGAGGGAAGGGCATAAAAACGATCAAGATCGTTTTTATCACCCGCAACCACTCAATTTTTTGCACACCTGGCGCGGTAAAGCCAACCTGTTTTGCTTCAGTCACTGCGCTGAAGACAACATTGCCAATCTTTTTTAATTTCTATAACCGCCCTATCTCACAACGAGCTTTGAATCACCTGACACCCATCCAGTCATGGGGAAAATAGGATACAAAAAACAAAAATATTTGTTTAGCGCGTTTATCAACAGGCAGGATTGATATGTATAAGCACTGATTCTAAGTGCGTCATGACTGGGACGTGCACCGCCAAGCTGACAGTGAAGGACACCTACTAGTGCAATTCAATACCTGATCAACTGAGAACCTTCTGACCTGATTCAACACAAATCCACCTCGGCGAAACAGAAATAGCAGAGGGCATTACAGACATCGTAATTTATTTACAGACCTAAAGAAATTCCGGCGACACGACCGTGCGCAGTGCGGTTTGTAATTTATCACCGTGCAAACGAGCGCTAAACCACCATACGCAGCCTTTTTTGACACTCCAGCCAGCCTCGGGAGCTCCCAACAATGTAGCTGCAATGCGCCCCAAGGTAGGCTGGTGACCAACCACAAGCACTACACCATTGGTATTTGGCCAGCCTGCTGCAGCCATGACCGACTCAATCGACGCCTCCGTTCCTACCTCTCTTGTGGTTTCGAACGCCAGACCCAAGGCACTTACCGTCTGCTGTGCTCGCTTTGCTGGACTAACCAGAATGCGCACACCCTCGGGAAGATGATGTTTTAGCCATCGCCCCATCTGTTGGGCCTGTTTATCGCCTTTTGCTGTAAGTTTGCGTGAGCAGTCCGGCACACCATCCTCAGCATCCGCATGCCGCCATAAAATCAAATCCAAAGCCCTGTCCTCCGTTGATAAAGCAGCCATTCTATACCTCGATTGTTAAGGCCATACCGCTATTACTGTTTGAATTGAGTGTCGGAGCTGCATACATTGTGGTCACAGAGCACACATTTTGAAACTGCCAAGCTCAAAACATAGGTAGGTGCGTTTTATCGTATGGGTCATAGTCAGCGGGATATTCGTGGGCAAGCAACTGAAAGCAAAATAACGAACGATGAAGGCGTGAAGCAGCTTGAGCAAAATGTGGCTGTTGCCTAGCTTGCCCGCATTGCGACGGAGCGAAGCTGTGTTGCTGGAATAATAGCTGCGATTGGCAATCGTTACTACTGACGTCATTGTAAACGCACCTTCAATTCCTTCGTCCACATGCCATTGATACGATTGCACCACAAAGACAAGTAGATCAATTATGCACAGACGATGCTTCAATCCTTGAGCATACGTCAAGAGGCGAGCAGTTACGGTACACCCAAGAACACCTGATTCAAATGGCTGCATCGCTTTAACCTATATGTAGTGCGTTAATGAGAAATTCACATGCAAAGTAACTCGATTACTAAACTGGCTTGGCAACACGCATGGCTCAAGGGGTTATGATTGACGGACTTAAACCTGCATAGCTTTAAATTTTTAAAAAAATCTATCGATCACATATTGCAATTGACCATGTAGGAACATATATCCATACTGTTGAATGATATTATCAGGGGCATAGTTTTACGAGGGCTGCTACAGCACTTACAATGCTCAAGATCATGATTCAACAGTCGAAGAGGTACTATATAAACGATTAATATGTATCAATAAATAATTCAACCTACACCACAACACGAACAGGAGAACAGAACCATGGCATTTGTGAATGAGCACGTCCCAGAGGAGGATATTAAGAAATACGGATTAGAGGAAATTAACCAGTGTTATGGCAAATCGAATGTGCGACCTGATTGGACGATTGATCGTGAGAATGACATTTACCTTCGATGGATCATGTCAGGCGAAGAAGAATTCAAAAACCAGCACGACTTCACTTTTTACTGGAAAGGAACATTGATATTTGTCCGGCTTCGGATAACTAATGGGAAACTACTGGGTACCAGAGGTTGGGCGAATTGGCGGCTGGTTATGATGAATCTACCTGAAGAATTAGAAGAAAAAAAACCAGAAATTATTGCCGATTTAAAAGCTGCTCTTGCAGTCTATAAAGATTTCGGGGTTTATTCGTCCATGATTGATTACACTGTCACTTTTGAATTCTAAAAACTACCGTCAGTGGCTATGTTAATTGCTACTTGATCTGGCGACATCCAAAAACACATAAAAAAATATGACCGTATGTACTGCGTGCATCTCAATTTTATCCGATGAAAAATTTGTCTGGCCGGTTTCACTTGAGGCATATAACGATACGGCATTGGTTTCCTAAACACCAAGGGGCATCTCTTAAAATCCAAGTTTTATCACAATACGGCGCCACCCTGAAAAATTATTGCATATATATCAACAATATACATCAAAATAATTTTCCTCGCGTCTTGTCTTGCTTAGAAACTTGTTTTTAAAGGCACCCCGAGGCTTATATTAAAAGCGGGCTCAACACCTTTTATTTTATTTTGTTTTGGATAAGTTTTTTAGTGTCAAGCAAACTCTCCGGGTCCACTGTGCTGCAATTTACCAACACTACTTTATGGCGTGACAGTGCCCCTTGCTTTAGCTCGACATTTCGTCGTGGAACATTAAATCTGCCAGCAATGAAGCGTAGCAGCGCTTCATTGGCACGCCCCTCAACGGGCGGGACGGCTAGGCGAATCTTCAGTGCATCATCATGCAAACCGATCACCTCAGTGCGTTTGGCACCTGGCTGAACATGTAATACCAGCTTAATATTATTTTTTTCGAGGTGATACCACACGTTCAAAACAGACTCAAGGCCAAACCCTCCAACCAACGTATCGGTACGATGAGGATAAGCTGGCACACTATGAGCAATAGTAGCAAGGTTAAATCAATATTGCCGACGGGCGGAATACGCTGTTGCAGGGGTAGAAGAAAAGGTTGTGTCACTGCGGCCAACATGCTTGCCATCGGTGAATGTGGTTTAAACCACGATAATATTGCTTGAATAAACAGAGCCGCCATTAGCAAGTATACGCTGAGCTTGAGCAGCTTGACTACAGTCCATATAAGCAATCCGAATATGGAGAAGTCCATAGGTAAAGCTTGTAACCAGAACGTAGCAGCGAGATAAATCGCTTCCGCTACGAAAGCCAGCAGCAAGGCTGCGACATCAAAACTCCAGGCAGCAGGGATAATCCGGCGCGCTCGCAGTACCAGGAAATTGGTAAGCGTCATAATGAATGCACCAAGTGGATTGCGCATCGGCGCGCGCAACCATTGCAAGTGGAAGCGCAGTAGCAATATGACAGCGAACGGCTGCAGTATAGTATCAAGCAAAAATTGTAGCGCTTCACTCAGCAAGGCGCACTCCCCAACTCATCGCCCATTTCTTTGGCTCGCTGGGCAGCAGCCTGCACTGCCGTAACAATATGTTGCTTGACTAAATTGGATTCCATGCTGAGCAGCGCACGCTCAGTAGTACCGTTTTTGGAAGTAACGCGTGTTCGCAACACACTCGCATCATCGCTACTGGCACCAGCAAGCTTAACTGCACCGCTGAAAGTATTGATTGCCAAGTGACGCGCCGTTTCTGCATCGAAACCAAGTTCGCTGGCTGCCTGTTGCAACGCCTCGATGAAATAAAAGACATAGGCGGGACCGCTGCCTGACACCGCAGTAACCGCATCCATCATTTCTTCGTCTTTTAGCCATATCGTACTGCCCACCGCAGCGAGTATAGTTTGCGCTATGTCGCGCTGCACATGGCCTACCGCAGGTAGTGCATATAAGCCAGAAACTCCGCTCTGAATTAAGGCAGGCGTATTGGGCATGGCGCGCACAACGTTTTGCGAACGCAACCAATGCGCCAGATCAGCGGCGCGAATACCGGCCGCAATCGAGATCAACAATTGCCCAGTCAACAATGGCGCCAGACTGATTGCGACCCCATGCAACTGCTGCGGCTTTACCGCTAATATAATTACATCACTACCCGCCACTCCTGCTCCCAGTTCGGCTACCGCTTGCACCCCAAATTCATTGATTAATTTCGCATGATGGCTGACATTGATTTCTACTACGCTTATCTGCGCAGCAACAAAGTTCTTTTTAAGCAAACCGCCAATGAGTGCGGTCGCCATGTTGCCGCCTCCGATAAAACAAACTTTCATTGATTTTCTCCGTAATTTCTTTCGCCAAAGATTGCCGTTCCGACACGCACGATAGTAGCCCCTTCCAGTATTGCCGCACTCAAATCATGCGACATTCCCATCGATAGCGTATCCAGTGCCAATCCTTGCATATTGATCTGCTCCATAAGCGCGCGCAGCTTAAAAAATGGTATACGTTGGGCTTCTAATCCTTCAGCGGGCGCAGGAATAGCCATCAGTCCACATAACTTCAGTTGCGGCAAAGATGACACAGCCTGCGCCAGCTCCACCAATCCATCAGGTGCCACACCGCTTTTACTGCCTTCTCCGCTCACATTGACTTGTATACATACATTTAGTGGTGGCAAACTGGTAGGCCGCTGTGTTGACAGGCGCTCAGCGATTTTCAACCTGTCAACGCTGTGCACCCATGCGAAATGAGTTGCAATAGCCCGCGTTTTATTACTTTGTACCGGCCCGATGAAATGCCACTGTAACGGCAAGTCACGTAGCAGCTCGATTTTGTCCAAGGCCTCCTGGATGTAACTTTCTCCGAAAGCGCGTTGCCCAGCTTGGTATGCTTCGCATACTGCAGCTGCGGAAAATCCTTTGCTCACCGCCAACAACTCAATGCTTTCCTGGCGCCGATGAGCAATGTGCGCAGCCTGCGCAATAACGTGATTGACAGCTTGCAAGTTAGAAGTGATCGCGGTCATAATTAACTGGTCGTCAACATAGAATACTTCTTTAATTTGTGGAGACTACACAGCGTCTTATCTGGTAGGCATCAACGTACGGGTACGGTAGAAGCATATTTAAATCGCTCCCCTAACTTAATTTTCATGCGATAGTTCAATTCTGCGAATTAACTAGGATTATATATGGACATTACCGAACTGCTTGCTTTTGGTGTCAAAAACAAGGCTTCCGATTTGCACCTGTCTGCTGGGCTGCCACCGATGATTCGCGTGCATGGCGATATACGGAAAATCAACTTGCCGGCGATGCCGCACACGGAAGTGCATGCCATGGTATATGACATCATGAACGATGGGCAGCGCAAAATTTATGAAGAGAATAAAGAAATTGATTTTTCTTTTGAGATCCCAGGGCTTGCACGTTTCCGCGTAAATGCCTTTGTCCACCAGCGCGGTGCGGGTGCGGTGTTGCGTACCATTCCATCCAAGATATTGACCCTGGAAGATTTAAAAGCTCCAAAAATTCTGGAGTCAATTGCCGATTATCCGCGGGGCATGGTGTTAGTGACGGGCCCAACTGGATCAGGTAAGTCAACCACATTGGCAGCAATGGTTAATCATCGCAACGAACATGAATTGGGGCACATCCTGACTGTGGAGGATCCGATTGAATTTGTGCATGAAAGCAAAAAGTGTTTGGTCAACCAACGAGAAGTTGGCGCGCATACTTCTTCATTCCAAAATGCTTTACGTAGCGCATTGCGCGAAGATCCAGACATTATTCTTGTAGGTGAAATGCGCGATTTGGAAACCATACGTCTGGCCATGTCTGCCGCTGAAACTGGTCATTTGGTGTTCGGAACATTGCATACCAGCTCTGCGGCTAAAACTATCGACCGCATCATTGACGTCTTCCCCGCTGATGAAAAGGAAATGGTGCGGGCCATGCTGTCAGAATCACTGCGTGCTGTCATTTCACAAACATTGCTTAAAACAAAAGACGGTACGGGACGTGTAGCAGCCCATGAAATTATGATTTGCACTCCAGCCATCCGTAATTTGATTCGCGAAGCCAAGGTGCCACAGATGTATTCTTCCATCCAGACTGGCGGCGCTCTTGGAATGCAAACGCTGGACCAATGCTTGCAAGATCTGGTCAAGCGCAACATTGTATCTTCTGTAGAAGCTCGCACCAAAGCGACTAACAAGGATGCAATTGTCGGCTAATCAGGAGTTATTCATGGAAAGAGATCAGGCTTACGAGCTAATGCACAATCTGTTGCGAGGGATGATAACCCAGAAGGCATCTGACCTGTTTATCACCGCCGGATTCCCGCCCGCACTAAAAGTGGATGGCAAGATGACCCCCGTTTCACAACAGTTGTTGACACCGCAACACACTATGGAACTAGCAAACAGCATCATGAACGATCGCCAGGCCGCTGAATTCGAAGCCTCACACGAATGTAATTTCGCTATCAGTCCAGCCGGCATTGGCCGTTTCCGCGTTAATGTGTTTATGCAGCAGCAGCGTATAGGCATGGTGTTGCGCACCATCACCACCAAGATTCCCGATCTTACGCAAATGGGGATGCCAGAAGTGCTAAAAGATGTGGTAATGACCAAGCGCGGACTGGTCATTCTTGTTGGAGGCACTGGCAGCGGTAAATCCACAACATTGGCAGCCATGCTTGGTTATCGTAACCAGAATACTTACGGTCATATCATTACCATCGAAGATCCGGTTGAGTTTGTGCATGAACACATCAACTGTCTCATCACTCACCGCGAGGTTGGAGTTGACACCGATTCTTGGGAAGTCGCACTGAAAAATACATTGCGCCAAGCACCCGATGTTATTTTCATCGGTGAGATTCGCGACCGTGAAACCATGGAATATGCTGTAACATTTGCCGAGACTGGCCACCTGTGTATGGCTACCATGCACGCTAATAGTGCGAATCAGGCGCTGGATCGCATCATCAACTTCTTCCCCGAAGAGCGTCGCGAGCAGTTGATGATGGATTTATCTCTTAATATCAAGGCGCTTATTTCGCAGCGCTTAATCCCCCGTGTTGATGGAATAGGCCGCTCGGTCGCTATGGAAATTATGCTTAACTCACCGCTCATCTCTGATTTGATCTTTAAGGGAGAGGTGCTTGCAATTAAGGGGGTGATGTCCAAATCGCGCGAGCTGGGGATGCAGACTTTCGATCAAGCGCTGTTCGATCTGCATGAAGCCAACCAGATCAGCTACGAAGAAGCACTAAAGAATGCCGATTCAGTCAACGATCTGCGCCTGAGTTTCAAGCTGAAAGGTCAAAACGCCAAGGATCTCGACTTGATGGCGGGGCTGGATCACTTACAGATGACTTGATCAGCCTGGGCCTGAAGAAATTCCAGATCATTAAAATTGGCGAAGGTGTAACCCACGCTAACATCTTTAACGGTAGCACCTATAAAATCGAAGTAACCATTGTGAGCATGGATTCTTGAACTAGGTGACAGAATCTCTCTATCCATTAATGTTTCACCCATAACTGAAACATTACCAACGGTTTACGCAAACATAATGATAGGACGTAAACGCAGCCAGGCAAATCACTCTAAAACTTCGCGTTCAATTTCTTCCACAGTGACATGGCGCACGTCCTTGCCTTTGACCATGTAAATTACATATTCAGACATATTTTTGGCATGATCCCCGATGCGCTCAATAGCCTTGGCGACAAATAAAATTTCCAGCGCAGTGGAGATGGTGCGCGGATCTTCCATCATGAAGGTAATGAGGTAGCGCATAATGGTGCGGAATTCCTCATCAACCAACTCATCCTGACGTACTACTTGAGCCGCATAGGCAAGATCAAGGCGAGCAAAGGCGTCCAACGATTTGCGTAGCATGTCCAGAGCCATTTCTGCGGCACGCTGGATCTCAGTATAACGTGGCAGGATGAGACTTTTCCTCTGCGACAGCAGCTTTCCCATGCGTGCTATTTTTTCCGCTTCATCGCCGATACGTTCGAGATCAGTGATAGTCTTAATTACCGTCATCACCATGCGCAAGTCACCTGCGGCAGGTTGGCGGCGAGCAATAATATGGTTACAGCTCTCGTCGATTTCCATCTCCAACGCGTTAACGCGATGATCATCCTTGATAATGCGGTTCATCAGCGGCACATCGCCACTAACCAGTGCTTCAATAGCGAGCCGAATTTGACTCTCTACCAATCCACCCATTTGCAATACTCGTGCACGCACCGCTTCCAGCTCGGCATCAAATTGCTTAGAGGTATGTTCAGTAGAGGCCATAATTCAGGTCCTTATAAATAGATAAGAGTTGCGGATACTACTCGCTTATTGTGACAACATTGTTACAATTCAGCGGTAAGGGCCTGCACCCCGCTTGCAGTCCCCAGCAACAGTACGTCTGCTCCACGATGTGCAAACAGGCCATTGCTGACCACGCCGACAATATTATTTAACGTAGTTTCCAGCTCCACCGGGTTCAATATTTTTAGGCCAGATACATCCAGAATACGGTTGCCATTGTCAGTAACAAAATCCTCACGCAATTTGGGCTGTCCACCCAACAGCACCATCTGGCGTGCCACATAGCTAGTAGCCATGGGAATCACCTCCAGCGGCAAGGGGAAGTTTCCAAGTACATCTACTAGTTTGCTGGAATCACATAAACAAATAAATTTTTTGCTCGCGGCGGCTATTATTTTTTCGCGCGTTAATGCACCGCCACCGCCCTTAATCATATGTAGGTGACGCGTGATCTCGTCTGCCCCATCTATATATACAGGCAAGCTACCCACATCATTCAGCGCAACCACTTCGATACCATGCTCTTTTAATCGCTCCGCTGAAGCCTCGGAGCTAGCCACCGCACCGCATATTTTTTTCTTGATCTTTGCCAGCTCATCTATAAAAAAATTAGCTGTCGAGCCGGTGCCCACCCCCACGATGCAATTCGCTGGGACATATGCTATTGCGGCTTGTGCCACCGCGAGTTTTAACTTATCTTGCGTCATAGTTATGCAGCCTCAATTTAACAAACATTATTACTAGCTTCAGATTATTGCAGGAATTAACACTTTTAGAAACACTTGGCATCTTTCATATTATGATATCTTTAACTAATCATCAGTACGGTCCTTGCTAAGCAAACTGGCCCAGCAAAATGCTGGCCTTATTTACTGTCACTATATATTTTTCGTAGCCAAGTTGACCTTAACCATACAATTGAAGCCCTTTGCAGAGCTAACACTACTAAAGATGACAACATTTGACGGAGACACTGCTCCATTACATCACGATGGTATTCCATCGCCATGGATTTGCCGTCATGCTCAATGGATTCGTACAGGCGGGCAGGTTCTCGATTTAGCGTGTGGCAGCGGACGACATACTCGTTGGCTTGCGGCCAACCACTGGCAAGTACATGCAGTAGATCGTAATGAAACAGCTCTTGCCGAGCTACAACAACTAGCTAATGTATCAACCATGGCAACAGACTTAGAGAATGATACTTGGCCGTATTCTGGCCATCATTTTGATGGCATAGTTGTTAGTCGTTATCTGCATCGCCCATTATTACCGAAGCTGATCGAATCACTGCATGCTGGTGGGGTGCTGATTTATGAAACTTTCATGGATGGTAATGAGCGCTTTGGGCGACCAAAAAACCCAGATTTTTTGCTGCGTTCTAATGAGTTATTAGACGTTTTTTTTCCGCACCTGACAGTAATTGCCTATCAACAAGGTGAATTTCAAGAGCCAGACCCCGCCGTCATACAGCGTATTTGCGCAGTATCTAAAAGACACAACAACCAAGCATTAGAATAAATATCGCTTATATATCTCAAGCTATATACTTAATATTTTTTCTGCCCTGCACCAACCTGGCCTTTCCTTTTGTAATTGCTAATCATCGCCCAAATCCTTCTTGGCAAACTTAACGTCGAGCTGTTTTAATTTACGATACAAATGGGTGCGTTCCAAACCAACGTTCTTCGCTACACGGGTCATATTCCCGTTCTCTTTATGCATATGATAATTGAAATAAAGACTATCAAAATGATCACGTGCTTCGCGTAATGGTAAATCGAGTGGCAACGAAAATTGCGCCGCAGCCTCCAAAATAGTCGCCACGCTTTCCCCGTCAATTAAATCTGCCGATGTAGCTTTCTGCCGAATATTTGGTGTTGCACCCTGCATGATTGCCTTGGCAACAGCATCAAGCAATTTCTTTAACGCAATTGGTTTTTCAAGGAAATCCACCGCACCAATCCGCGTCGCCTCAAGTGCTGTTTCTATGGTGCCATGCCCTGACATCATGATCACTGGCATAGTCAACAAATTCTGCCCCACCCACTCTTTAAGCAAGCTGACACCATCAGTATTTGGCATCCATATATCCAGCAACACTAAATCCGGTACCTGCCGGTTGCGGAAATCGCGCGCCTCAATTGCATTTTCAGCCAGATGCACATGATAACCTTCGTCAAACAAGATTTCAGAGAGCAACTCGCGTATTCCAACCTCATCGTCTACCACTAGAATTTCTTTAGTTGCCATTTTTACGCGACCTCTATCAATAAGGGCAAGGTAACACTTACTCGCGTTCCACCAGTTGCTACATTTTCAATAACAATGTTGCCACCGTGCTCTTCCACAATTTTTTTCACGATTGCCAAACCTAGTCCAGTACCTTTGGGCTTAGTCGTCCGGTAAGGTTCGAAAGCGCGTACTAGCATATGTTCAGGAAAACCGCTGCCATTATCTTGCACACACAGCTTTAATGCGCCGCCTTCATCTTCTGTGCTCAGGATAATTTCCCGTTCAGTCACGTTTTGCAAAGCATCACATGAATTCTGCAACAAATTATGAATCACTTGTCGCAAGCGTGTCGCATCCCCCTTTACACGAGTTTGCACCGCATTCAAACGCAAGGCAATTGGGTTGCTATTAGCTTCATACAATCCGAGCACTTCGCGCAGTAGCTGGTGCATGTCCAGCACCACCAGCTTGGGAGCAGGCCTCCGGGCATAATCGGCAAATTCCGTTACCATATTTTTCATTGCCGCCACCTGACTCACGATAGTCTGCGTGGCTCGCTGCAATAGTTGTGCGTCGCCACCATCCAGCTTGGCACTCAATTTGTGCTGAAGGCGCTCCGCAGACAGCTGTATGGGTGTAAGCGGGTTCTTGATTTCGTGCGCCAAACGACGGGCTACTTCGCCCCACGCGGCCTGGCGTTCCGCTTGAAGCAAATAGGTAATGTCGTCGAACACTACTACGTAGCTATTGTCCGTCGCTGTAGATAACCGAGTGCCGCGCATTAACAATATCTGATCTCCATTCTTGCTAAGGCGCTCAATTTGACGTTGCCATTCCCCGCTCGCCACTTCATTAAAGGCCTGCATGACCGCATCAGAAAAGGATCGCAGTAAAGGATGCCGCACAGAGATTTCCGCCAAGGGCACATCCTGCATATGCAGGAGCGACAACCCAAGTATCTGTGCAGCACTACTGTTAACTGAACGCAGCCTGAATTGCTCATCCACCACTAAAACGCCAGACGACAGGTGTGCCAGCATGCTTTCCAAGTAAGCTTTAGCATCTTCCGCTTGGCGTTGTTGCTGCTCACTCGTAGCTTTAGCATCGGCCAGTTGTAACGTCATCTGGTTGAATAGCCCAGTCAAAGCTCCCAACTCATCACCACTTTTAATTGGATGCTGTCGCGAAAAATCGCCCTGCGCTACCGCCCGTGTTCCTTCAGCCAACGCTGCGAGCGGCGCACTTAGGCGGTCACTGATAAAAAAAGCAGCTGACACTGCGCTTAACAACACGATCAACAGCGAAATCGTCAGCGTGATACCGAACAAGCGCTTCAATCCCAAACGAGACAGTGACAACTCCTGGTAATCGCGATAAACCGCCCGTACCATTTCTGCATCAGCTGCAAGCTTCTTGGCCACAGGCTGTGTTAGTTGCAGGATAAGCGTCCCAGTCGTCAACTGCTGTGGCATAACCATCACCAGCACACGCAATATCAAGCTGTTATCAGGCAATGTATCAACAATGCTATGTAGTCCCTGCTGGCCTGCTTCACTTAGCATTTCAGCGCTCGGCGCATCTGGAGGTTGCTTGTGACTACTACTGGCAAAAGTTAGTAATTTTCCGCTTTCGTTAAATAATGCAACATCCTGAGCAGTACCGTTGCCTATTAGCTGGGACAACATTTTTTTGTATTGGGCTGGAGATTGCTTTGAAAGAAACAGGGCAGCGGACTGACCTTGCTTGCTCAACTCATTCAGGTCCGCTTCCAGCGCATTTCGGCCCAGATTTAAACCGCCTTCTAACGCTTTTTCTACCCGAAGATCGAACCACGATTCGATGCTCTTATCAAGAAACTGTACCGAGACAGCATATACCAGCAAACCGGGCAGAATCGCAATCAAAATAAAAAATAGCGTCAAACGCAGGGTGAGCTTTGCACCAAATACTTGTGTCTTGAGCTTGCCGCGTAACTGCCATAATTGATAGCAAACCAGCACGGTCAGGCTCGATGCCAAAACTCCAGCCAAAGTCAGCAGTACGTAATAGTTACGTGAAAACAGATCCGTATTTGCGCTGGCGCTTGACAGTAGATAAAGCAGAAAACCGCCAAGCAGTGCACTGCCAAAAATCAAATACTTCACTGCCTACTCACTTTCGCGGACTTCAGCAGGTGCGACAGGGCGCACTATCCAGCGGTACCAATTGGAATCAAAATCCCAATCCTGATTGGCCAATGCATTAACTTGCAGCGGTTTGGGTAATTGAGTTACATCCAGATGCATTCGTATGGCAGCAATGTAGTCCACCTTTTGGGATAATAGCTCTGCATCAATAGGTGCAGCAGACTGATGACTAATAATACGAAGCGCGTCGCCCAAGCTAGAAAAATTCTGAAACAGCGAGCCACGCTTGATACGGTATTGGCGTGTCAATTTATTGTAAGATAACTTGGCAGTTTGTTCGTTTGTCGCAATAACTTCGTCAAACCAGTACCAACGCGGACGAATCAGAGTGAACTCGGTAATGAAATACAGAGGCACGCCAAGAGTCAGCGCTTGATCTACAATAAAGTTCAGACTAACGTCGAAATCAGCCGAAATCTGGTAATTGCCGTCAGAAAACCGCACCTCAGTTTTACGCACTGAAATTCCTTCGGCAAAGGCAACCGAAACACTTAGCCATAATGCCAGCAGCACAGCCAGCAAACGAGCCAGGTTATGCCCGTTTTTGAAGTAATGCATAATAGAAACCATCGCGTTGGTCATCGGGAAATAGTTGACCTTCATTTAAATTGGGTACAAGCAGTGGCAATTGTTTGCCATCATCATGTTTATTTAAAAATTCATTAATGACCTGTTGATTTTCTCGCTCGAAAATGGAACAGGTGACATATAGTAACTTTCCATTTTTTTCCAGCAACTGCCACAACGCGCAAAGAATATGCAACTGCTGTTGCGCGAACCCATTAATATCACCCGGACGACGCAACCACTTTATATCGGGATGTCGCCGCACCACACCGGAGGCAGAGCATGGTACATCGGCCAAAATTCGATGGAATGGTTCGCCATCCCACCAGCTATCAGGTTGAGCCGCATCACCGCTTTGCAAACGCGCATGCAATTGCAAACGTTGCAGATTTTCACTTACCAGCTCCAACCGTTGCGAATTTTTATCCACAGCTAGCAGGTCGAGCTGCGCTAGCTCCAGTAGATGTGTAGTCTTTCCGCCCGGTGCAGCGCACGCATCAAGCACACGCATGCCGTCTTGCACGTCTAACAAGCTTGCTGCGTATTGCGCACCCGCATCTTGCACTGATACCAGGCCGTCGAAAAACCCTGGCAATTTATTTACCGGGAGAGGATTTCTCAACAGCACAGCATTTGGCTCGATCAGACTGGCCTCTATGTCATGTTGCGCAAGTAATGCCAAATAATCTGCTGCACTGTTGCGTCGACAATTCACACGCAGTGTCATGGGCGGATGCTGGTTACCCGCTAGCAAAATAGCCTCCGAATTTCTTCCATATTGTGCTTGGACTGCTGATATCCACCATTGCGGATAGGCATAACGGCCTTCCTCGCTGATCGCCGCGGCTGCAAGTAACGCCTCGCGGTTGCGCAAAAAATTACGCAACACCGCATTGGTCAGTCCTCCAGCTGCAGCATTGCATTTTCGAACCGCGCGCACGGCATGATTGACCACCGCGTGGGACGCAGCTTTGGTATGCTGCAGTTGATATAAAGCCACCAATAACAGGCAACGTAATTGTGCATCCTGCACCGGCTTATGCAACAGTTGATCCAGCACGCGCGCTAACTGACCGTAAAATCGTAGCGTGCCGTAGCTCAGATCCTGTAGCGTACCACGTTGTTGTGGCGTCAATTCAGGCCTGGTTTGCCCAGGCGTAGCTTGCAAAGCCGCACTCAATGTCTGACTCAGATTGCGTCCGGCCAACACTTGGCAGACGACTTGGCTGGCACCCCGTTGTGCGATATGCATGTCAGAGAGATAAAGAACAACGGTCGCCAGGACGCACAGAAAATCCCTGCATAAACTGCATCGCAGGTAATGCCTTAGCATTCTGACGCTGCAATACCTCAAGGCATAATGCCCCGTGGCCACATGCCACAATAATGCCGTTTTTTTCTATAGCCAGCACAGCTCCCGCTTCACCTTCAATCCCGTCACGCACGCTGGCCTGCCAGATTTTTACAGGTACCCCATTAAGAACTGTATGTGCAACAGGAAAAGGGTTATAGGCATGCACCGCACGCATGATTTGTGCAGCACTTTCTGACCAGTCAATTAACGCTTCTGACTTGCTTAATTTGGCAGCATAAGTTGCTTCGGTCTCATTCTGCGGCAAAGGCTTTATTTGTCCTTGCTCCAGCAAGCGCAGAGCGTCGACGACAGCTTCAGCTCCTAATTTCTCTAATTTGTCATGCAATGTTTGCGAGGTGTCATGCGCAGTGATCGAACAAGACTTTGTAAGCAACATATCGCCAGTATCTAGTCCTGCATCCATCTGCATAATAGTGATACCGGTTTTGTCGTCACCTGCCAGAATGGCACGTTGAATAGGTGCCGCACCACGCCAGCGCGGCAATAGAGAAGCATGGATATTAATACATCCGTAGCGTGGCACCTGTAATAGTGCTGATGGCAATATTAGCCCATAAGCCGCAACCACTATTACATCCGCCGCATAATTGGCAAGTTCTTGTTGCACATCGACAGATTTTAATGACGTAGGCTGTAAAACGGGCAAGCTATGCGCTACGGCAAGCTGCTTGACAGGACTTGCTGTGAGTCGCATGCCACGACCAGCAGGCCTGTCGGGCTGAGTCAATACCGCGACTACAGTAAATTGTTGCACCATCAGCGCCTCTAGTGCGGTGGCGGCAAATTCTGGAGTACCGGCAAAAATGATCTTTAGGGAAGAGTTGATTATCAGGACACCTTTAAATTTTTATGATGACTTTTGTTCAAGCTAAGGTGTCGTGGCAACCAAGCCACGACACCTTAGCTTGAGAAAAGCACATTTCTGAAGTGCTTACATCGTTTCACGACGGCGCTTCTTAAGCTTGGAGCGGAGACGAGATTGCTTGAGCGGCGAAAGATACTCCACAAACACCTTACCTTTAAGATGATCCATCTCATGTTGAATGCAGATCGCCAGCAACCCGGCCGCTTCAAGCGTGAAAGATTCACCGTGCGTATTTAGCGCACGCACGGTGACTTGTTCAGCGCGGCGTATTTTTTCGTATATCCCTGGAACCGACAAACAACCCTCCTCGCACACGCTCTCACCACTACTGGCCGTAATTTCCGGATTAACGAGCACCAACAACTGATCCTGGGTCTCAGAAATGTCTATCACAATAATCTGTTGATGGACATTTACCTGAGTCGCGGCCAGACCCACGCCCGGCGCAGAATACATTGTTTCGGCCATATCAGAGACCAACTTGCGGGTGGAATCCGTTACTTCATGCACTGGTACTGCGACGGAATGTAACCGCTCATCGGGATATTGCAATATTTGTAGAATCGCCATAAATGCTTGCTAATTTAAATAACTAGGGGCAAAATTTAATCGTATTACTCAAACATCGTGCAATACTAGCCGACCTTAGCTTGGTTTCTAAAAACTGGGTTTCCACGCAAAATGGAGTTTCCATGCAAAAGATTATTATATCGCTGATTTGCTGTTTATTGCCCACCTTCGCCTTCGCTGATACGGTTAAAATCCATGATAACGCACCGGATAGTCACATTGTAGTGAAAGGAGATACGCTGTGGGACATCTCCGCCAAATTTTTCAAAGATCCATGGAAATGGCCGCAAATTTGGGGCTTAAACAAAGATTCCATTAAAAATCCGCACTGGATTTATCCTGGTGACGTGGTTCATTTGGATCGTGCAAGCGGTACATTACACTTAGGTAAAATTATAAAGAACAAAGCAGGCCAATCTGACAGTGTGAAACTGTCTCCCCGAGTATATGTGCAAAGCAGTGAACACAACGCAATCCCCAGCATTCCAGCCAGAGCCATCGAACCTTTCCTCAGCAGGCCGCTAATAATCGAGGAAGACGGGCTATCTAACGCACCAACTATAGTTGGCACCCTCGAAAAACGCGTCCTTCTGGCCACTGGAGATATCGCATACGTTAAAGGACTATCAGAAGACCAGGGGTTGCTGTGGCAAATTTATCGTCCGGGCAAAACACTGCTAGACCCAGAGAATAACAAGGTACTGGGATACGAGGCAGTTTACTTGGGTGATGCAGAGGTCGAAAAATTCGCTGATATCAGCACGCTTAAGATCGTTAAAGCGCTTAATGACATTAACAAAGGGGATCGACTTATCCAAGCATCCAGTGAGTTTGCCGGAAGCTATGTGCCCCGTACTCCAGACAGCCAGATTGCAGCACGCGTCATCTCAATTTATGCTGGTGTTTCTCAAGCGGGTCAGCACTCCATCGTAACCCTCAATAAGGGGCTTCGTGATGGTCTTGAAAATGGCCATGTACTGGCGCTGTATCGGAAGGGAGATGTCACCAAGGAAAATGGAGAAACGCTTACTCTGCCAGATGTGCGATACGGCCTGCTATTTGTATTCCGTTCTTTTGACAAGGTTGCCTACGCGCTAGTGATGCGCACACGACTCCCAGTGCAATTGTTAGATAACGCGCTGACGCCCTGATTCCCTATACTATGGACGCTGAACTTGCGTCATGGCTTGCCCTGAACCAGATACCTGGTTTAGGTAATGAAGGCGCACGCCGTTTGCTACAAGCTTTCGGCACTCCCGCTCAAGTCTTTGCCACGCCAACGCATACTCTCCAACAAATAGTTAAGCCAAACATTGCTGCAATCATCACGCAAGGCTGGGACGAAGAAAAATTTGCGCCCATTGCCAGTTGGCTGACTGATCCCCACAACCATATCGTCACATTGGCTGACCGTGATTATCCGAAGGCTCTGTTTAACATTTCCGATCCACCACTACTGTTGTATGTAAAAGGACGGCTTGAATTGCTTAACCATCCGGCGCTAGCCGTAGTTGGCAGTCGTAACGCTACCCCACAAGGATTGAGTAATGCGGAAGCTTTTGCGCGGGCAGCGAGTGCTTCTGAATTGTGCATTGTCAGTGGAATGGCTCATGGCATAGACGCCGCAGCGCATCGCGGAGGGTTGCATGAATGCGGCTCCAGCATCGGCATAGTTGGCACTGGGCTGGACAAAGTTTATCCCGCAGCCAACCGCCAACTGGCGCACCAATTGGCGCAGGAAGGCGCGTTAATCTCAGAGTATTCATTAGGAACTCCGCCACTCGCGGCAAATTTTCCGCGTCGCAATCGAATCATTAGCGGACTTAGCTTAGGATGTCTGGTGGTCGAAGCTTCTTTACAAAGCGGCTCACTGATTACCGCCCGTATGGCTTTGGAACAAGGGCGCGATGTCTTCGCCATTCCCGGCTCCATCCACGCCCCACAGTCCAAAGGGTGCCATCGTTTGATCAAGCAGGGCGCTAAATTGGTAGAGTGCGCGCAAGACATCCTAGAGGAACTAGGGCATTTTTCCGCTAGCACGCCCCTGCATTCTAGCGTCCTCAAAGAACACCCTTTGTTAACACATTTAGGTTTCGATCCGGTAGATATGGACAGCTTAAGCCAGCGCAGTGGCTTGACGATTAGTGCACTATCCGCCATCCTGTTACAACTGGAGCTGGCTGGTAACATCGCAACTTTACCAGGCGGTCTTTATCAACGTATAAATTGAAATTGAAATTATTCAGGTCAAGCAGCATTTCCCTACAGGAGAAAAAAGCTGTAGCTATTTATAATTCCTTGCTCCAAAGTTTAACCTTTACCTACTAATCAATTTTTTATTGGGACATTATGTTTGACATTTTAATGTATTTATTTGAAAGCTATTTTCATGCCGGCCGCTATCCCAATTCAGACAAACTATCCCGCAAGCTATCCGCTGCAGGATTTGAAGATGAGGACATTCACCGGGCGCTGACTTGGCTGTCTGGCCTCGAGCAATTGAATAAAGCAAACTATCCATCCACCATTAATGATAGCGATGGACGCTTTTATGCCGATTTGGAAATCAAGCGCATTAGCTTTGAAACACGTTGTTTCCTGACATTTTGGGAACAAAACAAGATAATCACACCCGTAGAACGAGAAATGATCCTAGACCGTGCGGTTGCATTGAACCGTGACAATTTGCCCTTGGATCAAATTAAACTAATCGTTCTCATGGTGCTGTGGAATCAACGTCAAGATTTGGACCCTTTAATAGTCGAAGATCTGCTTATTCCGGCCGATTCCAGTCGCTTACATTAAAACATTAAAATCTAAAAACTCACCATGGCGAGCAATCTACTAATCGTTGAATCACCGGCCAAGGCCGTCACCCTGAAAAAATACCTGGGTAAAGATTTTGAAATACTAGCAACCTATGGCCACGTGCGCGATCTGATACCCAAATCGGGAGCGATCGATCCTGAAAATGATTTTGCCATGCAGTATGAAACTATTGCGCGCAACAGCAAACATGTAGACGCCATCGCAAAAGCTGCCGCTCAGGCTGACAACATCTATCTGGCACCTGACCCTGATCGAGAAGGAGAAGCCATTGCATGGCATGTCGCTGAACTGCTCAAAGGCAAGCGCAACTTAAAAAACAAATCCATGCAGCGAGTCGTATTCTACGAAATCACTCAGTCTGCGGTACTCGAAGCCGTTGCACATCCGCGTGAAATTTCCATTCCCTTGGTTAACGCGCAACAAGCGCGACGTGCCCTGGATTACCTGGTGGGTTTCAACCTTTCGCCGCTGCTATGGCGCAAAATACGCCCCGGGCTTTCTGCTGGACGCGTGCAAAGTCCGGCGCTGCGCCTGATTGTTGAACGAGAATTAGAAATCGAGGCATTCCGCTCGCAGGAATATTGGACTGTCCATCTTGACAGCCAGAAAAACAACCAACCATTTACTGCCAAGCTGTTTCAATACCAAGGAAAAAAGCTGGAGCAACTCGGCATACCCAGTGAGACAGCATACCGCAACATTTTTGACAACATTAGCGCAGCCAAATTACCGCCGCGCGTGGTACGCGTGGAAAAGAAAGCCAAACAGCGCTATGCCGCTGCTCCGTTCACCACCTCCACGCTACAGCAGGAGGCAGCGCGCAAATTAGGCATGTCTACTGACCGCACTATGCGCTTCGCCCAACAGCTTTATGAAGGTATCGACATAGGCGGTCAAACTGTAGGCTTGATCAGTTATATGCGTACCGATTCCGTCACCCTTGCACAAGAAGCCTTGCAGGAAATACGGGGTTATATCACTGCACATTTTGCATCGGACTATTTGCCTAAAACTGCACCCATCTACAAAAGCAAAGCCAAAAATGCACAGGAGGCTCACGAAGCAATACGGCCAACCTCGATTGCGCGTACCCCGGATAGCATGCGGGAATTTCTCACCATTGATCAAGCGCGGCTCTATGAAATGATCTGGAAGCGTACCCTCGCATGTCAAATGGCCCCCGCGCGTTTCGATACAGTCAGCCTTGATATCCGCCTCGGCGGGGATGACACCCTGTTTCGTGCCAACGGTCAAACCCTGGTATTTCCTGGCTTTATCGCTGTCTATCAAGAAAGCACGGATGACAGTGAAGAAGAAGAAAACAAAAAATTACCGCCTCTGGAAGAAGGAGAGACTATTCCTCTTGACAAGCTATACGGTGAGCAGCATTTTACCCAGCCTCCACCACGATTTTCCGAAGCGAGCTTAGTTAAAACTTTAGAAGAGCATGGCATTGGGCGTCCTTCAACTTACGCCAGTATTATTTCCACGCTCCAGGCTCGTGAATACGCATTGCTCGACAAAAAACGATTCAAACCGACCGATGTCGGACGAGTTGTTATCCGCTTCCTCACCGAACATTTTACGCGCTATGTTGATTACGGATTTACTGCGCAAATGGAAGATGAGCTGGATGAGGTTTCAGATGGAAAGCGCGACTGGATACCGGTATTGAACGATTTTTGGCACCCTTTCGCTGCGCTTATTCAAGATAAAAAAAACATCGAGCGTAAAGATGTAACACAAGAACTCATCGACGAAGCCTGCCCCAAGTGTGGCAAGCCGTTAGCGACCCGTCTTGGCAAACGTGGAAACTTCATTGGCTGCACAACCTACCCGGAGTGCGATTACACTCGCAACCTGACAGGTGAAGCCGACCCGGGAGAAATGCGCAAGGAGCTGGGAAACGATCCAGCCAGTGGTCTGCCGGTGCTATTGTTGCGTGGTCCTTATGGCTATTACATACAACTTGGTGAAGTAGAGACAGGTTCCAAAACAAAGCCTAAACGTATCTCCTGGCCAAAAGAATTACCACCAGAAAATGCAGATCTTGCCGCTGCCACAGAACTGTTACAACTTCCCAAAGAGTTGGGACTCCACCCTGAAAGCGGTAAAAAAATTATCGTCAACATTGGACGCTTCGGCCCTTACGTCGGCCATGATGGGAAATTTAAATCCATTCCCAAGGGAGACAGTGTTTTCACCATTCAGCTGGACCGCGCGGTAGCTTTGCTAGCAGAGGCAAGAACTTCCAATACTGTGTTACGAGAACTGGGTGTACATCCTGATGATCAAAAGCAGGTAGAGGTCTGTAATGGCCGCTATGGCCCATACGTAAGACATGGGAAGGTTAACGCCACGCTGCCTAAAGACGTATCCCCGGAAGAAATAACATTGCAAGAAGGGTTAACACTGCTGGCAGAACGTGTGGCAAAAGGGCCGTCTCAAAAGAAAGCCACAGCCAAGAAAAAGCCTGCTGCTACGAAAAAACCAGCCGCTCCGAAAAAAACCGATGCTCCGAAAAAGGCCGCTGCTGCAAAAAAACCTGCCACCACGAAAAAATCCGCCACACCAAAAAAGCCTGCTGCTACGAAAAAGCCTGCTGCTACGAAAAAGCCTGCTACCAAGGAATAACATGTCAGCTATGCTGAACTAGCAGCTTGTCGGACTTAAATGAAATCGTCTAAAAATTCAGCAAGGAATCCTTAAACCCGACAAGCTGTCAGGCCTATCGTTTGTAGTGCTTAGGCAAATTTTGATAAAGTTGGCCGAAAAAGCACACTCTGATTAGTTGAGTTTTTCCAGTTCAATCTTAAGCGCTTCGACATTCTTCTCGTGTAGCATGACCTTCCCCTGCAAAGCATTTATTTTGTCCTCATATTTGGCCGAATTCTGATAGTTTTTACCGTCTTGCCCCTTGAGAATTATTGAATTTTCTTTCTCGTTTTTCAAGTTCCGGTGAGATTCTTCGACCAGCTTGAGTTCGGTTGACAATTCTTCTTCAAGTATCTTGAGACGCAAGTTATCACGGTTTTTCTGTGTAGCCTGATCTACCTTAAGAGTATTAGAAAGTGCAGCCTTTTTTGGTACTCCCACAGGGGACGGCACAATAGTCGGCGGCTCCAAAACAAGTTTTTTGGAGCCTTCTATAGGTGAGCTGGAATAAGTTACATGTCCATCAGCATCGATTTTTTTATATACCGCCGCCTGTGCCCAGCTGACAGAACCAGCACACAGGATAATCAACAGGTAGTGAGGTTTCATAATTTTGTGCCTTAAAAATTTTTAGAGGCAGTACAAATCAAAAGTCAGCGTGTGTGATAAAACAGGTGACTCCGAAAATTCAAACAGGAGACTACGTCCGGCAGGCTACTAGCGAACAAATCGACTGTACCCAGGGTTCCCTGGATTTATTTATAATAAACGTGACTTATCACCCGACACAAATCCACTTAGAGGCAAATCCACGCCATTGCCCAGCGCAATTATTTTAAACAACTCACCCATTTCAGCAGGGCTAGTCAGTTTTTGCAACTCTGCAGAAAGTGGCAGATATTCGAGAACATTCTCTGAATCCGTTTCTGCCAATAATCCAGTAATGCCGCTGTTAATCAGAAAATAGGCTTGCGTCGTATAACCATAGAGGTGTAATCCTGCATCAATGGCCGCTTCTGCTACAGCGGTGAAATCGACATGCGCAGTAATGTCCTGCAAACCGGGCATGAAAAACGGATCGTCATGTGCATGATGACGATAGTGGCACATGAGTGTGCCTTTAGTGCGCTGCGGATGGTAAAACTCGCGCGCGCCAAAACCATAATCAATAAAAAGGAGTGCGCCTTGCTGTAAGCGCTCGCTCAGACTTTTGACCAAGCCACGTGCGGCAAGCGACACATCACTGAGAGTGTCTTCAGGCACTTTGATCTGTTGGGCAATCTCCCGCAGCATTGAATTTTCCGGCAGACGTTCCTGCCACACAAACTTGTCCCCCTCGCTCGCCACACCGCGTTCAACAATATTCGCATCCGTCCAGCGCACCAGATGCACTGGTAAAGCATCTAGCACTTCGTTGGCGACCAGCACGCCAGAAATGCTGTCTGGAAGCGCATCCAGCCAATGCACACGGTTAATTAAATGTGGCAAGCGCGCTTGCAGCAATGCTTGTTGCCGTTCGCGTAAATCAGCGCTTACCTCCAGAATGTCATAACGTTCGGGCAAACTATTCTGCTTTTCCAGCTCGCTCAATATATCTACAGCCAGCTTGCCACTACCTGCACCGAGTTCGATAATATGCGGCGTGCTTTGCGCCATAATTTCAACTAATTGTCGTGCCAACGTTCGACCAAATAACGTAGAAATTTCCGGCGCGGTAACAAAATCTCCAGCTGCGCCGAACTTACGTGCCCCGGCACTGTAATAGCCCATTCCCGGCGCATATAACGCCAGCTCCATGAATCGCGAAAATGGAATCCACCCGCCTTGCCGCAAGATGTCGTAATGAATCAAATCACGAACTTGATCGCTGTGCGCTTGGGCTTCGGGGGATGGCAACGGCAGTGAGAGCATGATTGAGCGATGGGGATGTGTTAAATTACAAGCCGTAAGTTTAGTGGAGAGCACCATGCAAGGTAAAGTGGTATTAGTGACGGGTGGCGCAAAACGCGTGGGGGCAGCGATCTGCCGCAAGTTGCACGCGGCGGGGGCGAATATCGCGCTGCACTACCGTACTTCTGCGCAGGATGCATTGGAGTTGCAATCAGAGCTGCAAGACGAGCGCCCCGACTCTGTGCTGCAAATACAGGCCGACCTGCTGGACCTGCAAGCGCTAACTCGGCTGGTAGAAAAAACCATCAGTCACTTTGGACGGTTGGATGCGCTGGTTAACAATGCCTCCAGTTTTTTTCCTACGTCGCTGAGCGATGTTAACGATCAAAACTGGAACGACCTCATTGGTACCAACCTGAAAGCCCCGCTGATGCTCGCACAAGCAGCAGCAAGGGAGTTGCGTCACAACCACGGCGCCATTGTCAACATAGTGGACATCCATGCCGAACGACCAATGCACGGCTACCTGCTGTATAGCATTGCAAAGGGCGGATTGGCGGCGCTCACACGTGCGCTGGCGCAGGAAATGGCCCCACAGGTACGCGTCAATGCTATTGCCCCCGGCGTTATTGTGTGGCCTGAAAGTGAAGAATGGAGCGATGAAAAGCGACGTCGAAAGATCATCGCCCACACCTTACTTAAGCGTGAAGGCGAGCCCGACGACATTGCCCGTACCGTGAAATTTTTATTAAATGATGCACCCTACATTACCGGACAAATTATTTCGGTGGATGGCGGACGTAGTATTAACCTTTGAATGACAATATGAACGCCATTACACAACCCATCCATTTTGAGCATCACTCCAGCAACTTTAACCGCCTGCGCGGACGACTGGAGCAACAAGTTGGCCGTGCTATCGGTGACTACAACATGATCGAGGAAGGCGACACCATCATGGTGTGCATGTCTGGTGGCAAGGACTCTTACACGCTGTTGGAAATTTTACTGACGCTGCAAAAACGTGCGCCGATAAACTTTCGCCTGATCGCCATGAATCTGGACCAGAAGCAACCAGGCTTTCCGGCACATATACTGCCGGACTATTTCAAATCTCTGGGCATAGAGTATCGCGTAGAAACCCAGGACACCTACTCCATCGTCAAGGAGAAAGTTCCAGAAGGCAAAACCACCTGCTCACTGTGTTCGCGTTTACGTCGCGGCATTATCTATCGCGTGGCTGGAGAACTGGGTGCGAACAAGATCGCATTAGGCCATCACCGCGACGACATGATAGAGACGCTGTTCCTGAATATCTTCTTTGGCGGAAAACTCAAGGCTATGCCACCCAAGCTGGTTACCGATAAGGGCGACCACGTGGTGATTCGTCCGCTGGCTTATTGCGCCGAGAAAGATATTGCCAGCTTTGCCCGCACCCTGAAATTTCCCATCATCCCGTGCAATCTGTGCGGTGCGCAAGAAAACCTGCAACGCCAGAATATCAAAGAAATGTTAACTGCGTGGGAGCGCCAATACCCCGGCCGTAGTCAATCCATCTTCACCGCCATGCAGAACGTGAAATCCTCACACCTGATGGACAGCAAGTTGTTTGACTTCAAGGGTATCAATGTAGGAGACGCGGTGGATGAGGGAGATGTAGCATTTGATGGCTAAATGCTCAGCGTGAATTTCAGGTTATCAAAAAATTTGAAGATCAACCCAAAAACTGAGGAGTTATGATCATGTTGACTACAACCCAAAAGAAAACCGCAGAATCTCTCGTCAATATCTTCGAAACTGGCAGGGTGTTAGGTGATTACGGCCAAGTAACACTGATTGCTGGTGACACAGGGCACCTCACCTTCGGCCGATCACAGACCACACTAGGTTCAGGTAACCTGAATGAATTATTACAACGCTACTGTGCGAACGCAGGTGCCCGCTTCGGCTCTCGTATAGCACCCTATTTGTCGCGCTTTGCGGCACGTGACCTTAAGCTGGACAAGGAAGCCAAGCTGCATAACTTGCTACGTGCCAGCGCTGACGACAACGTAATGCGTGATACGCAGGATACCTTTTTCGACGAAGCATATTGGCAGCCTGCCGCTCGAACTGCAAAGCGCTTAAATATCACCAGCCCACTTGGAGTAGCGGTGGTATACGACAGTTTTGTACACGGCTCATGGAGATCAATGCGCAACCGCACCATACAGCAGGTTGGTGATAACACTAGCTGTAATGAGCATAAATGGATTACCACGTACATAGCCATCCGCCGTGCCTGGCTGGCCAACAGTTCGCGTGCCGACTTACGCGCTACCGTCTACCGCATGGATGCCTTCCAGCGCCTGATTGACCAGGATTACTGGGGGCTACCATTACCGCTTGTTGTACGCGGTCAAGAAATTTCCACCGATTCACTTTCAGCTACGCCACGCGGTTGTTACGATGGCCCGCAGCCTGGGACACGTTCACTAGTTTTGCAATCACCCCTGCAACGCGGGCTGGATGTGCGCCTTCTCCAGCTTGGACTGTCGGATCGCGGCATTGACATTAAAGCGGATGGAATATTCGGTCAAACCTCACTGCGACTCGTTAAAGAATATCAATATACTCATAATCTTCCAGTGACCGGTGTCGCCGACCTGGCGTTGATCGCTCGACTTGTTGAATAAACTGTTAACGATACTTTTTTCAAGTAACGCCGTATTGTGAAGAAGCGAGACCAGCAGGCAAACTGCAAAGCAACAACTCGCGAAATTAGATTGTTACACATACTCTTACGACCCTTTTCGTATCGAAAATAACTCATGCTTGCTTTCCCATCTTATTTACAGTAATTTGTAAGCTTGCGTAGGGGTCCTCGTCAACAAGTCGGCGAGGTGAGAGATACCCTTTGAACCTGTACGGATAATGCCGTCGTAGGGAAGCGTCAGTTGTTTCTATTGATGCTCCTTGCTTTTTTGGAGCAACCCACCATGAATGCCCATCCTAAGTTTTTAAGCCAAGCTGCCCACGTTGACAAAGCGGCAGTGCAGCCTTTACCGAATTCACGCAAGATTTATGTTGCGGGGTCACGCCCCGACATTCAAGTGCCGATGCGCGAAATTTCGCAATCGGACACACCAGCAAGTATGAATGCGGAAAAAAATCCGCCGATATACGTGTATGACTGCTCCGGCCCCTACACTGACCCGGCCGCCTATATAGACATCCGTTCCGGACTGTCGACACCACGCATGCCGTGGATTGCCGAACGTAACGACACCGACGAATTATCCGGCCCGTCATCGCAATATGGCACCGAACGACTGAATGACCCCGAGCTGGACGAATTACGCTTCAACCTGCGCCGTAAACCGCGTCGCGCGAAAGTGGGCGCGAACGTGTCACAAATGCACTACGCTCGCCAGGGCATCATCACGCCAGAGATGGAATTTGTCGCAATCCGCGAGAATATGCGCCGTAAAGAGTATCTCGAAGAATTAAAAGCATCCGGCCCGATGGGAAATAAATTAGCCGATTTAATGGGTCGACAGCATCCCGGCCAATCTTTCGGCGCCAGCATTCCGGCCGAAATTACATCCGAGTTCGTACGCGATGAAATTGCCCGTGGTCGCGCCATTATCCCCGCCAACATTAATCATCCTGAAGTCGAGCCGATGATCATTGGCCGCAACTTTCTGGTAAAAATAAACGCCAATATCGGCAACTCGGCCGTTACTTCCAGCATCGGCGAAGAAGTTGAAAAACTGACGTGGGCGATTCGATGGGGTGCCGACAACGTAATGGATCTCTCCACCGGCAAGCATATCCACGAAACGCGTGAATGGATCATCCGCAACTCACCGGTGCCAATCGGCACCGTACCAATTTACCAGGCACTGGAGAAAGTGAACGGCAAAGCCGAAGACCTGACGTGGGAAATCTACCGCGACACGCTGATAGAGCAAGCCGAGCAAGGCGTCGATTACTTTACCATTCATGCCGGCGTGTTACTCCGTTATGTGCCGCTAACGGCCAACCGCATGACTGGCATCGTATCGCGCGGCGGTTCTATCATGGCCAAATGGTGCTTGGCTCATCATAAAGAATCGTTCCTATACGAACATTTCGAAGATATCTGCGAAATCATGAAAGCGTATGACGTCAGCTTCAGCCTCGGCGATGGCCTGCGTCCCGGCTCGATCTTTGATGCCAATGACGAAGCGCAACTGGGCGAACTGAAAACGCTAGGTGAACTCACTCAAATTGCATGGAAACATGATGTACAAGTCATGATCGAAGGCCCCGGCCATGTACCCATGCACCTGATCAAAGAAAACATGGATCTGCAACTGGAACAATGCCATGAAGCGCCCTTCTACACATTAGGCCCACTCACGACAGACATAGCACCAGGCTACGACCACATCACCTCCGGTATCGGCGCAGCAATGATAGGCTGGTACGGCACTGCAATGCTGTGCTACGTAACGCCAAAAGAACACCTCGGTTTGCCGAATAAAGCCGATGTCAAAGAAGGCGTCATCACCTACAAGCTCGCAGCACATGCCGCTGACCTCGCCAAAGGCCATCCTGGCGCACAGATTCGCGACAACGCGCTATCCAAAGCACGCTTTGAATTCCGCTGGGAAGATCAATTCAACATTGGCCTCGACCCAGACAAAGCGCGCGAATTCCATGACGAAACACTACCCAAGGACTCCGCCAAGGTCGCACATTTCTGCTCCATGTGCGGGCCTCATTTCTGTTCGATGAAAATCTCGCAGGAAGTAAGAGACTATGCCGCTACTCAAGGCGTAGATGAACAAACTGCTCTTCAGAAAGGAATGGAACAAAAAGCGGAGGAATTCGTGAAGCAGGGGACGAATATTTATAGTAAAGCGTGATTATTTGTCGCTTTCAAATCATCTGCTGAAATACTGGCCGTTTTTTGTCGGTAGTAGAGGCAGCTGGTTCAATGTATTCCATCGCAATCCTGTGACCTTGTGCCTTGCACCAAGTGCGCATTTGCAATAACTGGTCAGTTGATAGAGAGGGCTTTTTCCTCTTGCTTTGCCGCAGATACGCTGGCATAAAATGCCACTGCTATTTTATTTACTCTTTTTTATTTATCGAGCTGAACCATCGTCTCCCTGAAGATGATACACAACAAGAAAAAAAAGGTGCAGTTATCAACTAAATTCGGTTGTGGGTGTGATTCAGATATTAATTTCAATTCAATTAATGAATTATAAAATAAGAGTCGGTTTATACACCTTGCAGGTGCCTTTGTCGGCATTTTTTCGGTTGTCTACTTTTGGTTATGAATCGAAAGGACCTTGCCTTTGACCGACCACCTACTTGACAATGAAGCTTCAAATTTCGTGATCGCATTGGGCAAGGCCATGCATCATTACGCGGCCATGGAATTTGTACTGAATGCACTAATCTCTGAACTTGTGGGCGACACCGTATTCACTGCCTCATTTATTGCTCTGAATGCCGCCAAGCGCATTGACCTACTTACCAAGCTCGTTGAGCGCATCGAGCCCGCTCTGAACCGACAGGGATGGAAATCAGTCAATCTCTTTGTCCAGCTGAAGGCAGCCTTCCAGAACAGAAATAAGATAGCTCACAATCCCTACTTGGCCACACAGAAGGTCGCGCCGGATGGCAGCCACATTCACACTGGCTTCATTCGCGTGGTTCGCTACAACGATGTGGGATCCAAAGAGGAATTGATTGATCTTGCCAGTCTGGGGCGAATGACCGTCGAGTCATCCGAATTGCTGCAACGCTGCAAAGAATTGCTCTCTCATTGCCAAAGGTTTCGTTCCCAGCGGCCTGTCGCCGACGCCTAACCAGTTAGAGGGTGGGCACGATTTGCGCCAACGCGGACACATAATTAGGGGCAGAAAGTTTGCTCTAGAGCATCCCCTTATTCCTCGCCCACTAGCGTACTCCCCGATCATGCAGTTGACGACCTGCCACAAAACCTTACAATCCCCATAGGTTCCGCTCTCCATAAGGTTCAGTCCAACATGGTTTATCTGCCGCCAATATGGGACGCGGGTTAACCAAGTTTGGGCGGGGCGGCAGATAAACGCTATTCGTTAAGCGCCATAAGGAGAGAACTGTGTTCATAGTGTTCCTTGGATTTATTGCTAACCAGCTCGCCACATCGGTTTTCTTTTTCTCTATTGTTTGGCTAGTGATGCGCACACGAAGCGGTGTGAAGCTTGGCGTTGGGTGGTTGATCCCGGGTATATTCGCCACTGCCTTCCTCGGTGGGCTTGTCCGACTCACGTTTTGGATGGTCTCTGGAGAAAGCGCAGGGGCTCCTCTTAGCGAAGAGGCCATGTCTTTTTTCTTTCTCGTGCTACCAATATTTACCGCCATAGGACTTTGCGTTTTTCTCAGGAGGCAAAAAATATGCTTGGCCAAACAGGGTAATCCCGGTGGTAACTCTTAACAATCGCTTCGGGAATAATTGAGGTCAGGAATAATTGGGCTTGGTGGAGGTTTTTCAAGAAGCCACCTAAAGATAAATAAAGCATAGACGCTATTAAGTCTATAGATTAAGTATTTGGGGAATAATAATGAATATTTCAGGTGTTCAAGTAGCCGCCATGGCATCAGGTCTGGATCAGCGTGATGCAGTTGCTGTTACTGTTTTAAAGAAAAGCATGGATATCCAAAAGCAAACCGCTATGCAATTAATTGAAGCCATTCCACCAGTTCAATCTCTGCCAACGGGTAATTTGGGTAGTAATATTGATGTGCATGCATAAACACAGCTAGTCAACCTGAACTTTGGATAAGCTCGGTAGGGTGGGCACGTCTTTGTGCCCACGCGGGCAGTGTCAATCATGACCCAGCACTGTATTCTCAATCGCATCAGCCCAGACATTCGCACATACCCCATCACACACTTAGCAGTGAAATGTCGAATGAGACCAATCAACAGCACGTTGTACATTCCTGCGTTGAAATGAATGCAATCGACATGGCGGGAATAAATCATTTTCATCAGAAATTTGATGTTCCCAGAATCGCCGTTGCCAGATAGTCGACGCGACGTTTGAGAATCCGCGTGGGCACAAAGGCGTGCCCACCCTACATCGCTGAATGCGTTAATGAATCGGTGTGAGTAAGTCGGACGGGGCTCAGTCGCCGTCTCCCATCTCCAACGACAGTAGATAATTGAGCGTAAATGTATCGTAGTCGAATTCAGAGTCGTTCGCGACCGTCGCCAAAACCAGGGGTGCAAGGTGCTTTCGCTCCTCCGCAGTCTCTGAGTCTGAGAATTTGGCCGCCGCCGCCGCAGCGTACATTTCATCCATCAGCCGTCTTGCCCGCGCATCATAGCTCTCGATGTCGGGATTGGCAGGAATGATGTTATCTTCGATCCAGGTCTCAGCCCAATTTTGGAAGCGCTTGCTCATGATTGCCCACCTATCTTCTGCATCTTATTCAGCGCCGGTTTCCCAGGCCACTGTTAACCACCCGATATTTCGGTCCAAGTAAATGGAAGTCTACTACATCGCATTATATGCTTCAATAGTGTGATAGGTTGGGTACGTCTTTGCACCCACGCGGGTAGCTGCACGCAGTACATACCCGTGTTTAACCGGGTTAAAATAAATGCAATCGACATGGCGGGGGAAATCATTTTCATCACAAATTTGGTGTTCCCAGAATTACCGTTGCCAGATAGTCGATTCGCGATGTTTGAGAATCCGCGTGGGCACAAAACCGTGCCACCCTACATAGCTAATCGCCAAGAGGAGTAGATATGAAAATTATTGGATGTGGTTTCGGCCGCACAGGCAGTATGTCGATGAAAATTGCGTTGGAGCAGCTCGGCTTTGGGCCCTGCCATCACATGGATGAAGTTATCGCAAATCCGGACAAACACTTACCCTATTGGCTCGCCGCCGCTAAAGGTGAAAAAGTCGATTGGGATGAAGCTCTGGCTGGTTATGAAAGCTGCGTTGACTGGCCAACGGCTGCATACTGGCCAGCACTTGCTGAACATTTTCCCGACGCGAAAATACTGCTAACAACCAGAACAGCCGAGAGCTGGTATAACAGTATTTCCAAAACCATTTTTAAGGTTATCAGTGACGGCGTTAACGCAGCGCCAAGTGATAAACCAAACCCATTTGGTGAAATGCTTATGCGTATGATTATGAAAAATACCTTTAAAGGGAACATAACTGACCGCAGCCACTGTATTGATATTTTCAACAAAAATGTAGAGTCGGTGAAAAATGCTTTCGAAGGCGATAAATTATTTGTTTATAACATTGGCGACGGCTGGGAAGGGCTCTGTAAATGGTTGGATGTGCCAATACCAGATACACCTTTTCCGAGAACCAATAACGAACAAGAGTTTTTTGAATTGTCAGGCAAGCTGAAAAAATAAAAATAACAAAAAAGATCAGGTCCGAATGCCATTAGTTTCACAGCAACTGAAGCCTGCTCTTGAACTGGAAACTCAGGGGACACATTACTTAATTGCGTAAGGAGTTAAGTAATGTGTCCCCAAAATTTTTAAGCGTAAATTTAAAGTTACGGGATCAAGTTCCAACTACATCAAAGATGATTGTAGCAATCTGCTACAATCATTCTTCCAGAAACCATTTACAAGGAATGATCATGGCAAAGTCTGCTTCCCCTATTCGGCTGCAAGAAGAATTGATGAAGTTGGCGACGGTGACGGGTAAACAGTATCACCGTAGTACCGCCGAACAAATTGAATATTGGGCTGCCATGGGGCGCAGCGTATCCGCAATGCTGACCCCGGATGATGTGCTGTCTGTTGCAACCGGATTAGCAACAATCAAAGTCGCACCTGTTTATAGTGAGCCAGTTGATCCCAGTGAAGTTTTTCGAGGGCTTGAAGATCAGCGTAGCACCGATAAAACCTTGTCTCAGGTCGTCACTAGCAGCCCGGTAAAGTTTCAGGTGTCTTTAACGCACCCAGGTTATTTGGAGAAGATTGATTCGAGTGGAGAAGTTAAGACAGGAAAATTTCAGGATGGCGAGTTTGTTGAAATAAACATGCTCAATTCTTGAAACTCAAAAAACAGCTTTGGTTGCTGGCTGGTGGGAATGGCTCAGGAAAAAGCACTTTTTATCGCACACAATTAGCAGCGCGTAGCATACCGTTTATTAATGCTGATATATTGGCAAAAAAACTTTATCCACTTGCGCCAGAATCACACAGCTATGATGCCGCGATATTGGCGACACAAATGCGCTTGCAGTTATTACGGGAAGGACGAAGCTTCTGCTTTGAAACCGTTTTTTCTCATCCTTCAAAAATTGATTTTGTTGCGCAGGCCAAAACAGCTGGTTATGAAATCATTTTGGTATTCATTCATTTGAATGACGTTTCACTCAATCAAGCACGTATCGCTCAACGCATAAGTGAAGGTGGACATTATGTTCCCGAAGAAAAAGTAATCAGTCGGATTCCAAGGGTATTAAAGTTGATCAAACAGACGATACCCTTATGCAATCACACCTATATCCTGGATAATTCTCGCGCCGACAACCCTTTTCAGCAAGTTGCTGTTATTCACGACGGGCAACTTGAATTAAAAAACCGTTCACTACCTGAGTGGTGCCAAGAATTATTAACCGATTACATGAGTCAATCATCAGAATAAAGCCCCAGAACTCCCTTCTCCAACATTATATTCGGCTTTTTTTCACCTTCGCCTTGGCTCAGCACTTTTTGTAAATCTGCCATATTATTAATAATGAAAACACTCGACACCCTATTCAAAACACTACCGCAAAAAGGCAAAGTAACGTGGATTGGCGTTAGACCCGAACGACGTGCAGAAATGCTGGTAGTCGATGCTGTCGAAGCCAAGACTCAAAATGGATTAACAGGAGATCGTTACGCAGGGCGATCGGGCAATCGGCAAGTCACCCTTATTCAGGAAGAACACCTGTCAGTAATCGCATCAAACCTCGGTTTAGAATCCGTAGAACCGGCACAATTACGTCGTAATATCTGCATTAGCGGGATCAACCTAATCGCTCTGAAGGATAAACAATTTCAGATCGGCGAAGTGATACTTGAATATACCGGCCTCTGCCACCCCTGCTCGTTTATGGAAGAAACTTTCGGCCCCGGTGGCTACAATGCGGTTCGCGGACACGGCGGGATAAATGCAAGAGTGATTAAATCTGGGATAATTAGAATGGGGGATGAAGTGCTATTCATCAATAAAGCACAATGAAGAGCAGTGAAACATGGCTGAACAACAATACCTAAAATTTCTCTAATTCAGGAAAGAAGACGGATTCAAGTTCAAATTGCAACAGCTATAACTATCGAATATATGATCGGAACATACGAAATAGTGCGGCCACAACCAATATTTTGACCTTATTTGCTAGCATACTCGTTCTGAAGGCAAGATTCCTCTTTAACAAATTTTTCAATGGTTTACGCGACACTACCAGTATTGCAGATACAGCTATACCTAATAAATATGGATACTGCATTAAAAATTTAAAAGTATTGCTCCGTGGAAACGTTCCTGAATTACCAAGCAAAACCGTTGAGTTCTTAGCAATAGAATCTCGCTGAATCAAAGAGCTTCGATAGTTGCGCCGAGACTCCTCCATTCGATCCAAGATAATTTTTTTTTGCTCTTCAAGTGACAATGAGATTGTCATACCACTTCCTTTACTAGCTTTGCATCTTTCTCTAATTCGGTACGTATCGTTTCTAATGGGAATTCTGGACGTACTCTATTCAGACTTACCAGGAAAATTCCCAAAGCCGTCAAGGCATAGAAAGCCACAATACCCCACGCAGACGCTACACGATAAGGGGTCTCCCAGAAGCTAACTATTACAGCCACACCTATAAAGACCAAGCTTAATAATGCCAGAACAAATATCGCAACATAACTGATTATTTGGGCACTAACGTAATTCCACTGAATCTTTATCAAGATCGACATCAATTGCACATAATCGCCAATACGATCACGTGCAACGATGCCAAGCTGCTTGATTTTCCGGATTTTTTTAAACATTAAATTTATCTCAACTTAGGAATACAAGTGCTCTACGGTGAGTCAATATTAACGCCGTGAAACTAATAGTCCAAGTAAAAAACCAAATGCAGCTGCATACCCCACTGCTTGTAAAGGGTTTTCTTTTACATATCCTCTGGAGCAATCGACTCCATCATTGAAATGTTTGCGCGCATCAGCTGCCACGATCTTCGCAACTGCTTTTGCAGATGCCATTCTCTCCATCAGTTTTTCCTTGGCCTCTTCTAAATCAACATCAGATAAACTAGGCATGCGAGCAATAAAATCATCTAAATCGGCCCGCAGGTTGGCCATCTCACTACTTGCGACGGCTCCTACCTGCTTCCCAGCGGTTGTAGTAGCATCTACAACATTCCCCACTGCGGCGCCCGTACGCTGAGCCATTTTTTCTGCGTTGGCCACTGCGTCTTCTACTTTATTTGAAGTTGTATTCTGCATAATGACTAGCTCCTTTAATTTTGGTTAGTGTGAAATTTCCGGCAATAAACCCAGTGTCAGTCTCTTACAATTTTTAATTTCGGTCTGTTCGTTAACGCACATACTTCACAGACTAACGGGAAATTACAGTGGCCTCTATCAAGATTAAGAATAAATCACAATCATTGAAGCAATTATAACATTCCAACAAACTCTATCACATTTCGCAGACAGCCAGACCTCTGAGACTGGAATATTCGGTTGTCCTGAATTTTACGCCACATCGCGCGGGGGTCGCCGAAAGGATATTTTCGAAGCGCTACGGGAAGTTTTAATGGCCTAACTAAGATCGATCGTTATGTCGCTGGATGAGTACCGGATGCAAAATATCAGGCTTACCTATCCGCTGCTTACACGATGGCAGAGATCAGGGCCATTTCGGGATACGTTACATGATGGTATTTCGCGCACTGGGGAAGTTTGAAGAAAACTGAAAAAATCATTATTTACATAATTAAATTTAGAGAATTCAATTTTTAGAGGTGCCTTCTTTTCTGTTGCGGATACTTGTCTTATATTTATTCATCGCGCATGATCCAGCGTGGCATTAACTCGAATAACAACAACGAAAGGGGCTACATTGAGAAACCATCGATTGGTTCATTATTTCATGCCTGCAAAGCCTCTAAAACAGAACCTTATGTCCTGGTATGAGTGGTTCAAAAAATATGAGCAGGGCAAAACATGTAAGGTTAACTTCCTCCAAACCGCAATTTTTATTTTGGGATTACTCATTGCGGTTACATTTGTCGGAAATTTATCAGCTGCTGATTTAGCAGATGTAGAAATTAAAGGGGTTGATAAGGTACTGAACCAGTTAGGGATTAAAAATTCTCTGACCGAAAGAATGAAGGCAGCCTCTCATACGCCTCAATTTGAAAAAGCTCTGCCGAATGACACTAAGAATCCTGACAATAGCGTTCTCGATAATGTGCAGGTTACCGGTATTATTGTGAGTTTCCGTTCCATGGAAGCGAAACTTCTTTCTCGAAATAATTTACCGCCACCTCAAGCGTTAATTGAAGAAATAGGTCGATTTTCTGGAGTCCCTTTGGCGTTTAATCGAGCAATGTCGTTAGACCGGTTTGTTTTCCGTTTTTCGAAACCCCTGACTTGGGCAGAAGCTGAAATCATTGTGAACCGCGTCAGGCAATCCGTTAACGTTGAGAGTGTGGAACCTGATACTCGCGCAAATCATTCCATGGTTCCTAATGACACTTTTGCATCTGACCAATGGAATCTTAAAAGTAGCGCTACATTTCCAGGGTCGGCTGATCTCGGTCGAGCATGGGATCTCACAGTAGGATCTTCGGACACAGTAATCGCTGTGGTCGACACCGGGGTGAGGCCCAACATTGAGTTTGTCACCAGGCTTCTTCCCGGGTATGACTTCATTTCAAATCCCCTGAGCTCCAATGATGGAGACGGTCGGGATAACAACGCACTTGACCCAGGAGACTGGACTCACGCTGGAGAATGTGGGTCCGGATCAGAAGCAACAAATAGTTCGTGGCACGGCACACACATTACCGGAATTGTTGCCTCTACCGGAAACAACTCAGCTGGTATCGCCGGGATTAATTGGATGACCCGTATTCTTCCCGTCCGTGTTCTTGGCAAATGTGGTGGAGACGGGTCTGACATTATAGATGGCATGATGTGGGCAGCGGGAATTGCGGTTCCAGGCGTACCGATTAACCCTCACCCGGCGCAGATAATCAACATGAGCCTTGGAGGATCCAGGCCGGGCGGATGTAGCGGTACCGTATATCCAGAAGCAATCAATCAAATCAAAGCCAAGGGAGCGTTGATTATTGTTGCCGCTGGAAATAGTGACAGCGAAGCAGCCAGTTTTGTACCAGCGTCGTGCACTGGGGTAACAACAGTGGGCGCGGTTGGGCCTTATGGGTATCGAGCAAGCTATAGCAATTTCAGCTCTGGATATAAAGTAGACATATCTGCGCCAGGAGGAGATATAGCAACTTATGGCATCGAGGCAGGGATTCTATCAACAGTAAATTCTGGTAAAACAGTTCCTGAATCAGGGGCAGTAGATTACAAAAACGGTACCAGCATGGCAGCACCCCATGTTTCTGGTGTGGCCTCACTTGCCTTGGCCTTGGATCCCCAAATTGCCCCAGAAATGCTGATAATTAGTATGATTTATGGCAGCCGCGCGTTCCCATCTGACTCTCAATGCACAATATACTACCCCCTTTGCGGGTGGGGCGTGCTGGATGCCTATGCAACATTACAAGTAGTGGATGCTTTAAAACCTTTTTCTCTCATTTATGAATACTACAATGTTAACCTCAACCACTATTTTCGTACCGGATCAAGGTCTGAATCTTTATCAGTGCTGTCAGGCGGAGCAGGGGCTGGATGGCGTGATACTGTAGATTACTTTCTAGCGTGGCGACAAGCTTCTCAAGGTGCGGTGCCTGTGTGCCGGTTTTATGGAACGCCAGGAAAGGGGCCGAATTCACATTTTTATACCGCAGACCCGGGCGAGTGCAGCCAAGTAAAGAATGATCCCGGCTGGACATATGAGGGAATCGCGTTTTACGTAAAGTTGCCAGTCAATCATACCTGCCCGGTAGACACCGTACCAATCTATCGCCTCTATAATAATCGATGGATGTATAACGACTCCAACCATCGGTTTACCACCGACATAACTGAGGTCAATGCGATGGTCCTTAAGAGCTGGGTATCAGAGGGCTTGGTTATGTGTGGTGCAGGCGGTTGATTGTAGTTAGCTTCATGATTTCTTTATGATGCCAGTAGCCAGAAACCACACGATGCAGTTATAACATGCCAACAAACGCTATTACACTTGATGCGCCACCCGCATGAGGATCAGGCAACAGCTCAGGCTCACCAATCCGGTTTTTATACGATGGCAGAGATCGGGGGCCATTGCAAAGCACACTGTATGACAGTAAGTCGCGCAGTGCGGTAGATAAAGAAAACCGAGAAAAAATATTGTAATGTTTGAACTGCCGCCCACGCTTCGCTCTAAAAAAACAGATTAATCGCCAAGCAGACTTGAGTAGTATCGTTATTAAATACAATTGGCTGTAATTGTTACGCTTGGCTTTCTCTATTTTTATAGGAATTTATGACTCTTGCTTTTCTTGCAGTAGCAGTTGGTCTGATTCTGCTTGTGTGGAGTGCTGACCGTTTTGTGGAAGGCTCCGCTTTCACTGCGCGTTATTTTGGTATGCCGCCATTGCTGGTCGGCATGGTCATTGTTGGCCTAGGCACATCCGCGCCTGAAATGGTGGTGTCAGCGATCGCAGCATCACAGGGCAACCCCGGCATTGCGCTCGGCAACGCCTATGGTTCGAATATCTCCAATATCGCACTCATTCTTGGGCTGACAGCTTTAATTAGCCCCATCACTGTGCATTCGCAGGTGTTACGCAAAGAATTGCCAATACTCATCGCCATCACGGCTCTGGCCGCTTACCAAATGTGGGATGGTGAACTTACCCGTAACGATGCTCTGGTGTTGTTGGGTGTATTTTTCATCCTGATGGCCTGGATCATCTGGCAAGGCCTGCGTACAAAATCGGATACTCTTGGAGTCGAAACTGAAGGTGAGATCGAAGCAAGCACTATGTCGATTGGCCGAGCGGTTTTCTGGCTGGTGATTGGCTTGATACTGTTAATCATAAGCTCTCGTATTTTGGTCTGGGGCGCGACTTCAATCGCGCGCGGCTTTGGCGTGAGCGATCTGATTATCGGCTTAACCATTATAGCCATAGGCACTTCACTGCCGGAGCTGGCATCTTCGTTAATCGCTACGCGTAAAGGTGAACATGACATTGCCCTGGGTAATGTTCTTGGCTCAAATATTTTTAATACGCTCGCCGTGGTTGGTATCGCGGGGGTGATTCATCCCATGTCGGTGGAACCGGAAGTATTATCTCGAGACATTCTGGTCATGGCAGTGCTCACCGTCTCGCTGTTTTTTATCTGCTATGGATTTCGAGTGCCTGGCCGCATCAATCGAATCGAAGGCGCAGCACTACTTGCCTGCTTCATCGGATACACCACTTACCTGGCAAGCAGCGTTTTTAATGCATAAAGCCATCCAATCAGGCATTGCTTAATAGGTGTAAAGGTTCGCAGAATTCAGTGCCATTCGGGGTGCATTACATGACAGTAAATCACACAGTACGCTAGTTTCAAGAAGGCCGAAAACATGCTGTAATGTTTGAACTGACCCCATGTTTCTTTTTCTCGCAGGTGATGATCAGAACATTTATGCTGTCGGTTTTGTTGAATATTTTCGAATAGGAGGGTTACATGGAAGAAGCGATGAAAGAAGGGATTAGCCTATTGACGATCTATGGTCTCAAGGTTATTGGCGCCATTCTCATTCTCATCATCGGGCGAATGATTGCGAATTGGGCAAAAAAACAAGTCGAATATCGGTTTGAACAATCAGCAAATGTTGATCAAACGCTCAAGGGATTTGTCTCCAGTTTTGTACGCTATTTAGTGTTGATTGTTACCTTCCTGGCTGTCATTTCCCAATTCGGGGTCGAAACTACAAGTTTAATCGCGGTTTTTGGTACAGCGGGCTTGGCGATTGGTTTGGCCCTGCAGGGCACACTCAGTAATGTGGCGGCTGGGGTCATGTTGTTGATCTTCCGTCCATTCAAGGTGGGCGACTACGTCGATGCGGGAGGTACGGCTGGGACGGTCAAAAGTATCTCGTTATTTATCACCGAATTGGCCACACCGGACAATGTGCAAATTCTCGTTCCCAATAGCCAAGTATGGGGAACGGTCGTAAAAAATTATAGCCATCATACAACCAGGCGAGTCGATTTAGTGATGAGCATTGATTATGCCGATGATATTGATAAAGCACAGGCCGTGGTGGAAACTGTGGTGACGGCGGATTCGCGAGTCATGGCTGATCCGGCTCCCATGGTAGTTGTGGGAAATCTTGGTGAAAGCTCTGTTGATCTGACGATCCGAATCTGGTGCCAAGCTAGCGATTATTGGCCACTCAAGTTTGAATTAACCAAACAGCTCAAGCAAAAATTTGATTCGGAGAAACTCACGATTCCATTCCCTCAGCGAACCATTCATATGGTCAAAGCAGATGGGTGATTTTGTGAGGGAGAGTTAATCAAACCGCATTAATATATTGTAAAGCAGCATGTTACAAAATTAATCTGTAACATTAAAAATCAGCTTGATGACAACAGGCTGTTCAAGGGTTATGCTGGTTACAGACTGATAGAGTTTAAGGTATGTTCGTTTTGACTCTTTAGTTAAAAAATATCATTTATCAGCATCACTCTGCGACTGTACTGAAACCCTAATTCATAAAGGACTCATTCCTATGCCTTTAGATTTCAAGCTGTACGACACGGAAAACTTTTACGATGAGCTGATACAGCCTTCAGGTGCTCCCCGTCCTGGGGCGAAAATTCTGGTCGGACGCATCGAAGCTCTGCATGACGGAGAGATCATTGCCCGCCAGAAAGCGGCTGAAGCTGCAATGTACAACATGGGTATCACGTTCACTGTTTACGGCAATGATGAGAGTACCGAGAAAATATTCCCATTCGATATCGTTCCACGCATCGTGGAAGCCAAAGATTGGGAATATATTGAGCGAGGTTTGAAGCAGCGCATCCATGCTCTGAACATGTTCCTTGACGACATCTACCACAAACAAAAAATCCTTAAGGACAAGATTATCCCTGCAGATATGATACTTTCGGCGAGTTCATTTCGACCACAATGCGTCGGCTTGGATGTGCCACGTGGAATCTGGTGTCATATCACCGGGACTGATTTGATTCGCGATCGTGATGGCCAGCATTACGTGCTGGAAGATAATCTGCGCTGTCCATCCGGTGTGTCTTATGTGCTGGAAAACAGGCAGGTGCTTAAGCGAACCCTGCCGATTGCATTCGAAGCTTCACGGGTGCGTGCCGTAGATGATTACCCGGCAAGACTGCTGGAAACACTGCAGTTTCTTGCGCCTGATAATATTCCTTCGCCCACCGTTGTAGTACTTACGCCGGGCATGTACAACTCAGCCTATTTCGAACATTCGTTCCTCGCCCAGCAAATGGGCGTAGAGTTGGTGGAAGGTAGCGATCTGGTGGTAATGGACGGTTACGTTCATATGCGTACCACGAGTGGTTTTCAGCGAGTAGACGTGATTTACCGACGGATTGATGACGACTTTATCGACCCGAAAGCTTTTCGTGCAGACTCGGTATTGGGTGTGCCTGGTCTGATGGATGTGTACCGAAATGGACGTGTGGCACTTGCCAACGCTCCAGGTACGGGTATCGCAGACGACAAGGCGGTATATACCTATTTGCCTCAGATCGTTAAATATTATTTGGGTGAGGACATGATTCTGCCTAACGTGCCCACTCATATCTGTGCGGATGAAAAAGAACGGGAATACGTGCTGGCCAATCTGGATAAACTGGTGGTGAAAGCTACCAACGAATCGGGTGGATATGGCATGCTGGTGGGTCCGCATTCCACTAAAGAGCAACAAACCCAATTTGCTGAATTGATTCGCAAAAATCCGCGCAACTACATTGCTCAGCCAACCCTTGCGCTATCTCGTGCACCGGTTTTGGTTGATGATCATTTTGAGGGGAGGCACATAGACCTGCGCCCCTATATTCTTTACGGCAAGGATATTTACGTGGTGCCCGGTGGGCTGACTCGTGTTGCGTTGAAAAAGGGCTCACTAGTAGTCAACTCATCACAGGGTGGAGGCAGCAAGGACACTTGGGTGTTGAGCTAATGACGATCTCAAAAATGGATAATAGAGGGAGTAAGTCCGTATGTTAAGCCGAGTCGCTAATTCTATTTACTGGATGAGTCGCTATCTTGAACGCGCAGAAAACGTCGCGCGTTTCATTGGTGTCAATCTCAACTTAAGCCTGGATATGCCTGGAGAATACGGCGAGCAGTGGGGGCCGTTGGTAAACATTACCGGAGACGGAGAGTTTTTTACAAAGCGATATGGCGAGACCACTCGCGAAAATGTCCTGCATTTTCTGACTTTTGATCGCGACAATCCTAATTCGATTTTGAGCTGTGTCCGCCACGCACGCGAAAATGCTCGATCGGTCAGGGAAATCATCTCGTCTGAAATGTGGGAGCAGGCAAACCATTTCTATCTGATGGTCAAGGATGCAGCCGCTAATAAGTCATCACTCGAAAATCCACATGATTTCTATCAGAATGTAAAAACGGAAAGCCATCTTTTCGACGGCATTACAGAGGCCACCATGTCCCACGGTGAAGCTTGGCATTTTCTACAAATGGGCGAGCTTCTGGAGCGAGCTGACAAAACGTCGCGTATCTTGGACGTGAAATATTTCATCTTATTGCCTGATCAACATGTTCTCGGTGCGGCCATTGACAATATTCAATGGTCTGCGCTCTTGAAATCAGCCAGTGCGCTGGAAATGTACCGAAAACATTCCAAGCAGATTACGCCATCCAAGGTAGCTGAATTCCTGCTCCTGAACAAAGATTTTCCACGCTCGGTACAGTCATGTCTAAGACGTGCGACTAACTCGTTACGTGCCATCACAGGTTCGCAACAAGATGATTTCAGTAACGTGATCGAAAGGCGTCTAGGGAAACTGCTTGCGGATTTAAACTACACTCAGATAGACGAAATAATATCCTGCGGACTGCACGAATTTCTGGATGGGCTGCAAACTCGGCTGAATAAAATTGATGATGCCATATTCGAATCTTATTTCACGCTGCGCCCATTGACCGGACGCAGCGCCACTTAACTTAAATATAAATAAAACAACATGACATTCTGTGCGGCATTCAAAATCGAAGAAGGCCTCGTTGGCGTCTCCGATACACGCCTTACTTCGGGTACCGAGCGCACCACGGCACGCAAGGTAACGATACATCAGCATGGTAATCACTCCATGTTCTTGATGACATCCGGATTGCGATCGGTGCGTGATAAGGCACTGACCTATTTCGAAGAAGTTTTGGAAGAGCAAGACACTCACTTTGATAAGCTCTATAAGGCCGTGAATGCTTTTGCGGGGCAAGTGCGCGTTGTTGCCAATGAAGACAAGGAGGCTCTCAAGGAAGCAGGGTTGGATTTCAACCTGTTCTCGATCATCGGCGGGCAGCTGGAGAAAGACAATGAGCACAAGCTTTTCATGCTGTACCCTCAGGGAAACTGGGTAGAAGTCGGGAAAGGATCTCCTTACTTCTTGATCGGTGAGTCCAGTTATGGAAAACCAATCCTTGATCGAGTTTTACGCTATGAGTCACCAATGGATATGGCCCTAAAACTGGCTTATCTCGCCTTTGATTCGACGCGCATCAGCGCGGTAGATGTTGATTTTCCGATTGATGTAGTGCTATATAAACGCAATTCATTCGATATAGTCCAGCATCGATTTGAGCGCGAGGATCTTCAGCATTTACCTGAGTTGTGGCAAGAAAGTCTGCATAAGTCGGTGCAGGAGATGCCAGACGAATGGGTGGATATGGCACTCTCCAAGTTATCGTCAAAGTAGCTCCATCAAACGCATGTTGTTAAAGATTATCCATCGCACCCGCTACCACTACAGCCAGCCGGTATTTTTGGAGCCCTTCACTGTCCGGCTCAGGCCTCGCAGTGATGCTAGCCAAACTTTGCACAATTACAATATCAATGTTACGCCCACTCTTGGTGGAATCACCCACTGTACTGGCCTTTACGGTAACAACACTGAAACGATTTGGTTCAACGGTCTGCATGACAATCTATTGATAGAAGTTCAGATGCTGGTAGAAACACATCGTGGCAATCCCTTCGATTTTTTTGTCACCAACCAACAGGCCCTGACTTTACCGCTGGTGTATGAACCAGAGATTGCAGGAGCACTTGCGCATTATCTGGTTCTCGATGGAGACCATCCTCATTTGGCTGTATTCGCCCAAGAAATAATGCTGGCAGCTAAACATGAAACAATCCCTTTCCTGACAATGCTCGCTGAAGCAATTTACCAACGCTTTGAATATATGCTACGTGAAGAAGGCGATGCCTGGACATCCGATGAAACGATGAAACAGGGGAAGGGATCCTGTAGAGATTTCGCAATGCTATTTATAGATATCTGCCGCAGCGCTGGTATCGCAGCACGATTTGTCAGTGGCTATTGCCTCGGAGATGATGCGGCCAACAGTGGGGATATGCATGCATGGACAGAGGTGTATTTGCCGGGTGCTGGCTGGCGTGGATTCGACCCAAGTCGTGGTCTGTCCGTCAATGACGATTACGTTTCTGTGGCAGCGGGTCAGCACCCTCGTGATGCTGCACCCACATCCGGAAATTTCCGTGGGGATGCTATTTCTTCAATGGATGCTGAAATCTCGATTACTTTACTAGAAAGAGATATCAACGTGAATCATCAATCTCAAGGCAATTCGGGATTAGACTCGATTTAATTCGATCTGCCGCGCGGCAGAGGTCGGTGATTGTCAAGCTAGTCGTCGCCTGAATGTTTTTGTTCAGGCTGTTACTTACTGCGCAATTTCAGCAGCCTCAACTATGACTTCGTACAATTGGGCTTCTGTTGCCGTAGCCACTTTTACCCCAACTGCAATTTGGTTACGTTTTCCTGGGGCTACGACACCAACAATCTGCATTGGTGCACTTTGTGCAATAGCACGTCCAGTTCTCGCGTCGTATTTCACTACTCGCACCTGCACGCGGGCAATTGGTATGGCGGTATTATTTTGCACAATCGCATACAAATCACCAGAATTATCCGCTTGTACACCTGCTTGAATATACTTAGCTGGGTTGCGTGGTAAATCTAAACGTACGCCACGGGCCGAGGCATCTTTACCAATATCAGAATTCGAGTCCGCCGCCATTTGGTAGTGTTGCAAAGCAATATCAGTTTGGCTGCGGCTTTCAGCAAGTTGGCCAAGTAATGCGTGCCCTGGCGCAGTCGGTAATAATTCGTTGGCACGTTTAAGATAAGGCTCGGCTTCATCCTTTTTGCCCATATTAAATAATGCTATACCACTTTGTATATATGGCTTAAAGTAATCCGGATGCAATTTTATGGCTTTGTCGTAGTAATTTAAAGCCTCTTCTGGTTTTTTTTCTGATAGCGCGATATCGCCTAATAGTCCCTGAAAATGTGCCTCACGTGGTTCGCCTGCAATGGCTTGATTAGCAAAGGCGGTGGCTTTTGCCATGTCTTTTTCCGCCAGAGCTTTTACGCCCTTGTCATAAGCTTCATAAGCGGCTTGGGTAGATTTAAGCTTACTGACCTTTTGCGCAAACACTTCCTTTCCCCATTCGCCGCCCGCGCCGAGTTTTGCCAATGTTTCTTTGTTAGCGGCTACGCGCTCAGGTGAAGGGGGATGACTAGCAAATAAGCCATCAATAAAACCGCTTGTTCGATCAGCACTTAAACGTACAAAAGTTTCCTGCAAAATGACCGCTGCTGTTGGGTCATAGCCCGCTTCTTTCATGTATTTCATGCCGTAAAAATCTGATTCACTTTCAGCGTCACGCCCGTACTTGCTAGAGGTCAGTTGAGCGCCTAACTGCGCCCCACCAACAATCAGGTTAGCGTAGTTGCTATTTTGAGCGCCAATTCCAATGGCAACCATCGCTCCCTGCATGAGCACGCCGCGTTCCATACTTTTTGCACCGTGGCGCGCCGCTGCATGCACCATTTCATGGCCCATGACAGCCGCTAGTTCGGCCTCACTATTTAATTCATAAAGCAACCCACGATTAAAAGCTATTTTACCGCCTGGCATCGCCCAGGCATTAGGTGTTGAGTCATTGATAATTGCGTATTCATAAGGTAATTCACGGTCAGAAACGGCAGCCAACTTATCTCCTACGCTCTGGACATAAGCTGTGAGCTCAGGGTCTAAGATATAGTCACCACCTTGCGATTGGCGCGCGGGCGCGTAATTCTGCTTACCGATAGAAATTTCTTGCGACTCTGAAACGAATTGAAACTCTCTTTTCTGGGTAACGGGGTTCGTGCCGCAAGCTGTAATTAATAGCGATAGTGACGCTATTAACAATAAGGGAAACGACTTATTTGGATTTTGTTTGAACACAACGAGCTCCAATGAGTGTAATTAATGCATGACAAATAATATGGCAATTAGAGCGAAACGTGACTTAAGTATAGCGCTTAAATAATTTAAAAGGCACCTCTAAAGTCATTATCGCTTTTATGTTTATAGCGATACTCAATTTCTTTCAAATACATAGAATTAGCACATTACTTCAAATCGCTTGATCAATACATCCAAGAAGGAAGAGCGAATTAATAAATTGAAGTAGCACACGCCTGTAAATTTATAATTCTTCAAGCAACTTAACTCATTATTATTAAAACCTACAGTGGTTCTTCATTGAACAAGGGAAAAATTGGATTATTGAGTATGCGGAGCATCACTGGTTAATGAATATATTGCGTTATTATTACGGATGAAATTTTATGCAGTCTAAGATTTAATGCTTATATTTTAATGACTATGTCTTCAAAAAAACAAATTGGTCATTTTAGTGCCCCATTGTCGCTCGACTTTGGTGGCAGCAGGGTTTCTTCACGAAGGCTTGAACTGTTGACTGCGATCGGTCGAGCAAACTCGATTAGCGGCGCTGCAAAAGCGGTCGGAATGACCTATAAAGGTGCTTGGGAAGCAGTTGAAGCCATGAATAATCTTGCTGGTGCGCCTCTGGTAACGGCTTGGCAAGGAGGACGTGGGGGTGGCAAGGCAGAGTTAACTGAAGTTGGGCAACGATTGGTAGATGAAATAGTGCGCATCGCTGCGTTGCAAACCCAATTTTTTGCGTCGCTTAATGAAGATGTAACTATGGACAATAGTTTTCAGCTTCTAAAAAGGATAGAGGTAAAAACAAGTGCTCGTAATGCTTTCATGGGCATCGTTGAAAGCGTGCAAATGAGTGCAGTAAATGCGGAGGTGACACTGAAGTTGGCAAGCGGTGAAGCCCTGTACGCTGTTATTACCCGAGAGAGTGTACGCTCACTTGGACTTGTTCCGGGCAAGGTTGTGTATGCCTTGATTAAGGCGTCATGGGTAATTTTAACCTCAGCTGACGAAAAAATTAAAATATCAACACGTAACTGTTTGTATGGGCTGGTCAGCCACATTGAGACAGGTTCAGTAAATACCGAGGTACTGCTGGATCTGGGAAAAGGCGTTACCCTTACCGCGATCATTACCAACGAATCGTACACAATGCTTGGGCTTGCTGTTGGTAGCCGTGCATGCGCTTTAATCAAGGAGTCTCACATTATTGTTGGTGTAGACTAATGTAAAAATAATAGCAGTTGCGCTATTATTTTAGCTGACACTATATCTCTCATGCATGTTTGCATTTAGCATATACAAATGTTGCCTTAAAGCATTGAAACTAGATTAATTAATGGCAATTATCAAGTTCATTGATTCGAGTTAAGATATTGAGATAATCTGGATAGAAATGAAATATTGCTATCCAGAAACATCAAAAAATGTTGGCGAGATTAGACTATTTTACCCAAGCGCTATATAGTAAGGTATATTTAGTAGCGCCTACCTTCCTGAGATGAAATGGGTAGCACTAACGCTTCGCCATCACTCTACTTGCATGGTGGCGCTTGGATTTCACCGCATAGGTTCGAATTACTGGTAGCGATTCATAGTACTAATTTAAATTAGTTGAAGCGCAAAGCTGTTTGAAATGTGCCACAAAGGCCTGAGTAGCAGTTGAAATAATGAATAGTTTAACTGAAATACCTGTGGACGCAGGGCAACATCAACTACGACAGCTCAACAACTTGCAGCTGAACTAAGTCGTCACCGAGCATTACAAGCACTTATATTTCAAATGGTTGAGATATGTTTAAAAAATGACAAAGAAAAGTTAGACGATTTCATACATTGACAGGGGTGATTTAAAATAAAAACAAGTGCGCGTAATACGTTGAAAGGTACTGTTGAAGCAGTGATTGATGGAGTCATAAATTCAGAAATCATACTTAGGCTGGAAAGTGGTGCAGCAGTTTGCGCTATTGTAACAATCGAAAGTGCACGGTTATTAGGACTTGTGCCAGGCAAAGCAGCGTATGCATTAATCAAATCAACATGGGTGATACTGGCATGGACGGATGAAAAAATTACAACGTCGGCGCGAAATCGGTTGTGCGGGGTGGTCAGCCGGATAGAAAAAGGCGCCGTAAATACCGAGGTGGTACTCGATTTCGGCAATAGCAATACTCTTGCTGCGATTATCACTAATGAATCGCAAAACCTGCTTAAATTTTCAGTGAATAGCCCAGCTTGTGCGTTAATTAAGGCTTCTAATGTGCTACTTGCCGTAGATAAATAAATGGTAATCCGTAGTTCATGCGTTTTTTTTAATTAGCGTTATATAGTTATATATATTTTGAATGAGATGATTTGCTTTGAAAAAATTATGATCAAAAGATCATATTACCCATTAGGCAGAATTATAAATAAGGTTGTCAACTTTACGAAAGTTACAAGCTTAATCAAGTTCGGATGTTTCAATCTTATCAAAATTAAAATGGCTGAATTAAGGATACAAGAAGGAATTCTGGTTTGTAGCCTGTTAGTGACATCGCCCTCTTCCGTTGCTCAGGAAAATTTGCAGCTGAAACTGCAAATTGAAGAGTCGAGCCAGAAAAGACAAACTGCATCAAAAAACACAGTGCCATTTCACGAGATTGCCCATGAGAATGCCTCTTTTAAAGTAAGAACAACGACTAAAACTGAAACAGCCTCTGTGAACACTGTCACTCCAAGTTATTACGTGGAAAGCCGAACTTTTGGGATAGCTCAGGAAACTGAACCTCCTCGCTATGCTCAGCAAGTCAATAAGACATGGCTAAAAAACACTGAAGGCCTGGCAAACATTAACTGGGTAGATATAGGTCTGCAGACTCGACTACGTTACGAATATCGTGACAATGATTTTCGTCGTAGCAAAGATGTCTTAGATGAACCATTCTTGCAGAGCACGCGTATTTATGCCGACGTTAAAAGTAAAATTGACCCGTTCCGCTTCACCGTAGAAATGCAAGATTCTCGCGCATATAACAGCGCATTCCAGAGTGATAATCGCAATGTCAATAAAACCGAGTTAATTCAAGGTTATGGTGAGCTGTATTTCAAAGATGCACTAGGCAAGGATGATCTAGGTAATGAAAGATCCGTAAGTATCAAAGCTGGCCGTATGACCTTGGATTTAGTTGATAGACGATTGATTGCACGTAATCAATGGCGAAATACACTAAATACATTTCAAGGGGTACGTACAACATTTGGCCAGAAAAAAAATGATTGGCAGGGAGAGTTAATTGCCGTGCAGCCAATAACTCGCCTGGTAGATCAAGCGGATAAAGTGAATGATGCCCAGTGGCTCTATGGCATTGTCGGCGACTGGCGCAAATGGTCAAAAATTATCACATTACAGCCATATTATTTAATGCTTAAACAAGATGGCAGCAAAGTTACCTATGCTTCGAATGGAACGCTTGCAGCTGCTAGTGCTCACACAAACCGTGAAATTCACACGGGTGGTTTTCGAGGTTTTGGCATTGTAGGAAATACCGGGCTTGATTACGACTTTAACTATGCTAAACAATGGGGTAATGATGGATCCTCAACTCAAGATGCCTATGCCTATAATCTAGAAGGAGGTTATACCGCCCAATATTCATGGAAGCCACGTTTAAGTGCCACTCTAGCTTTCGCCAGCGGAGATAAAGACCCTGATGATTCCAGAAGTCAGCGTTTTGACAATCTGTTTGGTGCTTCGAGGTCGTCTCTATCCGCTAGTAACTCCATTCAATTTTCAAACATATATGCTACTAAAATTCGCAGTCAGCTTACCCCCTCAAATAAATTAAAAATTGACTTTGGCTATAGCTGGTATCAATTAGCCAGTGCTACTGACCTTTGGAGTGGTGGTGCTAAATTACAAGATAAAGCTGGTACAAGTGGCAAAAAGATAGGCGAAGAGTTTGACGTTCGCTTGCGGTATCCAATTAATAAGTACATCGAGTTAAATATAGGTTATTCGCATTTCATGGCAGGTGACTTCACCAAAAAGGCTTCACAATTGGTAGAACCAGGTCGTAAAGCACATTCCAATTTGCTGTATGTTGAAACCACCCTAAGCGCATTTTAATTAAACAAATAAAAGGTACTATTTATTATGACAAAAATTTTCCACACCATTGTTATCGGCATAATATTTGCGTTTGGTGCCAGCATCTCAACTGCTGAGAATATAACCATCGTCGCTGCTTCCAGTATAAAATTTGCCATGGCCGATATTGTGAGTAAATTTAATGCCGAGCACCGCCATGACGAGGTAAAAGCTATTTATGGCTCGTCAGGAAAATTCAGTGCTCAAATCCAGAACGGTGCACCTTTTGATATTTACTTCTCAGCGGATGTTAGTTTTCCGCAGACGCTGAAGAAAGAGGGGCTAACAAGTGCTGATCCAGTAATTTACGCGATTGGCCGCTTGGTAATTTGGTCTTCAACGACTGATGCGACTAAATTAACCCTGCAAAAATTATCTGAATCCGCTATTCGTAAAGTGGCCATTGCTAACCCCAAATTTGCCCCCTACGGTATGCAAGCCAAGGAAGCAATGAAATCGACCGGAATGTGGGACAAGCTGCAGGGCAAGCTTGTTTTTGGTGAAAATGTTGAACATACCGCACAGATGGTAAGTACCGGAGCCGCCGACGCCGGTATCATTGCGCTTTCACTGGCGCTTAATCCTGCTTTGTCTAAACAAGGAGGATATAGCTTGATTGATGACAGTCTGCATGAGCCGTTGGCGCAAGCTTTCGTAATAACCAAACGAGCGAAGAATAGTGCACTGGCGCGACGATTTGCGGCTTACGTCCAGACACCAGAATCTCGCAAGATCATCGAAAGCTATGGTTTTGTGTTACCCCAAAAACATCACTTTTTGGCAAGGTAGATTTTGGAGTACTTAAAACAAAGCTTGAGTTTGAGTACAGAGGACTGGACAGCGATCTGGCTTACGATACGGCTTTGTTCATACACCACATTAACTTTAATGGTGATAGCAACGCCATTGGCTTGGTGGTTGGCTAGCGGACGCTCTACCTTTCGAAATGCTGTACAGGCTGTGGTTGCATTACCGCTGGTGTTACCGCCCACCGTGCTCGGATTTTATCTCTTGATTGCGCTTGGCCCACGCGGCTTCATCGGCGGAACGTTAGAGGATATGGGGCTACATCATCTTGCCTTTACTTTTGAGGGGATATTGATCGGCTCAATTTTGTATTCCTTGCCGTTTGCCGTGCAACCCTTGGAGCAAGCATTTTCCAATTTGGGGCGACGCCCGATCGAGGTGGCTGCTTCACTTGGGGCTGGCGCGATCGATCGCTTCATTAGCGTAATTTTACCTATGACAAAAAGCGGTTTCATAGTCGCTATGACACTCACTTTCGCTCACACAATGGGCGAGTTCGGGGTAATACTGATGGTGGGCGGCAATATTCCAGGGGTTACCCACGTATTATCAACCACTATCTATGGCTATACAGAAGGTATGCAGTATGCCGCTGCGGGAAGACTTAGCCTGATGCTATTGATTTTCGCGTTTATCGTGCTTTTCGTAGTGCACTGGTTTAATCGAGGTTTCGGGATGATAAAACCATGACCTTGTCGGTACGTGCTCGAATTTCTCATTCAAACTTTGTTTTTGATGTGGATGCTAACTGGCCCGCGGATGGTGTTACCGTTCTGTTTGGACGTTCTGGCTCGGGTAAGACTACATTGCTGCGACTGATTGCTGGCTTGGAGCATCCGAACAACGCGCAGGTAAGCTTTCGACACGAAATTTGGCTTAATGGACGTCATTGTGTACCGCTGCATCGGCGCCGGATCGCTATTGTTTTTCAAGAGGCAAGTTTATTGCCGCATCTGTCTGTACGCGAAAACCTCCTCTACGGGTACAAGCGCACACCCGTTGCCGAGCGTAAATTACATTTGGACGAAGTGGTTCGTATGTTGGGCATTGAAAAATTGATTGAACGACATATCAATAAACTTTCCGGTGGCGAGCGCCAGCGTATTGCTTTAGGGCGTGCACTGTTAACAAGTCCACGCTTGCTCTTGATGGATGAGCCACTTTCGGCACTCGATACGCAATCTAAGCGCGATATCCTTCCCTATTTCGAGCGCTTGGTTAAAGAAGCAGATGTGCCAATTGTGTATGTTACCCATGCACCAGCTGAAGTAGAGCGACTTGCAGACCGAGTGGTGTTTCTGCAGGATGGGCGCATCGATCACATCGAAACGCTCAAACACACCTTATCTCGATCGGATTCACCGCTATTCCGTGACGAAGGCGTGGTATCGGTCATTGAGGGTCAGTTGGGGCGAAAAGAGCATGGGTTAACTTCTTTTCATGTGGGCGAAGATTGTTTTTGGTTGAGCACTCCTATTTGTTCAGATAACGTTGGCAAATCGCAACGCTTGCGTATTCTTGCAAAGGATGTCGGCATTGCTCTCGCTAAACCGAAGAACACAAGCCTGATGAACATATTGCCGGTGACGGTACAGTGTATCGACCCCGCTCGTGAGGGACACGTATTGCTATGGTTACAGTTAAGTGGAGGTCAAAATTTGTTTTCTGAAATCACGGCATGGTCGCGTGATCGACTCGATTTACGCAAAGGACTTGTCGTATATGCCATGATAAAAACGGCTGCGTTAGCGGAGTAAATATAAAACGGACGCTTTTTTTAATTATTCAATCTTTAAATTTTTTAAAAAATAAATTGATTTTAAAGCAATCCCCCTTATGCCTCTAGCTGATAAGTTTCATATTCGGCCTTGAGACCACTTCAACTGTTTACAAACAACCACTTCTTCGTTTCAATCAACCTGTGCATCTGAAAAACAATCTTTGCTAAATCGATACCACACGCTACTATGTTCGTCCTGAACTGCTATCTGTTAATTGTAGACGGTGAATCAGAACGTATGGGCTAATCAGCATAGTTGAATCCGCCACCCATGGCATGCATTGACGTCACACTAACCATTGGGTAGCATAAATCGATTTCACAAAAATGTTTATCTGGCGTCATAAAAACATCTCAATCACCTAGCAATGTCACTAACAGCTGTTTTTAATCTAATTAAATATTAATATTAGGAGCCAGCAAACATGAAACTATTTAACTCTAAAAAATATCTTGCGCTGCCTTTCTTGATTCTTTCTGTGGGACTGTATGGCTGCGGGAATGACAAAGTGGTTGATAGTGACACTACAGAAGTGACGGATCCGAATGTTTCTAATGAGCAAAATGAATATATAACGCTGGAGCAAGGCTGGAGCAAGGAAGAGGGAATGGATTTTTATAGAACCTCTCAAGGTTCGCAATTAATGCCCTACTCATGGTTTTTGGCGCTGGAGCAAGCTGATAATGACAGCCTTTTCCGTGACAATGCACATGTTAAGCAATTGGGCTACATTCCCCAGGCAAAAACGGCGGGTACCAACCCGGACGGATTACCAATTGGATTTGTCAAAGATGACAATATGGAAGCGTTCCTATCTTCAGCCCTGTCCGCTAAGCGTTTGTCCTCTGGAGATAAGCGCTATACCGAATATAAAGAGTGGCTGGGTTTGACTTGTGCGGCTTGTCATACTTCCGAAATCACCTATAACGACCAAACGTTGAGAATTGATGGTGGACCACCAATGTCTGATTTTCAAACCATGATTAAAATGATGTCAAAAGCATTGACATCGACCACCGCTGACGACAATAAATTAGCCCGATTCGCAAAAAATGTTTTGGCTGAAGGAGGCTATAACGAAACTGAGCAGCAACGCTTAAAGACGGAGATAATCGCTTACACTGACTGGTTAAACAATTATATTCAAATCAATTACGACGGTGTGGCAACGCCTTATGGCTATGGAAGACTAGACGCATTTGGAGCCATACTGAATCGCGTGACGGCAAGTTTTACCGGCATTGAGGATAATGCTACACCAGCCAACGCGCCCGTCAGCTATCCCTTCTTGTGGAACACTTCCCAGCTCAGTTGGGTGCAGTGGAACGGGTCAGCCAATAACCATATTGGTCGCAACGTTGGCGAGGTTTCCGGTGTGTTTGCTCATACAATTGTGAATACTACGAATGATGATGAACGGTTTTACTCTTCTGCAAAAATCGTTAACCTGGATCATTTAGAACAGTTAATGAGTAAGCTGGATTCACCAAAATGGGGCGCGCCACTCCCCGCAATCGATGATGCGAAAGCCGCAAAAGGCAAAGCATTATATGCAGCAAATTGTGTTATGTGCCATAGCGTCCGTGATGAAAAGGGGGAGTTTCCAATGACTGACCCGAATCCGCTTGGAAAACAATTTATCCAGATACATATGACAAAGCTGGAAAAAATTGGCACTGATCCGCTGATGGCGATGAACTTCGTGAACCCTGCATTAAATGTCGACCCTGGTGTTATGCGTAGTTATCTCCCCAAGCAATATCAAGATGCGGACAAAACACCTAAAGTGCCGCGGGGTGAAATGCTGACTGCCATTGTCGGCAATGTTATTCAGAAAAACATTGCCGCCTTCAACCCACCATTGGATCAACAACAGTTAATGGAATTGACGGGATATCACCTGCCGCCTGAAAAAGGTGGCGCATCGCCACCAAACCTTGTCGCTTATAAAGCAAGGCCATTAAACGGCATTTGGGCGACAGCACCTTATTTACACAATGGATCCGTATCCAGTTTATATCAACTGTTATTGCCCGACACTGAACGCGAAAAATCTTTTTATGTCGGTAGTCAAGAGTTAAATACCGAACAAGTGGGATTTAAGCCAAATCAGGACGGCAACAGTTTTTTGTTTAATACCGTTAATGAAAAGGGAGACCCCATTCCCGGTAATAGTAATGCCGGGCATAGCGGGAAATACTACACTCAGATCAGGGAAAACAATGAATGGCGGGATTATACGAGTGAGGAGCGCTATCAATTAATCGAGTATATGAAAACGTTATAAGATTTGCTGTTGTGAACAAATGGTGATTATCAATATCGCCATTTGTTTTCTTGGATAAGTACAAACGGTTGGATATAGAAATGAATAAATCACGCGGCATTCTTTGGGCAATAGCAAATATTACCCTGCAAAATCGTCAAGTGAGGTAAGCCGGTATCTCGCTGCAAGGTAAAACCTCGTAAAACCCACCCTCGCTCTGCTCAATTTTGGCCACAATCCTTTAAGTTCGACTAACTGCTAAAAACTTGAATTTTAATAGGCGCCCTAATGCTAAGGTTTGCTGTGATAAACGGTAGTATCACCAATTAATCGGTTATCGGTATTGCTGTCTGGTATGGAGGACTCACTGAAATTTTTCTGGGCATCGGCTGGTAACAAGCTATTTTGTTCACGCACTGATTTAAGATAGATTCGTGCTTCACCCTTTGACGTTTGGTCGGGGGTTGCTCTTTCTATATTTTGAATCGTGATATTTGCACCATATTCAATTAGTAGCTGGGCAGATTCCAGGCTTTCAACTTTATGTAATGCGGTATTCCCTTTTTTAATAATCATGCTCCCCGTTTGTAGCTGGACATTCGGGTTGGTACCAGCGTCCAGTAAACACTTAGCCACTTTAGGGAAGTCCACCCATATATACAAAGCGGTTAATCCATCTTTATCTTGAAATTTAGCATCGGCACCGTGATCGGTTAAAAATATTGCAAGTTCAGGATCGTTAACGTCGAATATTGGTGGGCGATTATTGTAATCCACAATGTTCGGATCAGCTCCGTTGTCGATTAACAGCTGTGCCGCCTCTATACTTTCGATATAGTGCAACGCTGTTTTCCCAAAAAAATTTTGGGCGTTTACATCTACACCAAGTTTGATTGCATTCTTCATTCCCTCTAAATCGTTATCCATTGTTGCTGCTATTAAGGATTCATCAATTTCATCAGTTTCATTTTGCATATTTATCTTCTGTAGGCTAAAGAGTTGGAGTATTTCTAGCGGTATTCAGCTGGCTTTACATTATTCCCGAGAATTTATCGGAATAGTATTATTTCAACCACGTTAAATAGCTTATTAGGAAAGTGATTCTATCCTGGATAATTTCATTCACGCAGTTTCTGCGTGAGCGGCTTAGTGTTTATACGCAGACCATACTTCGGTTTGGTTAAAATGGTTGTACTTGGACAGTGCTACCTGCTTCAAGACGTCCCTGCGATACAGGTAACACAATGTAACAATTGGCCTTGCTCATTGAGCTAAGAATGCCGGAGCATTGTGCACCGGATGTGTGCACTACCCATCCACCGTTTTCATCTCGACTGAGAATGCCGCGCTGAAATTCGGTTCGTCCGGGAACTTTTCGGATAGGGCTTAGGCAGGTAGCCTGGAGTTCAATGGTTAGTTTGGGTAGCTGCCCCATAAGCGCGCGCAATGCATCACGCACGAACTGCTGGAAAGTTACCATGACTGCAACTGGGTTGCCTGGCAATCCGAAAAAATGGCAAGTCCCGATTTTGCCATAAGCAAGTGGTTTGCCTGGCTTCATGGCTATTTTCCAAAACACAACCTCGCCAATTTCCGCTAGCAGTTGCTTAATATAGTCAGCCTCACCAACTGAAACTCCACCACTGGTTATGATGACATCAGCTCGCTCTGCAGCGTCAAGCAACGCCAGTTTGAGGCTGGCTTTGTCATCGCGGATAGTGCCCATGTCTATAATTTCCACGCCTAGTTCGCCCAACATGCCTAGCAGTGTATAACGATTACTATTATAAATTTGACCAGGCGCTAATGGTTTTCCTGGTTGCTGCAATTCGTCTCCGGTTGAAAATAGCACAACTTTTAGTTTACGGTAAACATTGATCTCACTGAAACCAAGTGAAGCCAGAAGCCCCATCTCAGCGGGGCGAATGATCCGTCCGGTAGTCAGCACGGTAGCGCCCTGCGTAATATCTTCCCCGACCAAGCGAATGTTCTGACCACGTGTGTGCCCTTCACCTATTTCAATCTCGGATCCGGCGACCTGAACATGTTCTTGCATCACCACGCTATCACAACCTTCAGGAATGAGAGCGCCAGTCATAATTCGCACGCATTCGCCTGCAGCAACATAGCCAGTAAAAGCGCGTCCAGCGAAGGCACTGCCAATAAGAGTGAGTCGACTAGGCAAACTTCCCAAGTCGTCATAACGCACAGCGTAACCATCCATTGCTGAATAATCGTGCGGCGGCACATTCATAGGTGAATGTATGTCTGCAGCCACTGTGCGATGTAGCGCATCCTGCAGGTTAATCAATTCATGCTCCGCGAGTGGCGCGAGGAATTGCTGGATAAGCTGACGTGCTTGTTCAACCGGCATTGAATCCGGGTCATAATCACCCATTGTTTCTAGGGCGGATAAGAAAGAAGACTTAGATTCCATGTGTTGTCCTTTGCTAAGTTTGGCAGTCAGATAAAGCTTTGAAGATGACAAAGTAATTGCCAGACCAATTTTCAGTTTAGCTTGATATGGACAATGCTACCTGGATTTGTGATTTTGATTTCACTGACAGCACAGATGCATGCTTGCTAGCAGATTATCCACCAATATAAGACATTTCAATTTTTTTGCCTGTTTTTACATTGCTCTTTGTATTTGCACTCCGTAACTCTGAATAGCGATCCGCGCGCAACCGCCATAGATGTGCAAGGGCAGTAGAAATTTCTTGGTCTGTTTTTCCACCTTGCATCAGTGCTCGTAAATCGTGGCCACTCTCCGCAAAAAGGCATGTATATAGCTTGCCTTCGGTAGACAACCTGGCTCGAACGCATTCGTGACAAAAGGTTTTAGTGATGCTTGAGATCACTCCGATTTCACCTCCACCATCCTTATAGCGCCAACGCTCAGCAGTTTCGCCAGTGTAGTTTGGTTCGATTTCTTCAAGTGGCATGTCAGCGGAAATTCGCCGCACCACTTCTGCAGATGGAATAACCTCGCCCATTTCCCAGTGATTCGAAGACCCTACATCCATGTACTCTATGAACCGGAGTATAAATGGGGAGCCTTTAAAATAACGCGCCATCGGTACGATTTCCTGTTCGTTCAAGCCATTTTTGACAACCATGTTTACCTTGATTGGGCCAAGGCCTACTGAGTGAGCAACATCCAGGCCGCGCAGAACATCCGATACGGGAAAATCAACGCCGTTCATGCGCTTGAAAGTGGCATCATCCATCGAATCCAGTGAGACCGTAACACGATTTAATCCTGCATCTTTCAGGGATTGAGCTTTTTTCCCGAGTAACGCACCGTTAGTCGTTAGCGTCAGGTCCAAGTCACTACCATCGTGTGTCTTTATCTTGGCAAGCATCTCAATTAAATTTTCAACGTGCTTACGTAGTAACGGTTCACCGCCAGTCAGACGGATTTTCTGAACGCCATGGTTAACGAAAATTTGTGAGATACGAGTAATTTCTTCAAAAGTCATCATTGAAGACCGCGGCATAAACACATGATCTTTGCCGAATGATTCGATAGGCATGCAATAGACGCATCGGAAATTGCAACGATCTGTGAGTGAAATGCGTAAATCCTGTAATGGCCGTCCAAACGCGTCACCGATAAGCCCATTTGGCTCTTCCATAATAGCGGGAATAATCGGAGCTACCTTAGAAAGGCGATGATCAACAATAGGAATTATTTTTTTTTGCTTAGTATTTTGCATAATATTAGGCCCGATATATTGGAGCATGGTAGTAGTTAATTGTCATGGATTCAATACTTATACTCAGGTTATAAACAGCATACATTTAAAATACCTGTAAGCCGGCGGCAATATTACTTTACAGATATTTATTTAGAGCTTCGTTATTTTTCAAGCCGCATCATGGGAACAGAAAAATACCTTCTGACCTTCCACATAACCCAATATTTGCATGGGATTTATTGATTAGGCATAACAATCGACAAAAGTACATATAGTTACTTACACCATAAATTATAAATTATCTAGCGTGACAAAATAACAACTTATTACAGATTGTTTGTACTAATCCGGTACAGCGACTCGTTTGTGAGAGTACACGATAGCAAGCGTTTATTGCAATGCAAATTCAAACATATTGAATACATAAGCTTTTTATAAAGCCATGTCGTAAACATCTGTGAACATTGCCTTGTTATCCCAACAAATCAGAGCAAAACAAGCAGCTGTTATGTCACCTTGTCCGAGGCGATCAAGCATTTTGTAGCAGCGAAGATAACTTGCGAGAGAATTGCGCACCTACAATATTAAATCGCTTCGTTCATTGTTTGAGGCAGTTTTCATGAGTGTTGACGTTCTTAAAGGCGCTTCGATGCCTTAACGCAATAGTGAACCTCGCTGAAAACCAGAGTATGTGCCAAAAAACTCAAGCATCAAAAAATCTTCAAGGCCCGCGTTATCCTCCAAGCGTGCAGACAAGACAATAACGCGATTGAGGCGTTGCGATTCCCAATTAAAATCTCCTTTAAAGTGCTTGCGAATCAACTCGATCATCCTGCGAATAACTGCGCGCTCCACATCACCATTCAATCCCGCATCGACTTCTATTATTTCGCGCCGAGAGTTATTGTAGTCTGTTGTCCAACCTCGAAATGAAAACCGGGCGGTTCGAACTCCCATACTAATGATTTGAAATATGCCGCTTGTACCTGGTGGCTGCAGATTACGCCTGATGTTAGCCATCCTTTTTTCATCTGCTAAAAGCTGACGCTGCTTAGATATTGATTCTGCGTATTCACGTTCATCAGAAATTTTGGCAGCCAAGCGGCGTGCTCTGGCGGCGTTAATGTGGCCAGAAAAATCGGACGAAGGTGCTGAATGTAAAACTTTGGGGATAGATGGCGAAACCCCAGTATTAGTGACTGTTGTTTTCGGTAATGGCTTGATCGGCATTTTCGTTTCGATTGGCTCTGGCTCTGGCTCTGGCTCTGGCTCTGGCTCTGGCTCTGGCTCGGGTTTAGGCTCGGGTTTAGGCTCGGGTTTAGGCTCGGGTTTAGGCTCGG
>NZ_CAKMNW010000014.1 GCF_927904885.1 Candidatus Nitrotoga sp. M5
AAATTATTATATTTAATAAGATACCACTCCACCATTTTATTATTAACTTTATTTTATATATTTCAATATGTTAAATTAAATACAATATAACGATCTACTGCGCAAAAACAGTCTTTGCATAGCTTTTTGTAACGGCGGTACGACTGAAAACTTTAGGGCGCTTCTGACAACTCAGAGAAACGACTACGAAATGCGCTCGTTGGCGCATCCTACAAGCTGGATATTGCTTTCTTCCCCACTCATTAGTTGGCCGTAACGTCCCACATGAACCGCCAGCCTCGGCGCTTCACGGTTGTAATTCTGGCGCAGCGTGATGCTTGGGGTTCCGGCCAATTTAACCAGATGCTGCCGGCCACGTTCGAACAAGCGACTGTCGGTCGGATAAGCCACGGCCTTCTCCATCACCGTGGTGTCAATGATGATCTTCTCGAAACTTTTCGCTTTGACGACCTTGCCCCGGCGGGCGGCTTCGATGGTTCCGGTCAGCAAGCACGCCACGCCTTCTTCACTCACCCGCTGGCACCAGCGGGTTTCGAAGACTGACCAGTCAAACAGTTCAGCCAGTTGGACCAGTGGATGCTTAAGATTGATTAGCTCCGCCAAGGGCTGCTGAAACAAGTCGCCGGTCGAGGGATATTTGCCTTTTGGATCCATCGAAAACTCACTAGAATTTGCAAGGAATCAAGTCACTATTATCTCATTTCTGGCAAATTTCACCCGTGAATTTGCGAAATTATTACGTTAATTCATTGGGTTGAACGTTATTCAGGACGGACTAGGTATGCGAACGAATATAAATATCAAAAGCAGAGTCAGGCACGTCTTTTGGTCATCAAACGTTTGGACGTTAAATGAAGGCGCGCTATCGTGGTTTAGCCAAGATCGTCAGCTGGGAGTCTGGCTTTGACACTAGTGAACAGACCTGTCAGCGCAATATAAACATATATACAATATATATTATTTTCATATGCAATATTAAGTGCATATACAATATATACGATATATACAATAAAGTTCTTGACACATTCCAAAGTTGGCCCGTAGTATGGCACTCAGAGTCTGCCAGATTTGGAGTAATGGGTAGGCTTCAAAAAGACTGTGGGATAGAAGATTGGCTTGCCTAGATTCTATTCAACTTATCTCGCAAGATTTATATTCAGGAGGAACTTGTCATGAAAAAAAATATTATTAGCCTCGCAATTGCTTCCAGTTTTGTATTTGGCGCTTCGTTAGCGCAGGCACAACCAGCAGTTACTCAAGCAATGGAAGCACCTAAAGCTGTTCCCTTCTCAGGAAAAGGTCTGAATACGCCATGGAATTGCTGTAAACAGTATACAGGTCAGACTGGCGAACGTGATCAGCCTGGAGAAATGAATGCACCTGGATCAAAGGTAAACAATCAACAATCTCAAGCCTTTGATATCGATCCTGGTTATAAAAATGATGATGGTAATCGTATGCCATATTTCAGACTGGCAAACGCAGTGGTGGGAAATACTGAACCTACTGACAGTAAAGAGTATGGTGCCGGGAGAGATGCCGCAAATACAGGTAATCATGAAGGAACTGGTGACACATTAGGTAATTCACATTTTTCAGCAAAGTCAGGTTTTAATCAGTGGATTAAGAAGTAATTATTGAGTTATTTCTTATAACTTAAAGGCCCGCACGAGGGTTCTGCGGTAAATTCGTTCAAGTATGACGCAGAAAATAGGCGAGCGAATATTAAAGCTCAGAACCCGAGCCTGCCAAATGTTTTGGACATTAAACGTTTGGAAGGTAACATGAAGGCGCGCTATCTTGGTTTAACCAAGATTGTCAGCGGGGAATGTTGCTTTAACACTAGTGAACAGACCTACCTGCTGGCCAATTATGACAATAGTGTGCATAAGAGGTTTGTTCAAGATTGCTTTAGAAGCAACCTCATTTTAACAAATGTTAAGGCCAGCTTAAAGCTGGCCTTAACATTTTGATTAATAATTATTTTCTATAACCACTGATTTGAAAATGACTTTTCAGTAAAATGTGACTTGCCTAATGTGTCACCAGTTCCCTCAGGATTACCTGTAGTGGCAACATCCCTCCCTGCACCATACGCTTTACTATCAATAGGTTCAGTATTTCCAACCACCGCCGTTGCTCGCCTGAAATCTGGCATACGATTACCATCATCATTTTTATGACCAGGATCGATAGCATAGGGTTGCGATTGAGTAAAATTTATCTTTGATCCAGGTGCATTCACTTCTCCAGCCGCATCACGCTCACCTTCCGCACCTAGAAACTCATACTGACTGCAACAATTCCATGGGGTATCGGTTTTTGTCCCTGAAAATGGAACAGCTTTAGGTGCTTCCATTTGCTTAGGAATTGCTGTTTGCGCCTGCGCTAACGAAGCGCCAAATACAAAACAGGAAGCAATTGCGAGGCTAATAACATTTTTTTTCATGAAGAAGCTCCTTAAATATAATTCTTGAAGATTAGTTGAATAGAGCCAAGGCAAGCCAAGCTACTACCCCACAGACTTTTCGGAACCTACCCAATATTCAAAAATTGGGCAGACTCAGATTCGCATACTACGGGGCAGCCTCGAAATATGTCAAGAACTTTCTGGAAATTTCTGAAAATGTCAAGAACTTTATTGTATATATTATATATATTG
>NZ_CAKMNW010000015.1 GCF_927904885.1 Candidatus Nitrotoga sp. M5
TTGCTTAAAATATGGCCTCGTTAAACAAATTTCTAATTTTTAAAAGGCGTATCTTGTATGTTAGTAAAAAATAAGCTTGTTCAGATCTGTAACCAATATTAAATATTCATATTCAATATGATATCCGTTACGAATGTGACAGAAGCATAATCTTTTACACCACCTGTACTCTGCGAATTACCTCGCGGCACCTATAAAAGTCACTTGCGACTCATCAGTCCCATAATAAGCGAGATGACAAACAGGATCAGGAAGATAAAGAAAAGTATCTTGGCAATCTCGGCAGCGCCAGCTGCGATACCTGTAAAGCCAAAGAGCGCAGCGACAATCGCGATGACTAAAAATACAACGGTATAGTGGAGCATGATGTCTTCCTTTCACTTAATGGTCGGTCAACCAGACAAGGAGTGCTTGAGGACCGACCGCTATTCTTAACTTACTTGGCTTACTTCACCCGCATATCATTCTTGACCGATTCCACGCCTTTGACGCTACGTGCAACCTCTGCTGCCTTATTAATATCAGCTTGAGAGTTAACAAAACCGCTCAGTTGTACTACACCCTTGAAGGTTTCGACGTTGATTTCGGCGGATTTCAGGGTAGGCTCTTTTAAAACTGCCGCTTTGACTTTTGTGGTCAGAATGGTGTCATCGATATATTCACCTGTCCCCTCCTGCTTTGACGTGGCTGCACAGCCAACCATAAAAGCCAGCAAGGCAGTCAGGATAAAAGTTGAAAAACGATTAAATTGTGTCATGGTGATACCCTCCAGGTTTAATTGATGAAGCTAAATTTCCTCTCGATGCTTGCACTAGAACAGAACCAAGAGGCTTGTTTTTGCAACTTTCGTTGCGTTACAAATCAGAAACTCATATTTTGTTGTTCGTTGAGCGATCGCCACAAGGCAAACTCAGAGCAGCGTGCTATATTTTGCCCATCAGCAACAGAATGATCAGAATCAGCAACACCAATCCAATACCACCGCTGGGACCGTAACCCCAATTTCTACTGTAGGGCCAGCTTGGGATTGCACCGATCAGAAATAGAACCAGTATGATTAGCAGAATTGTTCCTATTGACATTTGATGTCTCCCATAATAAATCGAAGCAGCGTAAAGCCTGAGAAAGCTATTGCAGCACGACAACAATGATGCTTTCGTCGGCATTTTTAAAAAATTTGTTTCAACCGATATTTCTTCGAAACACTTTTTTGTAAGTCTAGGTAACAATCACCATTAGCTTTGGCAGTCATCGCTAAGTCTACGGTTGGAAGTATCACCTACCACGATATAGTTCGTCTGTGCTCCACCGCACATAGTGCTTATTTTTCTGCTCGTGGTTTATTAGGGGGCTTCTCCTGGCAGGATTAAGTAATCTGTTGCGCTGTAAGTATTAAAAAATGTAGTTTTTTATGAGGTCAAGTTAATCATGTTGATTTTGACGGTTGCAGAAGCCAAGGGCCTTTCCAGGCCGGCAATGCATTGATGGAAGATTCTGATAATCACCACTGGCTAATTTATTTCAGGGTATACATTGATTGAGCCCACCCGGCAGATTACTCTATAGTCAGCTTTACTTTGAAGGGAGTTTCAAACATTAGGACAAATTGCTTCTGGTTTAATGTATGTGATCATATGCAAATATATTTATATAACTTATTGTTTGTATTGCATATCTAAGGATTGTTGCATCTGATCAATGGGTTGTTTTTTATAAGTGGGCGCCAATTCAGTGATTATTTAAAATCATAGCAAAGCGATAAGCTTAAAGTTATGTACAATACTGCACAGACCGTACATACGCTGGTTAGTAATCTGCACCTCGGCTGCTAGTGCCAGCTTCCAACCTGTCGTAGTACTACTCCCCAGCTTTCCTAAGTTGGAATTTAAAATCTGTGTGAACAGGTTGGAGCATCCCCGCCCCAAGGCAGCGGTCAATCAGGCGTTTTTTTTAATAATCTGGGAGAAATTAGTATGAAACATATTAAATCTTTTTTTACTATTTGCACTGTAATTCTAGTCATGTCAATTTCAGGTTGCGCATCTATGACTGGAGAACATGTGCCTGATAACGTAATTACATCGAGGGTTAAAACGGCAGTTTTTAGTGATCCTACGCTGAAAGCTACCGATATAAATATTGAAACCTATAAAGGTGTCGTGCAGTTAAGTGGCTTTGTAAATTCCCCATCTGTGATACACAGGGCAGAAGCAATCACTCGTACTGTTATGGGCGTTAAATCTGTCCAGAATGATATGCGACTCAAGTAAATATGACATGGGGGATTACTAACGTAATCTCCCAAATATAAGCTGTGCTGAGATGGGCATGGCGTATCACCGGTCGCAATCACATCATAAGTTATGTTCCTTTTCTGGAACTCGAAATACCACCCCCCAATGTTCCGTTCAAAAATACCTTAAGGTGCCTCTAAAATTCAATTTTCCAGGCAAGGCATGGTATGAATAAAAAATTTGAGTGCGGCATATTGTTGATATGTAAACGACAATTTTTGGTGACGCCGTATTGTGACGGAGCTGGGTAAGCAGGCAAACTTTAAAGCGGCTGCTCGCAAAATTGGATTTTTTAAAAAATGTCCTTAATTTGTGAACCCAGAAGATTATCAGCGTGTATGGTTCGATAGTCTTCATGGGTTATTCGTTCGTATTGTCACTTAGAGATGGTTTGGTTATCGGCGCTACATGCCAGATATGTTTCGCATATTCGCCAATAGTACGGTCACTAGAAAACTTGCCCATGCCGGCGACGTTAAGAATGGCGCGTTTTGTCCACTCTTTTTGATCGCGGTACATTTCACTTACCTTGTCCTGGCAGTCAACATAAGAAGCGTAATCAGCAAGGAGCATGTAGCGGTCTCCATGCTTGAGCAGTGCATCTACCAACTCTTGATAGCGTTGCGGCTCATCGGGACAGAAATATCCCGACGCAATCATATCAAGCGCGTTCTTCAATTCAACGTTGCTGTGGTAATAATGCTGCGGATCATATCCTTGATGGGCAAGCGCCTTGACTTCATCGGTAGTCATACCGAAAAGAAAGAAATTCTCCGCCCCCACTTCTGCGCGGATCTCAACATTTGCTCCATCCAGCGTGCCAATCGTGAGCGCACCGTTCAATGTCAGCTTCATATTGCCTGTGCCTGACGCCTCCGTTCCAGCAGTAGAAATCTGTTCAGAGAGATCGGCGGCAGGCACGATGCGTTCCGCATTCGACACATCATAATTGGGGAAAAACACCAGTTTAAGCTTGCCATCGACCTGTTGGTCGTTATTGACGACGTCAGCAATATCGTTGATGAGCCTGATGACACGCTTAGCCATGGCATAACCGGGCGCCGCTTTCCCAGCGATAATGACTGTGCGGGGAGCAATGTCTGGATGCGATCCCGAACGGATGCGGTTGTATAGCGTGATGACATGCAACACATTAAGCAACTGTCGTTTGTATTCATGGATGCGCTTGATCTGAATATCGAACAGCGATTTTGAATCGACCGTAATGCCGAGTTGTTTGTGAATCAATCCGGCAAGGCGTTCCTTGTTAACCTGTTTGACTTCACGAAATTGTTTGTGAAAAGTGGCATCATCGGCATGCTTGCGCAGCTTCTGCAACTGGCTTAGTTCGGTCAGCCAATTTTTTCCGATGTGCTCGGTGATCAGCTTTGCTAATTTAGGATTGGCCTGATTTAACCAGCGACGCTGCGTGATGCCGTTGGTCATATTGATAATTTTGCCCGGAGTGATGCGCTCGAAGTCAGCAAAGATGGTTCCTTTCATCAACTCAGTGTGCAATGCGGCAACACCGTTCACCGCATGGCTACCGACGATGGCAAGGTGCGCCATACGGATGCAACGTACGCCATTCTCGTCAATGACGGACAGACGGCGCAACAGTTCATTGTCTCCGGGGAATTGGTGTGCCACCTGCTGCATGAAACGATGATTGATCTCGTAGATAATCTGCAAATGGCGTGGCAACATACTCTCGAACATGGCCACTGGCCATGTCTCCAACGCTTCTGGCATCAGCGTGTGATTGGTGTAGGAAAAGATGCGCGTGGTCAACCCCCATGCCTCGTCCCACAACAGATGATGTACATCAACCAGCAGGCGCATCATTTCAGCAACGGCAATGGAAGGATGGGTGTCGTTCAGTTGTACCGCAATCTTGTCCGGCAACGCCTCCCATCCGTCATGATTTTTTTTGTAGCGATGCAGCATGTCCTGCAGAGACGCACTGACAAAGAAGTATTGCTGCCGCAGGCGCAGCTCACGCCCCATCTCGGTGGAATCGTCCGGATATAGTACCTTGGCTAAATTCTCCGATGCGTTCTTGTCTGCTACTGCTTGAATATAATTTCCCTGATTGAAGTAGCTCAGTTCAAAATCTCGCGAAGATTTTGCTGCCCATAGCCGCATGTTGTTCACCGTCTTGCCGCCATAACCCGGAACTGGTGTGTCGTAAGCCATTGCCATCACATCGTCAGCATCCACCCAGTGGTGCCGCAACACGCCATCTTCATGTGTGTATTCCACTACACGTCCGTAAAACTTCACCGGATACAACAACTCAGGTCGCGGAAATTCCCACGGATTCCCATAACGCAACCAGTTGTCTGGGTGCTCCACCTGCACGCCATTTTCGATACTTTGTCGGAACATGCCGTATTCATAACGAATGCCGTAGCCATAGCAGGGAAGGTCGAGAGTCGCCATGGAGTCTAGAAAACACGCTGCAAGCCGTCCGAGCCCACCGTTCCCCAATGCTGCATCAGCCTCTATCTCGACAACTGCCTCTAGCTCCTGCCCAAATTCATACAGTGCTGCTTTGCATTGTTCATCAATTCCCAGATTGAGCATGGCATTGCTCAAAGTGCGTCCCACGAGAAATTCCAGCGACAGGTAGTAGACACGCTTAACATCGTGCTCGTAGTAGCTTTGCATCGTCTTCATCCAGCGTTCGGCAAGGCGGTCGCGCACAGTATAAGCGGTGGTATGAAACCAGTCGCGCGTTGTCGCATTGATGTGATATTTACTGTTGGAATAGACCAGATGATTTGCAAGTGAAGTCTGAATAGCCTTTTTACTCATACCGGCACTTCGATGCTGCTGTTTGACTTTGTTGCTCATTACGACCTCCATAGTTTTATGAATGTATCGCGATACTCTTGAGTCCGCGCTGATTCTCTGCGCATGGAGAAATAGTGTGTAGACATCAAGATGTTAGCTGGCGAGGTAAAAGTGCAAAAGGTAAAGTCGAATGGTACTAAGTTAAGTAAATTTAGCATGCAGCAAATTAGCATGGAGCGTTTGCTACCATTGAATTAACCTGTAGGACTTGTAACGGCACTATTCTGTAATTCTGAAATCATTGATCAAGTTATTGGATTATTAATAAATTTACAGACCTCTTCTATTTCATTCATCAATTCGATATCCTTAGCTTAAATGAACTGGTCAAGCGACTTGACCTGCGATGTGCGATGTTTTGTGTCAAGGCGTAGAAGGCGGAATCATGACTTTCAATATAGTGTAGAAATATTTAAATATTGGCACTTATGGCAAGGTCACTCAGAATCAAGGACACCTTTAAAATTGTTCGGCGGGCTGTCTCATGTGACTTCGAGAGGCAACACAAAAGGTGCGATCTACCTTGATGAGGAAGATAGGCTGAGCTGGTTTGCGCTGATTAACGAAGTAAGCTCGCGCTTCAGCGCATAAAGCTTCGCACAAAATTACATGACTGCAAGCCCCGAACCTTATCCCTCCACTTTCTTTGCTCACCCCATCGTTGATGACTTTGTGGCGCCTGCATGTCACGATTTTGTGGAAATTTTGTATCAAGATGACGATATCTTGTTGATCAACAAACCCAGTGGCCTGCTCAGTTTATCGGGTGCAAATCCTCTAAATTGGGATTCGGTACACTACCGTTTGGTACACGGCCAAAAAAGCGTGAGTCCTGCATTCCCGGAGGCAAAATTACCGCATCGATTAGATTTTGGGACATCGGGCATTATGGTTGTGGGGCTGAATGCAGAGTCAGCGCAACATCTCAATAAACAGTTTCAAGCACGCACGATTCAAAAGCGATATGTAGCCCTGCTAGAAGGTTGGGTTGTCGACGATCAGGGGCGAATTACAGCGGCCATAGCTAAAGATACAAACCAATTTCCTCGGGTAAAAATTTGCCACACCACAGGCAAAGCGGCCATAACTGAATACACGGTGTTACAGCGTCTAGAGCAACCGCGTCGGAGCCTTGTGCAATTTACTCCTCATACGGGACGTACACACCAGTTACGGATTCACAGCCAGGCGATAGGTCATCCTATTCTTGGGTGTGGCCTGTATAAAAGCGATCATAGTGAACAGATGGCAGATCGTTTGCTACTACACGCAAGTGACTTATATTTTGAGCATCCTACTGGCGGTAAACAGTTCCATGGACAGTGTCCCTGTCCGTTTAATGGGCTGAATGGTGTATGCCTTCCTCAGGTTGGTTAGTATCATATTGGTGCAAAATGAGATAAGTGGGGAGCTGACGATCGTTAATTCGATATCCTTGCTTATATGTGCGGATTAAGCGATTTGAATCGTGACTTTCACTTTTTTGTTTCAAGGCATGACTACAATATTTTGCATTCGCAGATTGAGTGTGGCTCCGGGCCCTCCACACTATTGACTGGAGCAGACTAATGGGCGAATCCCATCGATAATTAGAAAAAAATGACGCAGGAATTCGATGGCGAAAATTACTAAATCCCTTGAGACGCTGATGCGACAAGCGCTAGATGGGGATAAATGCGCTTACTCTGACTTGCTACGGGAGACCGCACATTTTTTGCGACCTTTTCTGCAACAGAAACTGAGCTCTAGGAATGACGTAGATGATTTGCTGCAGGAGATCCTGTTATCCATCCACAAGGCTCGCCATACTTATAATGACTTGCGTCCCTATAAGCCATGGGCCTATGCGATTGCCAAATTCAGATTGTTAGACTATTTACGCACACGCTATGCTGATCACCTGCGTTTTGCCATAGAAATATCAGAAGTGGAGAATTCTTTATATGGATGTGTAACAGAGCCCCGTATTAGTTACGAGTCCATCAACGGAGAAATATTTAAGCTTTCAGAAAAACAAGCGCTTATATTACAAATGATGCACCAGGAGGGGTACACGACCAAGGAAGTGGCTGGGAAAATCGGCATGACTGAAACGGCAGTAAACGTTGCAGCACACCGTGCTTACAAGGCATTAAAGCGCCAGTTGGAGGAGTGATGGATAGTATTGAACAATTGATTAAAGCATTGACTGAAGATGAAACAAAGTTGCGACCTGCGCCTCATCCGTTCATGCAAAGCCTCAAATGGATTGTTGCGGCAGCAGCCTACCTAGCCATTTCACTAGTATTTTTTGGCCTGCGTCCAGACATCATGCAAGCCACAGAAAATAAGTGGTTTATTGTCGAGCTTGTGACGCTGTTTGGCATCTTTGTAGCTACATCAGTTAGTGCTTCGTTACTCGCGTTTCCCGATTTGCATCAGAAACGCATCACTGCCTTTGCACCTATTCCTGTGTTAGTTCTGTTCCTGGTCGTCATTTTTCTCGCGTGGAGCGCAGACAATCCTTCTGCACTGTTGCCTGAGCATACCTATGAATGTACCTATTGCATCATCATGGTTTCATTGCTGCCAGCTATATGGACATTTTATTCATTGCGCAAATTTGCAAGCATACACTACCGCCTGGCAGGAGGCCTTGCTCTGCTTTCAGCGTCCAGCATTGGTGCTTTATGGCTGCGGCTGTATGAAGCGAATGATTCCATCATTCATGTCGTCGAATGGCATTACCTACCTATGCTTGTTGTCGGATTCATCGGTTTATGGCTGGGAGACATTATTTTGAAATGGTAGTCATCGCATGTGACTTACACTAAGGGTGATGTCCTATTTCAATAAAATCATCTGTTGTTACGTGTTTGTCGTGATGGGTAACCACGCCGTGCATAAGTAATTTCAAATTTTTCTTTTGAGATGCATCTATTTTTTAATGTCTTATGTAACCTTTTTTCCAACGAATACGAATTGTAGTAAGCAAAGCAAATTAGATGCAGCAACCCAAGTTGGACTGCGAATATCAAATTACGCTTGGCAAAACGTTTAGAGATTGACGTCTCTATTTTCAATTCTTATGAAGAAGGAGTTTTACAATGCACATGAAAAAATCTCTGATTCTTGGGTGTATTCTTTGCGCCACCGCCCTCAATATTGCCAATAGCTGGGCGAGCGAAGAGAAGGAAAAGAACAAGAATCATTACAAGTTGACATACAAAATATCTATTACAAACCTCACTCCTGGCCAACCAGTTACTCCCCTTATGGCCGCCACCCATCGACCGGGGATGTCGTTTTTTAACGCGGGCGATGCTCCAACCCCAGAATTGGCTATCTTAGCTGAGACCGGTAACGGCAATCCTATGGCGACACGGCTGAATAATACGCAGGGTTATGGCGATGTACAAGTCGGTGCAAGTGGAACTGCACCTGGCGAAACCACAATGATGACAATAACTGCGAACTCTGACAGAAATCACGTGAGCTTTGGCGCAATGCTTGGCAATACCAATGATGCATTCATTGCCCTGAGAGATGTTAAGTTGCCCAAAGGTAAGCGAGTCGTTACTTATTATGCAGATACTTATGATGCCGGCTCTGAAACTAACGATGAATCTTGCGGCACTGTAGTGGGCCCAGCTTGTGGCGGCGAGGGTTTTTCGCCGAATGACGTCGGCGAAGGTTTCATGCATATTCACAACGGTATTCACGGGATAGGCGATCTTGATCCTGCAATTTATGACTGGCGTAATCCGGCCGCCCAGATTGTTATTCAGCGCATGAATTGATTTAGTCTATTTGCTCGCGGTAGCAAAAGCCAGAGTGAATCGGCGCAACCAGCATCGATTCACCTTTTCAGTTCTTTCCTAAATCCTGAAAAAACTAGGCTGCATATTTTATAGTTGTAAACTCCCATAATTGATTTTGATATCCTCATGCACTTTCATAAGAAAATTTAGACGAGGATTAATATAAACCCATGATGAAAATATAAAAGCAACAAGAACGAGAGTGCGTGGGATCAGGTTCTGGCATGCCAACATTTCGTTGAAATGTCAGATATCACTTTCCGTGTAATAACTTTAATTGTCCTATTGACGACGCAACCAAATAATCTATGTATTGCTCTTTGCTTCAAGGAGGAATTCAATACAGCTTGTCAAACTTAAAAGATCGTAGCGAAAAGTGAGCTGAGCGAGAGTGATTTTGCGAACTTTCAACTGGCGGCGAAATGTCTGCTTACCCCATTTGAAGATTATTGCAAAATAATAGTTGTTCTATTGCCAAAACAAAACGACAAAATATACACCGCTCAGCTGCAATTTGCAGCCGATTGCCTATAAGTCCGACAGGCTGCTAGGGGTTTAGGCGGTGGGTCGTTAAGTAGTGTTGGCTAAAATCCTAATGGCAAGAACACTGCTGTAGAGATCGCCTGCACGATGCGTGTAATGCCGCGCTGCAATTTTTCTGATAACGTAATTGCCAATATGTCCAGGCTGCCGATAATTTTCCCGAATTCACGCTCAAAGCTAAGATTACGTTCGTGCTCATTCAGTTCATTGGTTAACAAATAAAGCTGTCCTTTGTCATCGCGCTTATTGGAGAGTTGCCACACAACGATTTCGACGTTACGTGCGGCATTAAAGATATTTTGCGGATCAATGATGTCGTTAAAGTAAAATTCAGTATCTCCACCGTGTGCTTTGATCAGCATCGTTTGCAGGCCTACGATCAACGACATTACTCGATCACCTTCATAATCAGGTTGGAACGCCTGTTGAATGGCATCGGAGCTTTGTGCTTCGCTAATTTCCTTGAAACGCCAGCCATGCTGGTTTTGGAATACTGATTTCACAAACTCTTCCGCGCTAGCCGTGGAGTTTTTTCTGAGTTCGCGGGGATTACGTTTATACAGTTTTATCATTAACGTACGCAGGATTTCGGTGTTTTCACGCATTTCTACATCAGCCAATCGATCAATATCTGACTTGCCAAGCTGGCTGAGAAAATTACGATCATTATTTTGAGGAATGTTCTTGCTATTGTTGACAGGTTCTGTAGTAGAGCAGGCAGCCAGTAAGATAGCTGCTGAACTGAAGACAAGGCAACGGAAGCTATTTAGTAACGTTAGGATCATGCGGTTCCACAATTATCGTTATTGTAAGATCGTTAGAGAGTTGAGCTGCGTTAGCATAGTAGCCTCTTGAACGGTCAAGCAAAAGCAGTATAAATGAATCCATGCATACATATTTGCAAGTAGTAATATTGAACTCATGGAATAAAATTCATCCTGCATAACGTGGTGTGTCGAGGCACTGCCTTAAGACTTCGTGCCGCTTGTTGTTCACGCTGCTATGGAGACAGACGCCAGATTCCAGTCTTCCCGGTAAGTTCATGCCCGTCGGTGTCAAATGATCGGGGAACAGTTTATCGATGGCCCTCGTCCCGGGATGAATTGTCTGACAATTCTGGATGTGCTGCCGTTTTTGTGCCATGATTCATTGCAGTCTCCTGAATTGTTTTAGACTCGCGCATGACGACCATGATTTATGGTGCCTCTAAAATTCAAGTTGCTAGGCAAGACACAAGTATAATATTTGAGCGTGACATATGGTTGATATGTAAGTGATAAATTGTTCGAGTAACGCTGTATCCATGATGGGCAGCAATGTTATGCATGTATTTGGTACATTTTTTAAAAACTGACGAACCAGGAATTCTGGTTTTTTTTGGATTAAATAAAATGATAATGTTACATAGCAAAGATTACATAGCACCTAAATGTGGCGTATTTACACAGGTCGCTAGTGATATATTTTCGACTCCTTTTTGGACGCCTGAATTTTGTGCGGGTCTTATTAAAGAGTTAAATTCAAGACCAGAGTTATTCTATGCGCACAATCCAGATGGGTATTCCGCTTCTGAACTTAACCTTCATAATTTAAGCAGGGTGTTTTCAATAGATATTTGCAAACAAATTATGGACAAATGCCTCCCTTCTCTGCTTTATGTATATCCATTGTTGAATATTCTAGGATTTACTTCTCCTTATTTTGTACGTTATGGAGAAAACGACGTGAAAAATATGAAGTTACATCATGATGTTTCTCTTGTTTCTATGCTTGTGAAGCTTAATGATGACTATACTGGGGGTGAACTTGTTTTTCCTCGGCAAGAATACAACAACAAAGACCTTCCTGTTGGACATGCAATTTTTTGGCCGGGGCAGGTTACGCATCCTCATCAAGCTCTTGATGTCACCTCAGGGACTAAATTTGCATTAACTGTTTGGTCGTGGCCTGTTCCATGGTCTGGAGAACATGGAATTTCAATTGAGTCTTTAAAATAACGTGTATTCAATTACGAAGTGCAACACTTAATGGTGGTTTGGTATAGTGCATCGGTATTCCAGAAAGCGCTTCAATGTGTTCTAAATTCCAGCACGTTCACGGTCTGTGGCAGTACAACCCATGCACGTCGTACTGCTTCCCCGATCACATTAGAGAACTACTTCATCGTCAAAGGAAAGTGTTTGATGTAGGTTGTCAATAATGGAAGCTGATGATTCTCGTTCTGCCAGTTTTTTTCGTAGAGCTGGTGTTTAAACTTAACGGAAGGGAGATAACTCAGCTGAACCTGCTAGTGCTGTCGCCTGTAAAATATTCCATTAAACACATCATAAGCATCCACGCATAGTTGCGAGCTCCGTTTGGTTTTACGGATAGAATGATTATTTACATAAATTAATTAACGAACATAAAAGAATCTGCTCAACATGACATTACAAGAATCAATAGGCGTGATCAAACGTGGTTGCGACGAGTTGCTGTTGGAAACCGAATTAAATCACAAATTGGTACTGGGTCGTCCTTTGCGCATCAAGGCTGGATTTGATCCGACCGCACCAGATTTGCACCTTGGGCATACAGTATTGCTCAATAAAATGAGGCAGTTGCAGGATCTTGGTCACCATGCGCTATTTTTGATTGGTGACTTTACCGGCATGATAGGCGATCCGACTGGAAAAAACACGACTCGCCCACCGTTGTCACGTGAACAGGTGTTAGAAAATGCGGAAAGTTACCGAGAGCAAGTATTCAAGGTGTTGGACCCGGATAAAACCGAAATTGTTTTTAATGCTGCTTGGATGGACAAATTTAGCGCAGCTGATTTAATTAAGCTAGCAGCTACCCATACTGTTGCGCGTATGCTGGAGCGCGATGATTTCGGCAAACGCTACAAAAGTAACCAGGCAATCGCCATTCATGAATTTATTTATCCCCTGGTACAGGGTTACGATTCGGTGGCGCTCAATGCCGACATGGAATTAGGGGGGTCTGACCAGAAATTCAACCTGCTCATGGGACGCGAGCTACAAAAACATTATGGCCAGTCGCCGCAGTGTGTGCTTACCATGCCATTATTGTTGGGGTTGGATGGGGTAAATAAGATGTCCAAGTCCCTTGGTAACTATATAGGCATCACTGAATCGCCGCAGGAAATGTTTGGCAAGTTAATGTCTGTTTCAGATAAGTTGATGTGGAGTTATCTGGAGTTGCTGTCATTTGAGTCGATGAGTACCATTGCTAAATGGCGCGCAGAGGTAGAGCAAGGAAGTAATCCGCGCGATATTAAAGTATTACTGGCTCAAGAAATAGTCACGCGCTTCCATAATCGAGCCGCAGCTGAAGAGGCGCTAGCTGAATTCGAGGCTCGTTTCAGGCGAGGTGTGCTGCCGGAAGATATGCCGGAAGTAACCGTTTCCGCTAGTGCAGGAAATATTGGTATTGCTCAATTACTCAAGCAAGCCGGGTTGGTGGAAAGCACATCGGAAGCCTTACGTATGATTACTCAGGGAGCCGTAAAGCTTGATGGTGAACGGGTGGTCGACAAAGCTTTGCAACTACAAACAGGTGCTGTGGTGGTGGTTCAGGTAGGCAAGCGCAAATTTGGGCGAGTGACGGTGAGTTAGCGACTTATCGGATTGAATTAGTTGTTTTAAACCTTAGTATTAGTTCGGCTCGGCCTGCCTGCGTTCAATGCTGATGCCCACCATGCGGCTATCGCGTATAGCATTTAGTTTGGCGACGCTGACTTTAACCCATGGCACGTTGAAGTCAGTAAGCAGAATCTGGGCAATGCGTTCGGCCAGTGCTTCCAACAGATTGAAGTGGTGGTTGCTTAGCGCGCTTTGGATGTGGCGTACGATTTCGGAGTAATCAAGTGCATCGTGTATATCGTCACTCTGACAGGCGCGAGTATTCGGTAGCGCAATTTCCATATCCAGTTGCAGAGTTTGCGGAACGCGTTTTTCCCACTCGTATACACCGATGAGCGTTTCGACTTTAAGTTCGCGTAGAAAAATAATATCCATGAAAAAGCTATTTGAGTTTGATTGGCTTGGCGTTTGCTTGCTTAAATAAACTTAAAGAAAAGTTTACCACTAGCGCATTTTAAGGTATTTCAAATGATGAACTTGATTTTTGTTGTGTGCGCTTATTTGTTAGGTTCGATTTCTTTCTCGGTGATAATGAGCCGAGTGTTTGCATTGCCTGATCCACGCACTTACGGTTCGCATAACCCGGGCGCGACCAATGTGTTGCGTAGTGGCAATAAATGGGCTGCAATATTAACATTGTTGGGTGATGCAGCGAAGGGTTGGCTAGCAGTGTGGGTGGCACAACACTTTGAGCCACAGGAGGGAAACTCGTTGCTGGTTGCAGCAGTGGCGCTTGCAGTATTTATTGGCCACCTTTTCCCTGTTTTCCTGCGCTTCAAAGGCGGTAAGGGTGTAGCTACCGCCTTTGGCGTGCTGCTGGCGCTTAATGTGTGGCTGGGATTGGCAGTGTCTGCGACTTGGATATTGGTTGCATTGGGATTCCGTCTGTCATCACTGGCGGCATTGTTAGCAGCCGTGGGTGCGCCGATCTATGCAATTACATTGGATTTGCCGTCCGAATATGTGCTGACGTTGGTGGGAATTTCATTATTGTTGATCTGGCGCCATAAGAGCAATATTAAAAATTTGTTAGCGGGCAAGGAAAGACGCATTGTTAAAAAAGGCGGTAATCATTCAGAATAGTTGAGCTGTTGCAAATCCCAGCGCGGCTTGACGTTAAAACGGTAATCTCTTTTCGCCTCTTGTTCTTGCAGGCGAAGCGCGGCGGCAAAGGCGATCATGGCACCATTGTCGGTGCAAAATTCAAGTTCAGGATAGTACACGCGAAAGCCACTTTTGCTGGCCGCTTCTTTGATTCGTGCGCGAAGCAGTCGGTTTGCGCTTACTCCTCCGGCGATCACTAGTTGATTAAGTCCCGTTTGCTTTAACGCAGCGACGGATTTGGTTGCCAGCACGTCCACGATTGCTTCTTGTGCTGCATAGGCGATGTCAGCACGGGTTTGTTCATCCAGCGTGTGTTTACGAGTCAGGGTTAACACAGCAGTTTTCAGCCCGCTGAAGCTGAAATCAAGATTGCCGCTATGTTGCATGGGGCGCGGCAAATGGAAATGGCCGGGCCGACCTTGATTAGCCAGCTTAGCCAGTTCGGGGCCGCCTGGATAACTAAGGCCAATAAGCTTGGCACTCTTATCGAAAGCTTCACCAGCGGCATCATCCAATGTTTCTCCTAACAAAGTATATTTGCCCACACCATCCACGCGCATCAGTTGAGTATGGCCGCCGGAAACTAATAGCGCGATGAAAGGAAACTTCAATTCGGCGTCGGACAACAGCGGAGATAGCAAATGTCCTTCCAGGTGGTGGATGCCAATGGCGGGAATATTTAGAGAATATGCCAGCGAACAAGCGGTACTTGCGCCTACTAATAATGCTCCGGACAAACCAGGACCTTGGGTATAAGCGATAGCATTCACATCTTGCAGACGGCATTTGGCTTCAGTGGCTACCAAGCGTATCAAAGGGAGCATGCGATGGATGTGATCGCGTGACGCCAGTTCCGGCACTACGCCGCCATATTCATTGTGCATGGCCACTTGAGTATGCAGTGCATGAGCCAGCAATCCACGCTCAACGTGATACATGGCGACACCGGTTTCATCGCAAGAGCTTTCAATACCCAAGATCAGTTTCATATTGGCAGGTCATTTAATAATGAGAGACATATTGTAGCGTTTTGCAAGTATGAAAACTCCATGTACAGATTAAGTGCAGTGCTATTGAGTTATTTTAACTTGTGAGTTCTTCGCTTGCCGTTCTCGTTCTCTACTCCACGGCGTGAATGACGAAGTGGAACATCCTGCTATTTGCGATAATTCCGTAATCGCAAGCGCTAGTATTGCGTCCGACAAAGCAGTTACCTATTAAGCCACCCCGAAATCAAATTTGTTCAAGCATAATCTATGTCACTGATAGAAAGCCTGCCCGGCTCGCGCAGCGCTTCAATCGCATAAACCAGTCAGTGGCGGATAGCGTCGAATTGGGATTGTCTACGTGCTGCACATCGCGAATTCATCATGCGATGATTATTTTTTACTTCACACCGGGCGCATTTAAACCCGAATTACTCACCAAACCGTTCGTGGATTTACAAAGATTCTGGCGCCCGGAGGGCGAGAGCCTGTAGATCTACACCAGTGTATCTGAAACAAATTCTCCGCAGAGAGGCTCCACGTACAGCATACCGCCGAATCTAAAGTAACGCCCTTAACTGCCGACATCAGTGCATTAGATAATTATTGAACTTGATCGTTTTAAGTTTAGTTTGCAATGAAAAAAGACCAGAGTCTGACTTTGAAATGCAGTCTTATGATGTCGTCCTGATGGATTGCCAGATGCCGATAATGGATGGTTATCAGGCCACGGCTGCCATTCGCGAGCGTCAGGCGGGCAACGCCAAACGACTGCCCATTGTCGACCTGACGGCCAACTCAATGGAGGGCGATCGCGACCAGTGCTTGGCTGCTGGTATGGACGACTACCTGTCCAAGCCTTTTTCCAAAAATCAGTTGCAGCAGGTGCTTAGCCGCTGGCTGCAATCAAAAACGGAAGGCAGGGTTGCTCCATCTGAAGTAACAGTGGTGAATAAACCCGCCTCAACGAGCCGGACTGCTGCCATCAACACGAAATTTCTGGATCAACTGCGTGAATTGGATCCCTCTGGCGGCTTTGGTCTGGTACGGCAGATTCTGCAGGTTTACCTGGATAGCACAGGTAGCACGGTGCGTCAGGTTGAGCAGGCACTCGCCACAGGCGATTTCGATGCCTTGTGCCGCGCCGTTCATTCCCTCAAGTCCAGCTCTGCTAACGTGGGAGCCGAGACGCTGTCTGGCATGTTCAGGCAACTGGAGGGCTTGGGCCGAGAGGGTAAACTGGATGAATCTAGCGTCATTTTCTGCGCGGCACGGCGGGAATACGACCAAGCGGTAAATGAAATTCGCAACTTGCTGGTGGAGTGCGCATGAGCCATCAGCGTATCTGCATCCTGGTCGTCGACCATGAGCTTACCGCCCGTTTGCTGATGCGGGCAGCACTGGAGAAGTCCGGCTTCGAGGTCTGCCTGGCCGAGAACGGCGAGGATGCCTTGCGTCAGATTCGCATCCATCCCTGTAACCTAGTCATGCTGGACGTGGAAATGCCTGGCATGAGCGGTTATCAGGTCTGCGCCCAGTTGCGCCACGAGGTGAGCAGTGAGCTACCCATCATCATGGTAACCGGCATGGATGACTATGAGTCTATCGAGAAAGCCTTTGCTTCGGGTGCCACGGACTTTATTGCCAAGCCTATCAGCTGGGGGCTCATCGGTCATCGAGTGAAATATCTGCTGCGCGCTTACTGTGTGTTGCAGGACCTGCACGCCTCCAATGCGCGCAACCTGGCGATCCTGAACGCCATCCCCGATCTCCTTTTCGAAATGGACTTGGACGGTCGCTACCTGGATTTCCACTCGCCACAAAACGAACTATTGGCCACGCCCCCCGACCAATTCTTGGGCAAAACGGTCACAGATATTCTTCCGCCAGAGGCAGCAACCATCTGCTTGTCAGCACTGCGTGAGGCGCATGAGAAGGGCACGTCTATTGGTCAACAGTTCAAGTTGGCACTACCCCAAGGTGCATGTTGGTTCGAGCTTTCTGTTTCGCTCAAGAAGGGGGGGGGCGCACAAAATCCCCATTTTATTGTTTTGTCGCGCGATATCACCTCACGGAAAGAGGCCGAGAACAGGATCCACCGTCTGGCCTATTTCGACTCCTTGACCGGTCTTCACAACCGACTTTCTTTCTCCAGTCGGCTGGAACGAGAGATTCAGCGTGCCGATTTCACAAATAACAAACTGGCCGTCCTGTTTCTGGACTTGGATGGTTTCAAAAACGTTAATGACACCTTGGGGCATGACGCAGGTGACCTGCTGTTGCAATGGGTAGCTGACCGGTTGCAACAGGGAATGCGCCCTGCAGACATGGTGGCACGCAATGTTTCCATGGAGGTTGGAGTCGAGCTGGCTCGCATGGGTGGAGATGAATTTACAGTACTCATCCCCAATCTGCAGCTTTCGGAAAGTGCCATGATCGTGTCGCACCGCATTCACGAGTTGTTGCGTCGACCTTTCGCTCTGGAGGGGAGAGAGGTAGTCATTACTACCAGCATCGGTATCGCTATCTATCCGACTGACGGTCAAAATGCAGCTACCTTGCTTAAGCATGCAGATACCGCTATGTACCATGCCAAGGAGCATGGGCGCGACAATACCCGATTCTACAGCGCTTCCCTCACCGAGGAAGCTATGCGGCGCCTTAATCTGGCAAGTAACTTGCGCACGGCCATTGTGCGAGGTGAGTTTTTCCTGGCTTATCAACCTCAGTTAGACCTGGCCAGTGGCCGTATACAATCCCTGGAGGCTCTGATACGTTGGAACCACCCACAGCTGGGACTCATTTCGCCCGTTGATTTTATTCCCATGACGGAAGAGAACGGGCTGATTGTGCCGATCGGCGAGTGGGTTATGCGTACCGCTTGCAGCGACGTGGCTCGCTGGCATGCCGCTGGGCATCCGCTACGCGTTGCGGTAAATCTGTCCGCCATGCAATTCAGGGATCTCAAACTGGGTAGCCGAATTGCAGCGATCTTGGCCGAAATGAAAGTCTCGCCAGAATGGGTTGAGTTGGAGGTGACCGAAGGTGCTTTGATGGAGAGCAACGAGTCTACCTTGGAAACGCTTAATGCTTTGCGGGAAATTGGTGTGCAGTTGTCGCTGGATGATTTTGGCACCGGTTATTCTTGTCTGAGTTATCTTAAAAGTCTGCCGCTGAATAATATTAAGGTAGACCAAAGCTTCGTGCGCGGTCTGCCAGCAGACATGGAGAGTCTGGCCATTATTCGAACCATTATTTCCCTGGCCAAAAATCTGGGATTCACAGTCACTGCCGAAGGTATAGAGACTCTTGATCAGGCACGCATCTTGCGTGGTATGGGGTGTGAAACACTACAAGGTTATTACATCAGCAAACCGGTGCTCGCTAGTGATATCCCCGCCTTGCTGGAGCGGCGTTGGACTGTGGATGAGCCGTCCTGCACAGATTCAGAACCATTGCACAGGCAAACATGAACAAAATCGAACAATTACGGATAAGCGGTAAGCTACCCAGCCCTAAAGGGGTAGCGCTGACCATTATGGAAATAAGCTTGCGCGAGAATGCGACTCTGAGCGAAGTGACTAAAGTGGTGCAAACTGACCCTGCCCTCTCCAGTCGCCTGTTGCGTCTGGTCAACTCGGCGACTGAAGCGAGTCGGCCATTGGCCTCCATTAATGATGCGGTCATGCGCCTCGGTATGACGGTTGTGCGTCAAATGGCCATGGGCTTTTCCCTCGTGGATCAATACCACGAGGGTACCTGTCAGGGTTTCGACTATCAAGAGTTCTGGTCCCATTCCCTGTTTATGGCGTTGGCCAGCCAGGAATTGGGCAGCGTGGTACGGATTGGATCACCGGACGATTTATTCGCTTGCGGACTGCTAGCGCAGGTCGGCAAACTGGCACTGGCCACTGTCTATCCTGCAGACTACGCCGCCATACTGGAACAGCAGGCTAACGGGGAAGCCTTGCTAGCACTGGAACGTGAACGTCTGGAAGTGGATCACGACGAGATGACCGCTGCCATTCTGGCTGACTGCGGTATCGCCAAAGCGTTGGCGGAGCCGATTTATTTCCACGCAGCCCCCGATCATGCTGATTTTGCCGAAGGTTCCCGGCCTTACCAATTGACTCATGTGTTCTATCTGGCCAGACGCATCGCCGATCTAGGTCTGGCTTCCGAAGCTGAACGCCATTGCAATATCTCTGAACTCCTGCGCCTTGGCGGCAAGATCGGCCTGGATGTAGAGTCTTTAGGTGAGTTATTCGACCGAGTTGTGCGGCAATGGTGTGAGTGGAGTAAGCTGCTGAAGGTGATGGCGAACCCACTTCCGGCGTTCTGCGAAATGACCAGCGCTCCGTTTTTCCGTCCCGAGCAGGAGGGAAAGCCCCAGACGGCCTGCAAGCGGGTGCTGCTGGTAGAAGACGATCTTATAACGCGCACTATAATGGAAGGTGTGCTGAGCAAACAGTTTGGCTGCACGGTTTACACAGTCGAGAATGGCAAAGATGCCCTGACAATGGCTTTGGAGGTTATGCCCCAGATCGTCATCACCGATTGGCTTATGCCAGTCATGGACGGCTTGGAGTTCTGCCGCACACTACGCGCCACGGACTGGGGTCAGTCCATGTACGTGATCATGTTGACGGGCGTGGAGACAGAGGAGAAGATCGTTGAGGCCTTCGAGGCGGGGGTTGATGATTATATGGCCAAACCGATGAAAATCCGCTCCTTGAACGCCCGCATGCGGGCGGCCCTGCATTATGTGAAGTTGCTGGAGGCATGGGAGCACGACCGGGCGCAACTCAAACAATTCGCCGCTGATTTAGCCATTAGCAACCGGCGGCTAGAACATACCGCGATGACTGACCTGTTGACCGGGTTGCCCAACCGGCGAGCCGGCTTGGATGCGTTGACCAGGAACTGGAGCGCCTCCAAGCGCACCGGTCAACCTGTGGCAGCGATGATGATCGATGTGGATTGCTTCAAGTCTGTTAATGACCGTCACGGCCACGCCGTGGGAGATCAAGTGCTGCAGGAAGTGGCTAGAGCAATCCAATCTTCCGCCCGAAAGGACGACAGCGTCTGTCGTATGGGCGGCGAAGAATTCCTGTTGGTGTGTCACAACACCGATCTTAGGGCTGCATTACTAACGGCCGAGCGTCTACGCAAGATGGTTCAGGCTCTGAAGATTAACATCAACGGCGTGGATATTCAGACTTCGGTCAGCATCGGTGTGGCTAGTCGAGATACAGATATGGAAGATCCAGACGATATGGTTCTGGGCGCAGACAAGGCGCTTTACGCCGCCAAGCACGCTGGCCGGAACCGAGCCTGTTACTTTTCGCAGGGCAAGACTCATTGCGCTTGAAGCAAATGGTAAAATCATTGATGTATCGGCCAAAAAATTTTACCGTGCTCGAATTGCTAATGCAAAACGCGGCGTTTTCGCGGCTTGTCTGCTTACTCCAATTCATCACAATATGGCGTTACTCTAAAAAATAATCACCTACATATAAACTAATGTGCTGCACTCAAATTTTTTTCTTGTGTCTTGTCGTGCTTTGAAATTTGAATTTTGAGAGGAGCCCTTGAACCTGAATGTGCAAAATTTGTTTCTACTCGGTACCATTTTATTTGCACTGTAATCCTCATCGAGGTTGAATTTTACGCTGTCAATAATCTTGGGCAGCGACAGGCTAGTGTAAATTGCGCGCGCAATATTGCAGAGTTTCTCGCTTGGTTCGCGAATGATTCTGACTGAACAGTCTCCATACTTCGGCGGGTGCATGGCAAAGTCAGGTAAAATTATTACGCGACAGCTCCTGAGTATTTTTGAGAGCGATTATTATTCCATTTCAGCACATGCAACACATTGTTCAATAATTTGGTTTTGAATTGAGGACTATGGCTACGCATAAATTATCCCTGTCGGTTCAATATGCGGTCGAGGGGATGAGCTTGCCTACACGTCAGCAGTTCCGCCGTTGGATAAAGGCTGCATTGCAACGTGATGTGCGCATCGTGTTACGTGTCGTAGACGAAATAGAAGGGCGTGCGCTGAACAAACAATTTCGCGGCAAAGATTACGCTACTAACGTACTTACGTTTACTTACGCAGATATGGACCAATTGTCTGATACTGCCGTTTTTCTGTATGGCGATATCGTGATATGCGCGCCAGTGGTGGAGCAGGAAGCATGTGAGCAACACAAGGATTTGCGAGCTCACTACGCTCACCTCGCCATCCATGCCGCCCTGCATTTGCAAGGGTATGACCACGAAAATGAGCAGGATGCCGTCATAATGGAAACGCTGGAAACCAAGTTACTGGCAAAATTAGGGCATGTTGATCCTTACAAATTTCAAGTTTAATAAGAGTTTTTTATAGATAAATAATCTTAAGTGTGATTTTTAAAGAACTCTCCGTTCCTCTCTAAAAATCCATGTTTCGTCTCAATATGGCGTTACTAAAAAATATCACTTAAGTATAAATTGTATATAAGCTAATAATCTACGAAGTAGAGGCTCGCAAATACATTTGGCGCGCAGTCAATGAGTAATGAACAAGCCCTCGTGAGTGATGCCTTCGGCGGTTTGCTGCTCAGGTCGACTAGACAGTTACTGAAGCGCGGCGAATATATTGTGATCGACGATTTTATTTTGCTGTGTTACAGCGTCATAGACGCAACTCCATTTATGACCGGTGAGATGCGAGTTTACTGCGTGATGTAAGATTTATAGTGCTTGTGCTCATGTGGCTGTAACAAGTTTGTTCCCAGCCAACGTGATAAAATAAGTGCCTTTCCCCTTCATTGACCTATTGGAAATCCATCATGTTCTCTAATAAAAACACTATTGCTCATTCCGACCCTGAATTATGGACAGCTATCCAGGATGAAAGTCGCCGCCAGGAGGATCATATTGAGCTGATCGCTTCAGAAAATTACACCAGCCCAGCCGTGATGGAAGCGCAGGGCAGCAAGTTGACTAACAAGTATGCCGAAGGGTATCCCGGAAAGCGCTACTACGGCGGCTGCGAATACGTGGACGTAGCGGAACAACTGGCTATTGATCGTGTAAAGGCTTTATTTGGTGCTGAATATGTCAATGTCCAACCGCATTCCGGCTCGCAAGCCAATCAGGCGGTATACTTGGCGATGCTCAAGCCGGGTGACACCATTCTTGGCATGTCGCTGGCGCATGGTGGGCATCTGACTCATGGCGCTTCTATGAATCTTAGTGGCAAGCTGTATAACGCCGTTACTTATGGCCTCAACGAAAAAGAAGAGATTGATTACGATACAGTGGAAAAGCTGGCTCAGGAACATAAGCCCAAGATGATTGTTGCTGGTGCTTCCGCCTATTCTTTGGTGATCGACTGGAAGCGTTTCCGTGCCATTGCCGACAGCGTGGGGGCATATTTGTTCGTGGACATGGCTCATTACGCCGGACTGGTGGCGGCCGGTTACTATCCCAGTCCAGTAGGTATTGCTGATTTTGTCACCAGCACCACCCATAAGACGTTGCGTGGTCCACGTGGCGGTATTATCTTGGCTAAAGCGGAATTTGAAAAAGTGCTTAATTCTGCGATATTCCCTGGTATACAGGGAGGTCCCTTAATGCATGTAATTGCCGCCAAGGCCGTGGCGTTTAAGGAGGCAATGACCAAGGAATTTAAAGAATGCCAAAAACAGGTGATTGATAACGCCCGCGTAATGGCCAAAGTGTTACAGGAACGCGGCCTGCGCATAGTGTCTGGGCGTACCGACTGCCATATGTTCCTGGTGGATTTGCAATCCAAGCATATAACCGGCAAGGACGCTGAGACGGCGCTGGGACGAGCGCACATCACGGTGAACAAGAATGCTATCCCTAACGACCCACAAAAACCGTTCGTTACCAGCGGTATTCGCATCGGCAGCCCGGCAATGACTACGCGTGGTTTTAAAGAATTGGAAGCGGAGAAGCTGGCGCACCTGATTGCGGATGTACTCAATGCGCCGAATGATGATGCGGTGATAAGCCGTGTAGCTGAGGATGTGAAGCAGCTATGTGCGAAATTTCCAGTATATGGTTAGAGGTGCAGCGGCAGGAAAAAAGGTTAAGGAAAACCGGAGGGCTTTAATTCTTTGTTCATTTCGGTGCGCCTCAATTTCCGTTTTTCGATTGCCGCTTCTTGTTTTTTATTCTTCAACCCGATGAAATGCCCGTTTTGTAAAGGGCCCGACACTCAAGTGGTGGATACACGCGACAGTGAGGAGGGAGATAGCATTCGCCGCCGCCGTCGCTGCCTATCTTGCGAAAAACGCTTTACCACCTTTGAGACAGTCGAGCTGCGAATGCCCCAGGTGGTCAAACAGAACGGTGTGCGCGCTGAGTTCGATGAAGAAAAGCTGAACACCAGTTTTAATCGTGCATTGCATAAGCGTCCGGTTCCTACAGAACTGGTGGATGCGGCCATAGATCACGTTATACAACGAGTGTTCGCTCTTGGTGAACGTGAGGTCGACTCTCGGCAAATCGGCGAGATGGTGATGACGGAATTGTTGCGGCTGGACAAAGTGGCCTACATTCGTTTCGCGTCGGTTTACAAAAGTTTCCAGGATGTTAGAGACTTTTCTGAGGCGATCGAAGCGGTGCGCAAATCGCCTGTAAAATCCAAACCGCGAGTGAGTTAAAGGTGCTGTCCACTCTAGATAATTCGTGGATGGCTAGCGCATTGCGACTGGCAGAGCGCGGTCTGTATACCACCAGCCCCAATCCGAGAGTCGGTTGTGTGCTAGTGCGCGATAACAAGATCGTGGGAGAGGGTTGGCACCAAAATGCTGGCGAACCTCATGCTGAAGTGCATGCATTGCGTGCAGCTGGCGAGGCGGCGCGCGGTGCAACTGTTTACGTTACGCTCGAGCCTTGCAGCCACCAAGGCAAAACGCCTCCTTGTGCCGACGCGTTGGTTGGTGCAGGCGTGACACGTGTGGTGGTAGCAATGCAAGACCCTAATCCGCAGGTGGCAGGAAAAGGTATGGAAAAATTGCGCGCTGCAGGTATCGAGGTCGAGTGCGGATTGATGGAAGTTTCGGCGCGCGAACTTAATATTGGATTTTCCTCACGTATGACACGTGGCATACCGTGGATACGCAGCAAGATCGCCATGAGTCTGGATGGACGCACGGCATTGAATAATGGTATGAGCCAGTGGATTACTGGTGCAGCAGCGCGACAAGATGTGCAACACTGGCGCGGGCGTTCCTGCGCAGTGCTTACTGGCATTGGTACAGTGCTGGCTGATGATCCGCAGCTTAACGTACGTGAACTGGATTTGGCCATACATGAGATTAAATTCGTGCGTCAGCCATTGCGTGCGGTGTTGGATAGCCAGCTGCAGTTACCGCTAACGGCACGAATTCTGTGCGGAGGTAATGTGGTGGTTTACACTGCAGCACAAGACTTCCAAAAAATTGTCGAACTCGAAAAATTGGGTGTGCGCGTAGCTGTGTTGCCAGATGAGTGTGGGCGTGTAGATCTAATTGCGATGCTGCGCGATCTGGCTGTAAACGGCTGCAACGAAGTGCTGGTGGAAGCGGGTAGTATCTTGAATGGCGCGCTGCTCCAAGCGGGGCTGGTAGATGAATTGGTGCTGTATATTGCACCGCAGTTGCTTGGTGATGTGGCGCGCGGCATGGCGCAACTGGGTGAATTTACTATGCTGGATCAGCGCGTGGAATTGGAATGGCAGGATGTGCGAAATGTCGGCAAAGATATGCGTATCGTGGCACGAGTACGTCATAAATGAATGTTTGCTTGTTCTGATTAGATTTAGAGATGTTTTCGGGAAAATGGGGATCGATCCAAATGCAGTAGATGAATAATAAATATTAATCCACATGTGACCTGATATTGAACAAAATTTTACTAAATTGATTCTGTTTTAATTGAGTTTCTTGTGCAAGTCAAACGTTAATGGGAAGAGTTTTGGAAATCGTAAAGTTGTATGCACCCAACGAAATCAGAGTGCAGTATGTTTAGTGGCATCATCGCAGACGTGGGCACCATTGAGTGTACGGAAAATTGTGATGGAGGTTTGAATCTCTCCGTAGTCACTCGTTCGCTGGGCATAGAGGACGTACAGCTTGGCGACAGCATTGCAGTGAACGGTGTGTGTCTGACTGTAGTAAAAATTGATGGCAATCGTTTCAGTGCAAACGTGTCGCAAGAAACATTGAATTGTACGGTCGGGCTGGAGGTGCAGGGTAATCGCGTCAATCTTGAAAAAGCGCTGCGCTTGGCAGATAGGCTGGGCGGGCATCTGGTGAGTGGCCATGTGGACGGTGTGGGCGAGGTGGTGGAATTTTCAGATCTCGTCGAAAGCTGGAAGCTAAGTGTGCGTGTACCGCAATCATTGGCGAAATACATCGCGGTGAAAGGCTCCATCACAATTAATGGTGTGAGCCTGACAGTGAATCAGGTGGAAGGTGATGTGTTCAGCGTGAATTTAATTCCGTATACATTAGAGGTGACCACACTGAACGAGTTAAGTGCTGGGGATAAGGTCAATGTGGAAATTGACCTTATTGCGCGTTACGTTGAACGTATTATGCAAGCACGGGGTTAGTGAACATGACAGATATTGCACCGATACAAGAAATAATTGCTGAAATCCGTGCCGGACACATGGTAGTCCTGGTGGACGAGGAAGACCGTGAAAACGAGGGCGACTTGTTGTTTGCCGCCGAATTCGTTACGCCTGAGAAAATAAATTTCATGGCCAAGCATGGGCGCGGACTGATTTGCCTTACACTGACAGACACACATTGCAAGCAGCTTAACCTGCCTTTAATGGTGCGCGACAATGGTTCCCCGTTGGGAACCAATTTCACACTTTCCATTGAAGCGGCGAGTGGGGTGACGACGGGGATTTCTGCAACCGATCGTGCACGCACCGTGCAGGTTTCCGTGAATAAAAATGCCAAACCTGCAGACATCGTGCAGCCGGGACATATTTTTCCGCTCATGGCGCAAAAAGGTGGTGTGCTGGTGCGCGCGGGTCATACCGAAGCGGGTTGTGATTTGGCGCAATTGGCGGGGTTGACCCCCGCTTCAGTTATCTGCGAAATCTTAAAAGATGATGGCGAGATGGCACGCTTGCCTGACCTGATAGAGTTTGCGAAACTGCATAGCTTGAAAATCGGCACCATTGCCGACCTGATCGAGCATCGTAGCCAGCATGAGAAGCTTGTCGAGCGCGTGGCAAAACGGTCAGTACAAACTGCTTATGGCGCATTCGATCTAATCAGCTATGTGGATAAAACTACGCAGCGCACCCATTTGGCTTTGGTAAAGGGTGACATCCAGCCGCAAGTTGAGACGCTAGTGCGTGTGCATGAACCACTGTCAGTGCTGGACTTTATGGAGCAGGTAAGTTTCACAAATTCAATCAGCGTGCATGATGCGATGCAGAAAATTAGCCACTCATCCGCGGGGGTGTTGGTGTTATTGCATCGCAACGAAACCTCGAGTGATTTGTTGGCGCGTGTTGAAGTGATGCCTGAGACGCACCATATCCCCCAGTGGGATTTGCGTAGTTACGGTATCGGTGCGCAGATTCTACGCGACCTGAATGTCGGCAAAATGCGTCTGCTTGCTACACCGCGCAAGCTGCCGAGTATGGCGGGATTTGGTTTGGAAGTTGTTGGTTATGCACCGCACGAATAAATAAGGGACATTTCCAGTTACTACTCATCACGTTACAAGCGCTTTTAGCCTTTCTTGACAAAGGTAAGCTGGGCGAGCTATCAGGAAAAAAAATGAAAGAAATCGAAAAAAGTCTGAACGGCGCAGGAATGCGTATTGGCATCGTACAAAGCCGCTTTAATCCTGTGGTTTGCGAAGGTTTACTGGCTGCCTGTCGTGGGCAGCTTGTCCAGCAAGGTGTGAGCGATGAAGACATCACGCTGGCAAGCGTGCCGGGCGCATTGGAGATACCACTGGTGCTGCAATGCATGGCTCAAAGCGGAAGGTTCGACGCGCTTATAGCGCTGGGCGCGGTCATTCGCGGGGATACTTACCACTTCGAAATTGTAGCTAATGAGTCCGCGCGCGGGGTGAGCGAAGTACAACTGCATGGCGGTTTGCCCATCGCCAATGCCATTCTTACAACCGATGTCGATGAGCAAGCAGAAGAACGCATGAATATTAAGGGCACGGAAGCTGCGTTAGTGGCGATCGAGATGGTAAATTTATTGAAGGATTTGGCATGACTGAACCAGCCACCCAAGCGAAAGTGGCTCCCAAAAGTTCGCGCCGCCGCTCACGCGAACTCGCTTTGCAGGGCATTTATCAATGGCGCTTGACGAGTGATGATCAATTACAAATCGAAAAACAAATTCGCGCTGAAAAAGGAGTAGGTCGTTACGATGTAGAGTTTTTCAGTAAGCTGCTGCGTGGTGTGCTGACCCATCATGCCGATCTTGAGACGGTAGTTGCCATGCATCTTGATCGCACCTTGGATGAACTTAGCCCAGTTGAGTTTTCTGTGCTGCTAATCGGTGCCTACGAATTAATATATCTTTCAGAAATTCCCTATCGTGTGGCTATCAACGAAGCGGTAGAGCTCGCCAAAATTTTTGGTGGTACAGACGGGCACAAGTTCGTTAACGGCGTGCTGGACAAAGTGGCCGCGCAAGTTCGCACAGTTGAAGTAAGCGGAAATAGCGGCAAAATTGTCACTTGATAGTGGGTGCAGGCGCATCAAGCCGTGCAAGGTAAATAAATCAATTCACCATTCGAACCACGGACCCCAGTTTATCGCTCTTGCGCGGCACCATTGAGCGTGGAGTGACCGCATAAGCAGCCCTGGTGAAGCAAACCCCGCTTCGCATAAGTCACTGAGCTGGAGGCCGCTTTTGTAATCAAATTCAATGTCTTATCTTCCTGTCCCGCAGCGTTCTTAGAGCTACCTGACGACCATCTAGTCATCGCAGAAATCGTACGAAAAAAACCAGATCTATGTGTTAAGCGTGTTTATAAACAGGCGAGGCTTGACAGATATCGCAAGACGTTTATTATGTTGCGGGCAATTTACATGAACAATAACGATTTATATTCGTGTTATATTGACAATGACGATTTATATTTATAGTCTGATTATCATATGCATCGTAGCTGTGGTTTTAATTTGTATGTAACTGCACCTGTACATGCTTATATTTTTCTATAGTAAAGAAACGGTTGGAGCCTATATAAAAGGAAATAAATTAATGAATGTAAATAAAAAAACCTTAATGCTAAGCGCCTTATTATTGGCTCATTCAACAGCGAGTTTTGCGGGCGAGCCACACACAAACAATATGTTCGGCACATGGACTGCTGTTACGTTGCAAGGTGATTTAAAATCGGTTTCGCCTAATCTCGAAAAAGTTAAATGGGAAATAATGAATCAAACACGTACCCGTGATGATTCTGCAAAAGGCTTAAGGTTCACTGAAAATGTATTGTTTAGTCAAATAGGTTATCAAGTGACTTCAAATGCGTCGTTTTGGGGTGGTTATGTCCGTAATTGGATTGACCCACTCAACAAACCGTCTTTTAAAGAAAGTCGGCCTTATCAAGATTTTCTCTGGAAACAAACACTTGGTAGTAACCTTCAGTTAATGCTACGTACACGTGTGGAACAAAGAATTAACGAGAAGTCGGGCAATGTTGGTGTTCGTCCTAGGCAGTTGATACAGTTTAGCCACCCCATACCATTTGTAAACGGACTCAGTGCGTACTTAGGTGATGAAGTTCTTTTCTATGCCAATAAAAATAGTTTTGGTAAACGAGGCTTTTCTGAAAACCGTATATTTACGGGATTGAGTTATCAATTTACCAATAAAATTGGCGCAGATTTAGGTTATATGGGGCAGTACGTGGACGATAAGACAGATATGAATTTATTCACTCATAATTTACAAAGCAATATTCGGTTTAAGTTTTAGCCTGATTGGTTGAACTGAACGATATGAAGCCCCACATCACAAGGAGTAACTGGGGCCGTATGCTGAATAACCCGATGCATTATGGAGCACCACGTGCTGCACCTTCACATGCGGCGACCGAATGCTTTGCGTGTCGCAAAGCAAAAAGACTCAAAGCTCACCAACATGGAGTAAACATATCCCGCTCGTATAACGTGGCATTGCCTAACGCCTCCAAAGGGGAGCATGCCTACTTCACCTCTCGAGAAGGTGATCTGTTAGGCTCCAGTTGTAATTGCTTCTGATGCTGCGCTTCTTTCTTTTGAAATCGCACTTGCTTTTTTAGCATCACTCCGTTCAGTCCCACAGTGTCGGCGCAATATCCATTCGCTCAGAAATGATTGCACCAACACGGTCGTTTCTCGTGAAACGGAAATACGTTGAACAACCTTACCACCGTCGGACATTTCAATAGCTCCATCAAGCCCGGTACAGATAATTCAGGTGACACTTTGACCTACAAGTTTACGTGATCCACCTGCACATTCAATTCTACTACTTCGCACCCTAACTGCTGGCTGAATAGCATCACGCATTTAGGGCACCGTTAAAAATCCAATATTCGTCACAATACCGCGTTACTCGAAAAAATTATCACCGTATATCAGATATATGCTGTTTTCAGTTTTTTACTAGCGACTTGTTTTGCCTGGCAACGGGGTAAGCAGCTCGCAAAATTGAATTGTTAGAGGCGACCTTTATAAAGATATCGACTTACCGGACCTTAGAGTATCCGAAATTTGTACCCTGGGTTGTAATTCTTCAAACCAGTGCGCCGATTCACATGCCTTAATGCTTTTCATAGATGCTCTGGTTAAAGTTCAAACTTCGCCAGATTACTAAATTTAGATAATCCAGCCTCAGAATCGTGTAGCAACGGTGATAAAAAACAAACCACAGCTGTCGCCCAAATCGTGGAAGATTCGCTGCAGACTTACAAAGCGGTTAAAGCTCGGCTGGAAATGACCGATAAAAATTAGAATGAGTGGCTTCAATGAGCCGCGGCGGTCACGTACTGATCATTTTGCGCTGAACTGATTTATGTTTCATAACAGCTTGCTTAACTTTGTTGCGAATTGTCATTAAGGAAACGTCATGGCAGCAGAAAGACTGAAAAAAATAGAGTTTCAATATCAATGGGAAGGTAAGGATAAATCCGGCAAACTGGTAAAAGGTGAAGTACGTGCTGCCGGCAATGCAGTTGCTGCCATGCAGCTGAGACGACTAGGCATTAATGCTACCAGTATAAAAAAAACCCGCAGTGGCGGAGGAAAAAAAATCACAGAGAAAGATCTCACTCTGTTTACGCGCCAGCTTGCGGTCATGATGAAATCTGGCGTACCGCTTCTACAATCATTCGACATTGTAGGCAAAGGACACCACAATCCTTCTGTTTCCCGCCTACTGAATGATATTAAAACCGACGTAGAAACTGGTAGTAGTTTGGAACAGGCGTTTCGGAAATTCCCACTGTATTTTGACGATCTATTTTGCAATTTGATAGGCGCGGGCGAGCACGCTGGTATTCTGGATAGCTTGTTGGAACGTTTGGCGACCTACCAGGAAAAAACGCTAGCCATAAAGAGCAAAATCAAAGGGGCGTTAATGTATCCAGTTTCAATTATTGCAATCGCATTTATTATCACCGCAGTGATCATGATTTTTGTTATACCGGCATTTAAACAGCTATTCTCCAGTTTTGGCGCAGATTTGCCTGCGCCTACGCTAATTATGATGAGCATCTCCGATTTTTTCGTTGCTTATTGGTGGGCGATTTTCGGACTTTTAGGAGGGGCACTTTACACATTTTTTTATTTCTGGAAACGTAGCAAAAAAATGCAGGACGTTCTTGATAGGGTAATGCTCAAGCTACCAATTTTCGGAAGTGTAATTCGCAAGGCCTCTATAGCGCGATGGACACGCACATTGGCAACCATGTTTGCCGCCGGAGTGCCACTGGTGGAGGCGCTTAACTCGGTAGCAGGTGCTGCTGGAAACGTGGTGTATTTTGATGCAACCAAAATAATCCAGCGGGAAGTCAGCCAAGGTGGCACCCTGACGGAAGCCATGCAAAATGTAGGTGTATTTCCAAGCATGGTACTGCAGATGGTAGCAATAGGAGAAGAAGCAGGTTCTCTGGATGGCATGTTAAACAAAGTGGCAGATTTTTTTGAAGCAGAAGTAGATGATGCTGTGGCGGCGCTAGCCAGCCTGATGGAGCCTATAATCATGGTGGTGCTAGGTACACTAATCGGTGGTATGGTAGTGGCGATGTACCTGCCTATTTTCAAGATGGGGCAGGCCGTTGGTTAAACTGCTCATTAGATATCTTGAGTATCGTTCATTTATCCAAATAGTAATCAGTGATCATATAATCGTCTCTAAAGGGCACCTCTAAAAATATTTTCGAAAAGCGGTCACTCATCATTTATGTAATTTTTTGAGCGTAATGTCACGACTGGTAGTTCTGACATTAAAGGTGATTTGTCTCATTTTCTCCGCGTACACGTATCACGCCCGATAAATACTGTTGGTGCAAAGTGTGCGCTGACTTATCCATTGATACCGTTGATTGAAAACCATGCATTGCTGCTGGGATCAATCACAACACTTGTACTGAAGATTTCAGTACGGTTCAATGTTGTTAATCATTGTCTTGCTCGAACTTTTTCATGGCTAAGCTCATGGACTGGAATTTTTGGGACAATTGAAGCAGAAACATAAGTTTTAATTATTTTTTCACAACCGTGGTTCTATCTCGGAGATGTTGAGGTCGGTATCGCTACTTGTGCCCATTTTGTGCATTTTCTGTAAATGCTTGACGCCATCATTAGTGTCATCTGTTTATATTTACTATTAACTGGTTAACAGTGAATCACAGCAGCTTCGCAATAGATATTACAGAAGAATCACATTAAGATAATGTCGTATTGCTCTTGGCTATATAAACTTTCCACCTGTAATGACACAGGTTTGCCGATAAGATCTGAAAGCTGGGCCAAGCTTTGTGATTCTTCGTCGAGAAACAGGCCAATGACCAGTTGTGAAGCCAGGATGCGATATTCACGAGCATTAAACTGGCGCGCTTCGCGCGTAATTTCGCGCACAATTTCATAGCATATGGTCTGTGCGGTCTTTACTTCGCCGCGTCCATCGCAGGTGGGGCAGGACTCACATAGTATGTGCGCCAGACTTTCGCGCGTGCGTTTACGTGTCATTTCCACTAGTCCTAGAGAGGAAAAGCCGTTTACTGTGATACGGGTGTGATCGCATGCCAGCGACTTTTTTAGTTCTTCTAGAACGGCATCACGATGCTCCTGGTTATGCATGTCAATAAAGTCGCAAATGATGATGCCGCCTAAGTTCCGCAGTCGCAACTGGCGTGCAATCACTTGTGCGGCATCCAGATTTGTTTTGAAGATAGTGTCGTCAAAATTACGCGAGCCAACGAAGCCACCGGTGTTAACGTCGACCGTAGTGAGCGCTTCGGTCTGGTCAATGATGATATAGCCCCCTGACTTGAGATTTACGCGGCGTGACAACGCACGCTCAATTTCCTCTTCTACTCCATACAAATCAAATAAAGAACGCTCGCCGACATAGTGTTTCAGTCGAGACATCGCACTGGAAATAAAATCCTGTGCGAAGGCAGCCATACGTTGATAAGTGTCGAGTGAATCTACCAGGATGCGCGTGGTGCTTTCGTTGACGTAATCGCGTAACACGCAGAGGCTGATGTTGAGTTCTTGATATAACAAAAAAGGGGCTGAGGATATTTTCGCTTGCTCTTGGAGTTTTATCCATAGCTTATTCAGATACTCCATGTCAGCGAGCAATTCTTTGTCCGTAGCAGTCTCAGCCATGGTGCGGATGATATAGCCGCCGCTGCTATTGTCGGGGAGCAACTGCTGCAGCTTGGCGCGTAGAAGCTCGCGTTCAGCTTCATGCTCAATGCGTTGCGATACCCCGATGTGTGATTCCTGCTGCTGCGGCAACAACACCAGCAAACGTCCGGCAATACTGATTTGTGTGGAAAGTCTGGCACCTTTGCTGCCGATGGAGTCCTTGATGACCTGTACCAGCAGGCTCTGCCCCTCATACAGCATTTTCTCAATGGGCTTAGCAGTGTCGCTGTTATTGCGGTTTTCCCAGATGTCCGCCACATGCAGGAAAGCTGAGCGTTCAAGCCCAATGTCGATGAATGCGGATTGCATACCAGGCAGCACGCGTTTCACGCGTCCTATATACACATTACTGACTACTCCGAGATTACTGCCGCGCTCGATGTGGAGTTGTTGCACTATGCCCTGCTGTACAACTGCAACGCGGGTTTCCTGCGGAGTAACGTTGATAAGAATTTCGTCATTCACAGAATTGGATAACCGAATATTTGTAGCAGTTCAGCCGTTTCGAACAGGGGTAGCCCCATCACACCTGAGTAACTGCCATCTATGTGTTGTATAAATACCGCAGCGTGACCTTGGATGGCATACGCGCCAGCTTTGTCTAGCGGCTCGCTGGTGAGGATGTAGCGTCGGATACGCTCTTCGGTAAGCTTGGCCATTGTTACCTTGCTGACCGACAGGCGCATTTCTGTGCGTTCTTCAAAGGACACTGCGACAGCACTCAATACATGGTGTTGGCGTCCGGAAAGCACACGCAGGGTGGCTACAGCCTGTTCACGATCTTGCGGCTTGCCAATAATTTTGCCGTCCAGAATAACGCTGGTGTCGGCAGCCAAAACCGGGAGTGGAAATAAATTGCGGGATCGCTGGAATATCCATCCGGCACTCACTTTCTCCTGGCAAACCCTTTGCACATGTGCTTCAGGTGACTCATTTTTGCGCGGAGTTTCATCCACATCCATCTTGCGGGATAAGCTGGAACGTAACAGCAGCGTTTCAAAATTAATCCCGATCTGCTTCAGCAGCTCTCGGCGACGTGGACTTTGCGAGGCGAGGTAAACACGAGAGTGAGGAATCATGGCACTTTAAAATCCTATATTAGCGGGCTGCATCATTCACGATGATAAGGGTGATTGTGCAACATGCTGTGGGCACGATACAACTGTTCCGCAAGCAGTACGCGTACCAAACCATGCGGCAGTGTCATACTCGACAATGCTAGCAGCTGCTGCACACTGTTTTTTATGGATTCGTGCAAGCCATCCGCGCCCCCGATAACGAAGGCCACGTCTCGTCCACCGCCCATCCAGCCTTGCATTTGTTGTGCTAGCTGTTTGGTGGAGAAATGCGCACCGCGCTCGTCCAGCGCAATGCGCAGCGCATCCTTTGGCAGAGCGGTTAGTATACGCTGCGCTTCTGCCTCCATCATCTGCGCTACGCTCTTGCCGGTGGTTCGCGGCTCCGGTTTTATTTCTATAAGTTCGATCTGAGCCTCGCGTGCCATGCGCTTGGCATACTCTGTGAAGCCCGTGGTAATCCAGGCTGGCATCTTGTGCCCGACTGCCACCAACCACAGTTTCATTTTGTTTCGCTATCTGCCTTAGGCGGCAGATGCCTCATACTCCATAGTTCTTCCAGCTGATAGTAGGCGCGCACTGCAGGCTGCATGATATGCACTACCACTTCGCCGAGATCAACTAGCACCCACTCCCCGCTTTCTTCACCTTCTATGCTGAGTGCTGGCTCACCGCGCAGCTTGAGTTGTTTGGATACATGATCAGCTAAGGCCCTGGTTTGACGCGGTGAATTGGCGCTGGCGATTACCATACGCTCGAATAGCTGACTTTTTTTGGTGGTATCTAGTACGCTGATATCATTGGCTTTAATGTCTTCCAATGCGGTCACTACGGCCAATATTTTTTCTTCAATGGTTAGCATGTTATGTATATAGTTGATGTAGTTGAATATAATCGGCCACTAAGTCTGGTAGCAGGTAATGTATGTTTTTATTTTCGGCACAACGTTTACGAATATCAGTGGCGGAAATTTCCAGGTCAGGCATATCCACCACCAGGATCGCTCCGGCAGGCGATTCACGCAAAATGCGGGGCACTGGGACAAGGCGTGCCCTGTACTCATCGCGCAAAGCCTCGTTTGCCCCATTTATAATGTTGCCAAGTGGGTGCCCGGCACGCTGCATAACTACTATGTGTGCCAATTCGAACAAATCTTTCCATTCATGCCAAGAGTGTAACAGCAGGAAGGCATCGCCGCCCATCAACAAACACAACGGCTGTTGCATACCTAGCTCGGCACGCAGCGTAGTAAGTGTGTCTACCGTATAACATGGATCGGCGCGAAAAATTTCTCGATCATCCAACACGAATGCAGCGTTGCCTTGTAGTGCCAGACGGGCCATATCCAGACGCTGCACCGCACTAGCGCGTGGCGCAGTGCGGTGCGGTGGCGTACCGCTTGGAATAAAGTGTACTGCAGCCAGGCAGCATTGCTCCAGCGCTTCCTGTGCCAAGCGCAGATGACCGTTGTGGACAGGGTCGAACGTGCCGCCCAAGATACCGATGGGGGCTTGATTCACGGGTTATAGCACCAATCGGCGAACATCCGACAAGACTTTTCCAAGATAGCTTGTGAAACGCACCGCATCCGCACCATCGATTACGCGGTGATCATATGCCAGCGACAGTGGCAACATGAGCCGCGGTACAAACCCCCCCTCTTTGAATACTGGCTTTATGCTCGCCTTAGATACACCCAGAATAGCTACTTCTGGCGCATTAATTATAGGTGTAAACGCTGTTCCGCCGATGCCGCCCAGACTTGAAATAGTGAAACAGCCACCTTGCATAGCGGTTGCGGTGAGCTTTTTTTCCCGTGCCATTATGCTGATTTCGCCCAACTCCTTGGCCAATTGAACGATGCCTTTTTGGTCTACATCACGTAACACTGGCACCACCAGGCCATCCGACGTATCCACTGCCACGCCGATGTGACAATATTTTTTCAGGACCAAGTTTTCACCGCTAGAATCTAATGATGAATTGAAATTCGGATATTGTTGCATAGCTGTAACCACAGCCTTGAGCAAAAATGCAACCGGGGTGATTTTTATTCCCTGTTTTGAGTATTCTTCGCCAAGCTCCTTGCGAAAAACTTCCATCTCAGTGATGTCAGCCTCATCGTGTTGGGTAACATGTGGAATGGAGACCCAGTTGCGATGAAGATTGGCGCCAGAAAGCTTTTTGATGCGCGAGAGCGGTTTGATTTCGGTGACGCCAAACCTGGAAAAATCCACTGCCGGCATGGCTGCAACCTGTAAGCCAGCGCCACCCGTGCCGCTTTGAGGTTGTGCAAGTGCAGTTTTAACGAAGCTCTGCACATCATTTTTGGTAATGCGTCCTTTACTTCCACCCCCTTTTACTCGTGTGAGATCCACTCCCAATTCACGCGCAAAACGCCGAATGGACGGACTGGCATGCGCTTTGCCTGTATGGTTACTTGGCAAGTCAGTTGGCGCTGCAGGCGCTTCAATAGTTTTTGCGGCAGGTGCTTCAGCAGATTTTGTGGCAGGTGCTTCAGAAGGTTTTGCGACAGCTGAATTTTCTGCTTCTTTTAACGGAGCCGGTGTGGTGGTGGGGCTAACCTCAACAGACGTTTCCGTTGTACTGGTTTCCATCGATAAAATCAGTGTACCTTCAGATACTTTGTCGCCCACTTTAACGCTAACATTATTCACCACCCCATCAAATGGAGCGGGCACATCCATCGTAGCCTTGTCAGTTTCCAGGGTCAGCAAGGACTGCTCAGCTTTGACCGTATCTCCCACTTTTACCATTACTTCTATTACCGGCACATCTATGTAGTCACCGATGTCCGGCAAAAGCACTTGTTTGATTTCTGCCACGTTTGTCTCCTGCTCGCTCATACCGTAGTTGGGTTCGGCTTGTCGGGATTGATATTGTATAGTTTGATCGCCTTGCTGACTTCGCTCATAGCCATCGTGCCTTCGTCAGCCAGCGCTTTTAAAGCGGCGACTGCTATATAGTAACGATCAACCTCGAAGAAATGGCGTAGCTTCTTTCGCGTATCAGAGCGGCCAAAACCATCCGTACCCAACACCTTGTAATTGCCGGGCAAGAAGGCACGAATTTGGTCAGCGTAGCTTTTGATGTAATCAGTTGCGGCAATTACTGGTCCCTTGCGCTTACCCAAACATAGCTCGGCGTAGCTTATGCGTGGTTCTGATTCGGGATGCAGCATGTTCCAGCGCTCACAATCCAGTCCATCCCGACGTAATTCATTGAAACTGGTTACGCTCCAGATGTCAGGGACTACGCCAAAGTCTTTCACTAATAATTCAGCTGCTGCGATGACTTCGCGCAGAATAGTCCCGCTGCCCAGAAGTTGCACTGTGGGTGCCGTGGCGGATTGAGCTTTGCCTTCATTGAATAAATACATGCCCTTGAGAATGCCGGCCTCTATTCCCTCCGGCATTGCCGGATGCTTGTAATTCTCATTCATCACAGTAAGGTAAAAGAACACATCTTCTTGTTCCTGATACATGCGGCGCATGCCATCCTGAATAATCACTGCCAGTTCGTACGCAAAAGTTGGATCGTAGGACACACAATTTGGAATGGTCGCCGCCATCAGATGGCTGTGGCCGTCTTGATGTTGCAGACCTTCGCCATTCAATGTGGTGCGCCCGGCAGTGCCCCCCAGCAGAAAGCCGCGTGCACGCTGGTCGCCCGCCGCCCAGATCAAATCGCCGACACGCTGAAAGCCAAACATTGAATAGTAGATATAGAACGGTACCATCGCCACACCATGGTTGGCGTAGGCTGTGGATGCGGCAATCCAAGATGACATTGCTCCTGCCTCATTGATACCTTCCTGTAAAATCTGCCCGGCCTTGTCTTCCTTGTAAAACATCAACTGATCGGCATCCTGCGGTGTATACAACTGGCCAACTTGAGAAAAAATGCTGAGCTGGCGGAACAATCCTTCCATGCCGAAAGTGCGCGATTCGTCCGGCACGATAGGCACCACTAGCTTGCCAATATTTTTGTCTTTCACCAATATACCCAGCATGCGCACAAAAGCCATGGTGGTGGAAATTTCACGATCTTCGGTACCTTTCAGTAATACTTCAAAGGCATCCAATCCCGGTATCTGCAAAGGCTTTGCCACTACTTTGCGATCGGGTACCGTGCCCATGGCTTTACTACGCTCGTGCAGATAACGCATTTCCAAGCTATCATCGGATGGACGACAGAAAGGCAATTTGGTGAGCTGTTCATCGGTCACTGGAATATTGAAGCGATCACGGAATTTTCGCAATGCTTCTTCGCCCACTTTTTTTTGCTGGTGGGTGATGTTTTGCGCTTCGCCTGCTTCACCCATACCATAGCCCTTTATGGTCTTGGCCAGAATAACTGTGGGTTGTCCCTTATGGTTTACTGCGGCAGAATAAGCGGCAAAAACCTTATGCGGATCGTGTCCACCACGATCAAGATGCCAGATTTCATCGTCCGACATGTCGGCGACCAGTTCTAGTAATTCGGGGTATTTGCCAAAAAAATGCTGGCGCACATAAGCGCCATTTTTGGATTTGTATGTTTGGTATTCGCCGTCTAGCGCTTCTTCCATGCGCTTTAGCAATAGTCCTGTTTTGTCCTTCTCGAACAAACGATCCCATTGTCCGCCCCACACAAGCTTGATTACGTTCCAGCCCGCACCACGGAATACACCTTCCAACTCCTGAATGATCTTGCCGTTGCCACGCACAGGACCATCCAGTCGTTGCAGGTTACAGTTAATAACGAAAATCAGATTATCCAATTTTTCGCGCGCAGCCAATGAAATCGCCCCCAGTGATTCCGGCTCATCAGTTTCGCCATCACCGAGAAATGCCCATACTTTGCGTCCATCGGTACTGACAATGCTCCGATTCTCCAGATAGCGCATGAAACGTGCTTGGTAAATAGCCATCAGCGGACCCAAACCCATAGACACGGTAGGAAACTGCCAGAAATTGGGCATCAGCCATGGATGCGGGTAAGAGGGTATGCCGTCACCATTTACTTCTTGGCGAAAATTATACAATTGCTCCTCGCTGAGACGTCCCTCCAGAAAGGCTCGTGCGTATATACCGGGCGAAGCATGTCCCTGAAAATAAATCAGGTCACCGCCATGATCCTCTGTCTTGCCATGGAAAAAGTGGTTAAACCCTACATCATAAAGCGTGGCCGCCGAAGCAAAGGTAGCAATGTGACCACCCAGTTCAGATGACTCGCGATTGGCATTAATCACAATAACCATCGCGTTCCATCGCGTGAGGGCACGAATGCGATGCTCAAGTTCGTGATTGCCGGCCGAACGTTGCTCCTTGTCGAGCTGTATGGTGTTCAGGTAAGGTGTGATCGTTTTAATCGGCAGAGCGAAACCGGCCAGGTGTGCTTTTCGGATCAGCTGGCTGATCAGGTAATGCGCGCGTTCCGCGCTGTCATTCTCCAACACTGAGTCCAGAGCATCCAGCCACTCTTGTGTTTCCTGTGAATCGGAATCAGGTAAATCATCCATATATCTGCCCTCTATCACTCTTTATTGTTAGTTTGTACACGCACCAACTTGTATGTTTGGTGCGTGTACAAAAGCGTGTTATTTGCCTGGGTGTAGGTCAGTATCACACTTTAATTGTTTCGGTTTCCGTCACCACCCATTCTACTTTATGGTCGGTGGTTTCCTGCGGTATGCCTTCGACCAGCTGAATAGCGAATGCTCCAGCAACCAGCGCAGGGCAGTAGCTCGGGTTCACATTCTTAATTCGTGCCAACAGCTTGTCATAAAATCCACCGCCGTAACCTAGTCGCGCACCGTCTCGCCCGAATGCTATTCCAGGCAACAAGATAAAATCCACGTCTTGCAAAGAATTTATTTTGTCGCAGCGCTCAACCAGTGGTTCGAGTATGTTCCACTTGCCAGGTGCCAAATCATGCTGCAAGTTCGTCACTCGGTAAACATCCAATTCTTTCGTGGCGCAGTTCACTTTGGGCATCAGCACGCACTTACCATCGCGCAATGCTTGTTGCACCCATTTTTCGGTGGAAACTTCCGCGCCGAAGTTCATATATGCCAGCACAGTGTTGGCCGTGCGATAAGCATTCAGGTTAGCGATGCGCACCGAGATGGCATGGCTCAAGCGTGTCCGATCAGCTACGGTCAATTGTTCACGCGCGGCAATTATACGTTGTCTGAGAGACTGTTTCGCAACCTGAATTGCCATGGGCGAATTATCTTTGCTCATATATTCAAATACACGGTGTTTTTTAAAATATCAACAGACGTTTTACATTATTTGTTCAAGAGTTTTGCTGTGAATGCAGCAATTACCGCCGCATGCTGACTTGAATAATCCGTCCAGAAACTCGAACTGGATTTCTGGATGCCATCCCAAAAGGAGAAATATTTTTCTTCTTCGTTATATAAGCCATAACCGCAGAATATCAAACTGCTCAGAACAGCATCCATAACAATCGTTCCCGCATGAACTCACGAAAAATGGTTGCGGATTTTTAAGTAATGGCTAACTCAAATTCACTCGCACACTACGAACACTTATCTGTCAGCTTAAGAACTTCATGTATGCTGGATTCTCACTCTCATCCCAATAACGATAACCGAGATTATCCAAAAAAATTCGCAGCGGCTTCTTGTCATGATGCGGCACTTGCATACCGATCAGTACGCGGCCGTAATCCGCACCATGGTTGCGATAGTGGAACAAGCTAATGTTCCAGCTATGGTTCATGCTATTAAGAAAAGTCATCAGTGCGCCAGGGCGTTCCGGAAATTCGAAGCGAAACAGGATTTCATCCTGCAAGCCAGGTGCATGCCCCCCTACCAAATGGCGTACGTGAAGCTTGGCCATTTCGTTGTCAGTGAAATTCGACGCGGGTAGTTTGTGTTTCTCCAGCGTGGCAACGAGCTTGGTGGTTTCAGACTGATCTTTCACTTGCACGCCGACGAACACATGTGCCTCATTGGGATTCGCATAACGATAATTGAACTCAGTTATATTGCGCTGACCTAGCAAAGTACAAAATTTGCGAAAGCTGCCGGGGGTTTCCGGTATGCTCACTGCCAGAATAGCCTCGCGGTTTTCGCCGAGCTCTGCCCGCTCTGCAATGAAACGCAAACGGTCAAAATTCATGTTGGCACCGCTAGCAATTGCCACCAGCGTCTTTCCCTTTAATTTTTCGCGTTCTACATACAGCTTGGCACCAGCAATAGCCAGCGCTCCAGCAGGCTCAAGATTTGTGCGGGTATCTTCGAACACATCCTTAATCGCGGCACAGATGGCGTCTGTGTCTACCAGTATAATTTCGTCCACCAATTTGCGGCATAAACGGAGAGTCTCCTGCCCGACCTTTTTTACAGCCACGCCATCAGCAAACAAGCCAACATGCTCAAGCGTGACGCGCTTGCCAGCCTTAATCGAGCGGCTCATGGCATTGGACTCTAATGGTTGCACACCGATAACCTTGATTTCCGGGCGCACCGCTTTGACGTAAGCAGCAACGCCTGAAATTAGGCCGCCGCCGCCGATGGGCACAAAAACAGCATGAATAGGATGGCTATGCTGCCGCAGTATTTCCATACCGATAGTTCCCTGTCCGGCGATTACGTCGGAATCGTCATACGGATGGACGAAGGTAAGCTTGAGTTTTTTCTCCAATTCCAATGCATGCAAATAGGCATCAGAATAAGAGTCGCCATGCAATATTATTTTTGCACCTCGGCTGGCAACCGCATCCACCTTAATTTGCGGCGTGGTCACTGGCATGACAATGATGGCCTTGCAGCCCAGTTTCTGCGCCGACAACGCTACGCCCTGAGCGTGATTACCGGCTGAGGCAGCGATGACACCCCGCTTAAGCTGCGCCGACGACAATTTCGCCATCTTGTTATAGGCGCCGCGTAACTTGAACGAAAATACCGGCTGCATGTCTTCTCGTTTGAGCAGAATCTTATTGCCAATGCGAGTGGACAGCTTGGGCGCAACATCCAACGGGCTTTCAATAGCCACGTCATATACGCGGGCGGTGAGGATACGACTTAAATAACTTTCCATGAAGGCTCAATAAATTAGTTAATGATGCAAGATTAGCAGGAATTGTGTGCAACCAGAAAGGGTTTCCATATGGCTTGTTAGCAAAGTAATAATGTCCACTTACCTCCATATAGAAATGTCCACTGGTGATTAAACTTACTACCCATGGTTCTCAATGGCGGCATTTTCTACTTCATATTTCACTGAACTGTAACGATAAGTGGTTATTTTTGAATAGCTACGATGCTCAGTCAGCGCTATCGGCAAGCATGAAATGGAGCAAGATATGCGTATTCCGACGAATGGAGATGTGAAGAATGAATCATAACGAGCAGCTTCAAATATATAATCTATATAACGGATGACGAAATTGCGCGGCTGCACATTGTGTCTAACCAAGTAGTCATTTTAGTTGTTTACAACTTTTTTGGGGAATGCAACCTATATGCCAAACTCTTTCATGAGACCTATCCTGAAGAGGTCTCGATCGTTCTTTGATGTAAAAGTGGTAACTCGGCTGAAATTAACAAATCCCTTCCATTTGATGTCAATATATCGTTCTACCTGAAACGAAATCAGGCTATGCAATTGATGATTGTTCGTTCCCCGTTTATTCATCGCTACATAAGGTCCAATACCCGCGCTGGCAGCCCAATTTTTATCCAGGGGTTGTACGAACCATCCTTGGGCCGCTACACCATTGCGATGTACTCGAACTTCGTCGTCACCCTCCATAATCCCAGAAATTGAAGCTCCCCAATGGTTCCCATAGTATTTTTTAGCTTCTACAGAAAACCCCAGAGCGCCCTCTGATACGCCATGGTTGGTTTGAGAAATACCTGCAGTTATTCCAAGCCAAATCGGATTACTATAGGACTCTGACTGGATGCGTGCGGGCACCTTGTCAAAATATTTCCCGATTCCAACAAGTAAAGCAACTGAAGAATGCTTTTCTGGCATGGAAACATGGTTAAGTGCATACCGCATATGCAACCCTGGAGAAAATCTATTCAGATCCACCAAAGCTGCAACTGATAGCAGCGCGCCCAATTTTGCCTCATTGAGTTCAACGCCCTTGATGGTTGTGGTATTCATACTAAAGTAGGGGCCGAGACCCAATTCTAAATTTATCTTTTGGCTGACAGGCTTTCTGTAAACCATTTGAGCACCAAAGCCATCACGGTGATTATTATCAGGATGGCCTTCATTAAAATGAAATAAATCGAGTCGAAGTTTTGCATCATGTAGATTAAACTTTTCAGCAAGGAATGCCGGGACACTTATTTCTTTGCCGAACCGGAATTCAAAGGTACGTCCTTCCATATATCTGTCGCCAACTACGCCTTTGCCATACGCGAATCCATTTCCTATTGTTGCCGATGCATAAGCGTTATTATCGCTGTCAGTAGTTATTGAATGAGATGCGTCTTGCGGAAAACTTGATTTTATATCTTTATTTTCATGGTCTTGAGCCCAAGCTATTAAGGGTGCCATTAGCAAAACAAATAGAGAAATATATCGCATTTTAAAAAGTGGACTAATTTTGATTTAATGAAATTATTTATTTAAAGACAGATAATAGTAGGTCAAATTACTTGATTTATAATAATTTTACAAATCTTTTCTATTTTATTTTTCAATGCGATGCTCTTGCTTATATGTATTGATCAAGCAACTTGATTCGTGTATTTTTCATATGGTGAGTGGTGAGATGTTGGGCTTCATTGCATTCAGCGCAACCTATCGTGTTTGCCCCTTTATTTCAGAGTCTAACCACCTTTCTTTCATCAGCGCTTTAGATTTCGCAGGGTTAGACCTTCCTGGTGGCACAGCCTTGAGAGGCATATAAGAAAAACTCTCCGTGATAGCCGAGGAGCCGCAAGATGTACTCGCGAAGAATATCCTGTATGCGCTCGTATATACTCAATTGCATCGCATGAGATTTTCGAGAAAGGCCTGAGTGAATGATCTCATTACGCAATGTTACAATTTGCTTTAGCCCTCTACGCATACCTACGGACAGCAGCATTTCGGAAAGCAAGTCTTCAAATGAAAATTGGGCGCCTGGTTTGCCTGGCTTGCTCGGTGGCTTTCGATAGTAGCCTTTGATGTATGAAATGCCAGCCGTGCGTGCATAAGTGTCTTTCAAATTTTCCAATGTAATAAAGAGCAGTAAGAGTCGGATTTCAGTCGGTTGGCTTGGGCGCGTGGCCTGTAGCAAATAGTGAAAGACAACGGGCAACTTACGTTTTTTACTCAGTCTGAAATAGACTGGGTACGCTTGTTCAACAAAGTTCTTAATTTTTACAGGGTAGGCCAAGTTAAACGGCGGGCGGAAGGGGTTGGCGATTCCGGATACCGATTTGATATGCCCGGTTGTTTTGCACGTTGGAAAATGATGGCCATAACAAAGTACTTGTGATTCGGTGGCAAATGATAGCAGCCAACAAATTGCGTCGAGAGTAGCTAGCACATCTTCTGAATGGTTTGATTGAACGTCATCGACTTCTACGGTTGTCGTTTCGCAGAATGTTCCATGAAGATCTTCAGTTTTTCCATGTGCGACATCAGTACGTTGTCGAAAGCAAAACTTCCACTTGCCGCATTTAAAACGGACAACGTCACGTATCCAAGATCCGTCGGGGCGGTGTGTTACCTCGATGCCGCCTATAAGGCAGTTTGCTACGTATGCAGTAAGGGTAGGCAAATTGTGTAGGGGCAACGTAAAGGTAGACGCCAATAAAACAAAATTTTTTTATCGGGTTGGTTTATAAACATAGCAAAAATTCTAATTGCTGACATCTAAAAATGCAGATTTTCAAGCATCTGCTGCTCAAATTTTTGCTGCACATACATGAGCGCGAACTCTCAATTGCTCGAAGCATATGGCATTATGAACTAGCTAACCTCTGCAACAACTTCTCATGTATCCCGCCAAATCCGCCGTTACTCATGACCAGAATGTTATCACCGGGTCGAGCGGCGGTAACAATAGCGGATATCAATTCGTTCAGATTATCTTTTATGACAGCCCTTTCTCCCAGCGGAGCGAGTGCCGCACGTGCATCCCAGCCGAGGTTGAAGTCGTAGCAAAATATCCTGTCTGCATCCTTAAGACTGTCGGGCAGAGCGTTCTTCATTACGCCGAGTTTCATGGTATTGGAACGCGGCTCCAGTACTGCCAGGATGCGTGCACTGCCTGCTTCAGCGCGCAGCCCTGACACGGTGGTGGCAATCGCAGTGGGGTGATGCGCAAAGTCGTCATACACGGTGATACCGTTGACCACGCCTCTTACTTCCATACGACGTTTGACGTTTTTAAATTCGCTCAATGCAGCCAGTCCTAGCGTGACGGGCACACCGGCATGACGTGCGGCGGCAAGTGCGGCGAGTGCGTTCAAGCGGTTGTGTTCGCCCATTAATTCCCATTTCAGTTCGCCATTTGCTGAGCTATTAAAAGTAACGTGATTATCAGCGTCGATGTTCCAGCTGTCAGCACCGGCAAATAATTCCACAGGTGTCCAGCAGCCGTGATTGATAACGCGCTTCAATGAATCGGCTCGGCCGTTGCTGATAATCAGCCCGTTACCGGGCACCGTGCGCACCAGATGATGGAATTGTGTTTCGATGGAGGCGAGGTCAGCAAATATGTCAGCGTGGTCGAACTCCAGATTGTTGAGGATGACGGTACGCGGACGGTAATGAATGAACTTGGAGCGTTTGTCGAAAAACGCGGTGTCATATTCATCCGCTTCAATGACGAAGAAAGGCGTATCGGTTAAACGTGCAGAGAGTCCAAAATTCTGCGGCACACCGCCGATCAGGAATCCTGGATTCAAGCCGGCATATTCCAGTATCCATGCCAGCATAGAGCTGGTGGTGGTCTTGCCATGGGTGCCTGCAACTGCCAGCACCCACTTTCCCTGTAGCAGGTTTTGCGCCAGCCACTGTGGGCCGGAAATGTAGGGTAGGTTGCGATTGAGAATTTCTTCCATCAGCGGATTTCCGCGCGATACTACATTGCCGATAACAAAAATATCCGGTAGAAGGGTGATCTGTTCCGGGCCGAAGCCTTCAATCAGCTCTATGCCTTGTGCCTCAAGTTGTGTGCTCATCGGCGGATAAACGTTGGCGTCGCAGCCGGTTACGCGATGTCCTGCTTGTTTGGCCAGTACAGCTATGCCACCCATGAAGGTGCCACAAATACCAAGAATATGGATGTGCATGTTATGCCTTGAAAATAAGAATCTTCGCGTTCGTCAGGGATCGCGCGGTATAGCCGATGCGGTTGGCTGGTGCTTGGAGCAAGCTCTCGAATAGTGCTTTACTCCAGCTGCGCCAATGCAGTAATGTACTCGGCGAATGGATAATTCTTTGGAGGTGCCCATGCCGGGCAATAGTCGTGAACATGTTTGCAGCAATTAACTGTGGTGCGGTTAGCAACAGTGGTGTGCGATCAGAAAATTGAAGCCGCTACTTTCAGCATAGCAATGCATATTGCCATGCTGAACTTTTCAGGAAATAGCGCAATTCAAAAGTTTACGCGGATATTGTCAGGCCCCTTTATCGTTAAGCATCATAATTTAAAACGGGCGCTAACCAGCGTTCGGTTTCTTCAAGGCTTAACCCCTTGCGCTGTGCGTAGTCTTCTATCTGATCTTTGTCTACTTTTGCCGAGGCAAAATATTGCGATTGCGGATGAGAAAAATAAAAGCCGCTTACAGCAGCTGTCGGCAGCATGGCAAAACTTTCAGTGAGTGTAATACCAGCTTTGTTAGGTGCGTCCAGTAGTTCAAACAGGGCCTGTTTCTCAGTGTGATCGGGGCAAGCCGGGTAACCTGGGGCTGGGCGGATGCCGCGATATTTGTCATCGATTAAATCTTCAGTGCTGATCTGTTCATCAGCAGCATAGCCCCAGAACTCGCGTCGAACACGGGCATGCAGCATTTCGGCGAAGGCTTCGGCCAGACGGTCGGCCAAGGCTTTCAGCAGAATACTGTTGTAGTCATCATGCTTGTTCTCGTATTCCGCTACGCGCTCGTCAATACCGATGCCGGCAGTGACCGCAAACGCGCCGATATAATCAGACACGCCGCTTTCTTTGGGCGCAATAAAATCACCGAGGCTGAGGTTGGGCTTGTCTTTTGGCTTTACCATTTGCTGGCGCAGGTTGTGCCAAGTCATGGCTACTTGGCTGCGTGATTCATCAGTGTAAATTTCGATGTCGTCGCTATTTACACTGTTGGCCGGAAAAAGACCAAACACTGCGTTTGCACCTAACCACTTTTCATCTACGATGCGCTTGAGCATGGCCTGTGCATCGTCAAACAAATTACGTGCTGCTTCGCCAATCACTTCATCAGTGAGAATTTTCGGATAGCGCCCGGACAGCTCCCAAGTCTGGAAGAAGGGCGTCCAGTCGATGTAGGGGCTGATTTCTGCCAGTGAGTAATCGCTTAGCGCCTGCACACCAAGGAAATTGGGTTTGGGCGGTGTATAGCTGGCCCAGTCTGTTTTCAGACCATGCGCGCGTGCATCAGCCAGCTTGTAACGGGCACCTTGTGGTTTTTTGTTGGCATGCAGTTCACGCGTCTTGGCATAGTCGGTCTTTATGCCAGCCACATAGTCGTCACGTAACGTGCTGCTCAACAGGTTGTTGCACACACCCACCGCACGCGATGCATCCGTTACATAAACGGTGACGCCGCTGGTATAGTTAGGCTCGATTTTTACCGCTGTATGCATGCGAGAAGTGGTTGCGCCACCGATCAGCAACGGGATGGTGAATTCTTGGCGTTGCATTTCCTTGGCTACATACGCCATCTCTTCCAGTGAGGGCGTGATTAATCCAGACAGGCCAATAATGTCGACTTTGTGCTCGCGTGCTGTGTCCAAAATTTTCTGGCACGGCACCATCACGCCCATGTTGATAACTTCGAAATTGTTGCACTGCAGCACCACCGTGACGATGTTCTTACCGATGTCATGCACATCACCCTTGACTGTGGCGATGAGGATCTTGCCCTTGGGTTTATTGTTACCCGAACGTGCCTTCTCTGCTTCTATAAATGGCACCAAATGCGCTACTGCTTGCTTCATCACGCGTGCGGATTTCACCACTTGTGGCAAGAACATTTTGCCCGCGCCGAACAGGTCGCCAACGACGTTCATGCCGGTCATCAGCGCACCTTCGATCACCTCAACTGGGTAAGACGCCTGTAACCGAGCTTCCTCTGTGTCTTCAACGACATAGGTGTTAATGCCACGCACCAAAGCGTGGGTCAGGCGTTCCTGCACAGTGCCTTGTCGCCATGCCAGATCTTCCACTTGGGCCTTGGCGCCGCCGGTCACATTTTCGGCCACCGTTACCAGTCGCTCGCCTGCATCGGGACGTCGATTCAATACTACGTCTTCCACCGCGTCGCGCAAATCTTTTGGAATTTCATCGTACACACCGAGCTGACCGGCATTAACAATCCCCATGTTCATACCCGCTTGCACCGCATGATAGAGAAACACAGTGTGAATAGCTTCGCGTACCGCATCGTTACCACGGAATGAGAACGATACATTGGATACACCACCGCTAACTTTTGCGTAAGGCAGGTTTTGTCTGATCCAGCGCGTGGCTTCAATAAAATCCACCGCGTAGTTGTTGTGTTCCTCTATGCCGGTGGCAATGGCGAAAATATTCGGGTCGAAAATAATATCTTCCGGCGGGAAACCAACTTGATTCACCAGAATGTCATAGCTGCGTTTACAAATTTCCATCTTGCGCTGTTGAGTATCGGCCTGACCCTGTTCGTCAAATGCCATTACGACTGCCGCTGCACCATAGCGCCGCACCAGCTTGGCATATTTGATGAACTCGGCTTCGCCTTCTTTCATGCTGATCGAGTTGACGATGGCCTTGCCCTGTACGCATTTCAGACCAGCCTCGATTACCGACCATTTGGATGAATCAATCATAAGCGGTACGCGCGAAATATCTGGCTCTGATGAGATAAGGTTGAGGTACTTCGTCATGGCAAATTGCGAATCCAGCATCGCTTCGTCCATGTTGATGTCTACAACCTGTGCGCCATTATCTACTTGCTGTTGCGCCACGTTGACGGCTGTCGTGTAATCCTCGGCGAGGATGAGGCGTGCAAACATTTTCGAACCGGTAACGTTGGTGCGCTCACCGACGTTCACGAATAAGGAATCATCGCCGATGTTGAATGGCTCCAGACCGGATAGTCGACATTTTTTTTCAAGCTCTGGGATGCGGCGCGGCGGGATTCCTTTTAATGCCTCGGCAATTGCCTTGATGTGTGCCGGCGTGGTACCGCAACAGCCGCCCGCGATGTTGAGGAAGCCGCTAGTGGCAAACTCCTTAACTAGCTTGGCGGTATGTTCCGGCGATTCGTCATAGCCAGAATCAGACAGTGGATTAGGCAAGCCGGCATTGGGATGCGCACTCACATAAGTGGTGGCGGCACGCGACAATTCCTCGACGTAAGGGCGCATTAGTTCCGCTCCAAGCGCACAATTTAGTCCAATAGATAAAGGCTTGGTATGCGACAGCGAATTCCAGAATGCTTCAGTCGTTTGGCCCGACAAGGTGCGCCCGGAAGCGTCGGTGATGGTGCCGGAAATCATGATCGGAACGCGCACGTTATGAAGATCGAAATATTGCTCGATGGCGAACAATGCGGCCTTGGCGTTCAGCGTGTCGAAAATAGTCTCCACCATCAGTAGATCTGCTCCACCATCCAGCAGGCCGCGTATGGCTTCGGTATAGCCTTCCACCAGCTGATCGAAGTTGATGTTGCGGAAACCGGGGTCATTTACGTCCGGGGATATGGATGCTGTACGTGTAGTTGGTCCCAACACGCCCGCTACAAAGCGCGGCTTGTCGGGTATCCGTTTTTCGTATTCGTTGCACATATCACGTGCCAACTTTGCGCCAGCCACGTTTAACTCATATACCAGATGCTCCATCTGGTAATCTGCCATCGACACGGAGTTGGCGTTGAAGGTATTGGTCTCAAGGATGTCCGCTCCCGCTTCCAAGTATTCTGCATGGATGCTGCGAATGATCTGCGGTTGCGTCAGCGTCAGTAGGTCATTGTTGCCTTTGAGGTCGAGCGGGTGGTCGGCAAAACTCTGACGAGGCTCGGTATTACCGTCATGTGCGACTACGCCGCGATAATGCTCCTCGGTCAATTTGTATAGCTGAATCATCGTTCCCGTCGCACCGTCCAGTATAAGGATGCGTTGTTCCAGCAAGCGTTCAATAAGATGGGGGGTGGGGTTCATAGCGTCAGATATTTAAAAATGAAAGTGGATTTTAACATGCCTCATGCAAGACGAATCTCTTAACAGTCAATTATGTCGTTGTCTGCGCGATTGCAGGCAATGGAATAATTCATTTTGAGCTGGCTTTGGGTTGTTCACAATATTTGCAGTTTTTAGATTGGCGTGCCCATTCGATGTTGGCAGTCGCTTACTGGAGAGTCCGTTTTGGGAGGGACGCACACGGGGTTCGGTGGCAAAAGACGGCGCTTGCTGTTTTTTGTTTATCCAGAGCTGTGTCTTATGCAAACCTCTAGAAATCGCAATTTTGCGAGCAGTCATTTGGTGGCTTGTCTGCTTACCATGTTTAGTCACAATACGGCATTGCTCGAAAAATTATCGCTTGCCATATGAGCTATATGTAGCGCTCAAATTTTTTATTCTTGCTTTGTATCGCATGGCAGCCTGTCGGACTTAAAGGAAATTAGCTGCAAATTTAATTGAGCGGATTATATTTCCCCACTTTGTTTGCGCAATAGAACAACTATATATCCTGCGAAATCGTCAAAACCTATCCTCGTTCAGCTAAGCTTTTGCTGCGACTCACTAACCTCCCGACGCTTGCACGATACTTTTTTTGTTATTATGAATAGCATTCAACACATGCGTGCACTCCCGAGTAGTAGTAGATCGCTTAAGGCAATATCTCAGTTCAAATTATAAATCGACAAAAAAATTGGGTAAAACTTTGATCAATGAGTTTGCCGGTGGGCACATGACCCGCATCATTTCGCGGGCTGCGTTAAGGTTAATATCCAAACCTAAAGTTGAAAAATGGACACCCAGTAATTAGTCTGGAAAGGATCAAAAAGTGCATGCATAACGAACGAAAGTGCTGTGGCCGGATAAAAAATTGCCCTGATACGACTCTGGCGTCCACGTTGGTACCCGTTTTGAACTTCATGCCGTTACGTTGCAAGGTCTCTCCGACATCGGCAATCAATTGTTCACCCGCTTTCTTTGCTGAAAAACGACAGAGCTTGAATGGTACGGTAGCGACAGGCATGGCTTCGTATCCAAAACTGCTGTTTTAAGTCGGCCTGCTGTGTTTGTTATTTATAGTTGTTTAAAACGTTTAATAACAGTATGGTGCTTACTAAATCAGCGTTGCTTTAGCGCAATCAACTTGGCCCAAGTGACGAATGATCTTGTTGTGTTTCGAAATTGAACCCGCGTCAGAATCTCAGAATCATTGGGCGATGGCTAACTATTTTTACGATTTGCAGCGCGCCCAAAAGGAATGGCCACAATGACAATTTTTAAAGACAATTTGTCTCGATTGTCACTCCATTTCTGGTTGACGCTGGGAATGCTTGTTGTTTTAGCTGCAACCTTTGCTGTTTATGTTGAGGCAGAAAGAGAGGTCAGTCGCGTTAACGATTTGCGGCAGCATTCATTGCTGCTGTCTAATGAGTTGCGACAGTCATCTGATGACCTTACCCGTATGGTTCGCACTTATGTGGTGACCGGCACCCCCATCTACAAGCAGCGCTACCAGGAAATTCTCGATATTCGAAATGGCAGGAAGCCTCGTCCAATCGACTACCCAAACATCTACTGGGATATCGTGCAGGGAGACGGCCAGCGTTCGCAGCTGTCGGAGATAGCGGTTCCTTTGCTGGATTTGATGAGAGGGGTTGGTTTTACTGAAGCAGAATTCGCCAAGCTGGTGGAGGCAAAAAATAACTCGGATATGCTCACGCGCACTGAATTGGCCGCAATGGAGCTGATCGAGTCAACCAGTTCGCCGATTGAGGTAAATCGTGTCAAAGCAACGCTAATGCTGCATGATGCAACCTATCACCAAGCCAAAGCCAGTGTCATGCGGCCAATCAGTCAGTTTCAAAGAATGATGGATCAGCGTACGCTGGAAATTGTTCATGCCGCCAAAACTCATGCTTCAAAAATGTGTGTGGCCTACATAATGGTGGGTTTGCTGTTAGCGTTCCTGCTGTGGAAATTACAACGGAATTTGTACACGATTTTGGGTGGTTCAGTGAACGAGCTGCATACGCGTATCGCCCACCTTGGCAGTGGAAACTTTTCATCCGTAATCTCGGTCGCCAAAGGCATGGAGAACAGCGTGCTGGACTGGTTGTCGGAAACGCAGATGAATCTGGCTAGAATTGACACTCAGCGCAAAGAAGCCGAAGCAAAAAGTCAGCGCTTGACCAAGCTTTATGCCGCTTTGAGTAAGTGTAACCAGGCCATCGTGCGTTGCACTAGCGAGGCGGAGTTGTTGGAGCAAGTCTGCCGCGTTGTAGTGAATTTCGGCGGGATGGACATGGCATGGATAGGCGTTCTTGATGAGCATAGCAAACATATAACGCCGATTACATCCTTTGGCAGTGGCGTGGAATATCTGAGCGGGCTGCAAATTTCAGTGGAAGCCGATGGACTATACGGGCGTGGGGCGACTAGCTCGGCGTTCCGCGGAGATTTGCCGTTTTGGCGTCAAAATTTTCAACATGACCCCATCACGACCCCATGGCGTAAGCACAGTGCACAGTTTGGATGGGTGTCATCTGCCGCACTTCCCCTGCATCGGAATGATGAGGTTATTGGGGTTTTAACTCTCTATACCGATGTGGATAACGCATTTGACGAAAATGTGCGCAATTTGCTTGTGGGAATGGCGATGGACATAGACTATGCGCTGAAAAACTTTGAACATGAGGCGCAGCGCAAGCGGGCAGAAGAAGCATTGCGGGCAAGCGAACAGCGCTTACGGACCATCATTGAGACAGAGCCGGAATGCATAATGGTCGTAGGCAGCGACGGACGAATCATGGAAATGAACGCTATAGGCCTTGCCATGCTCGAGGCGGATTCTATAGAGGAGGTGCAACAGCATAATCTTGTAGACTTTATTCTTTCCGAATATCACGATTCTTTTCTCGCCATGCACAAGCGCGTGATGGGTGGAGAAAATTGTATTTTTGAGTTCGAAATAAAGGGGGGCAAAGGTAAACAGCACTGGCTCGAGACTCATGCCGCGCCACTCAGTGATGCGGACGGCAAAATTACGATGTTGCTTGGTATTACCCGAGACATTACAGCGCGCAAGGAAGCCGAGAACCGTATTCAATTTCTAGCGCATTTCGATGCGCTCACCGGGCTACCGAACCGCGCCCAACTAAACAAGCACGCTAAACATGTCATTAGTTTGGCGCAGCGGAGTCAAGTGCCGGTTACATTGATGTTCCTTGATCTCGACCACTTCAAGAACATTAACGATACTCTCGGCCACAGTGTAGGCGATGCTTTGCTGATCGAGCTAGCCAAACGACTGCGCTTGGTGCTTCGCGAGGAAGATATGGTGTCACGTCTTGGTGGGGATGAATTCATCTTTTTGTTGTACGGAGTCGATGCGCACGAGGCGTCCCATGTGGCGCAAAAACTGCTGGATGTTATCGCCGAACCGTGCAAAATAGTACAGTATGATCTGGATATAACTGCCTCAATCGGCATTGCAATTTATCCGAGTGATGGCGCAGATCTGGAGACTCTTTCCAAAAGTGCTGATTCAGCCATGTATCGAGCCAAGCACGAAGGTCGTCATGGTTACCGGTTCTTTACTGCGGAAATGCAAATTCGTTCGATGCGTCATCTGAACGTGGTCAATGCGCTACGCCAAGCGATTGAACGCGATCAACTTCAGATTTACTATCAGCCGCAGATATCCGCGCGTGACGGCCACATTATCGGGGTGGAAGCTTTGCTAAATTGGACACATCCAGTGTTAGGTTCAGTTTCGCCAGCGGAATTTATCCCCGTCGCCGAAGAAAGTGGGCTGATCCTGCCGATTGGGGTTTGGGTATTGAGGCATGCGGTGCGGCAGGCAAAATCATGGGTGCAGAATGGCCTTGCCCCAATGAGTATGGCAGTGAATCTTTCCGTAATTCAGTTTCGCCACCCCGACTTGCCTGATCTGATAACGCGCATCCTCGACGAAGAGGGCTTGCGGCCGGAATATCTGGAACTGGAGCTGACCGAGGGTGTGGCGATGCACGATCCGCAACAGGCAATTGCCGTAATGAACAAGCTGCACGAGCGTGGCGTGCGCATGTCGATTGATGACTTTGGTACCGGCTTTTCATCACTGAGCCACCTGAAGAAATTTAAGGTGTACAAACTCAAGATTGATCAGTCTTTCGTGCGCGATATCTGCACCGATCCGGAAGACAGGGCTATCGTTAGCGCTGTTATCAATATGGCAAAGAGCCTTGGGCTGAAAACTATCGCCGAAGGTGTGGAGACAGCGGGACAGTTAGCGTTCCTGCTGGAGCAGGGGTGTGATGAGTGGCAGGGATATTATTATTGCAAGCCATTGCCAGCCGACCAATTCGAGGAGTTTTCTCGATTGAATGCCTGATAGAGTCTCGTATAGGCTGCGCTCGAATTTTTTAACTCTTCCCTGATTTTGCATAGAAACTTGAATTTTTAGATGCGCCTTCAAATCTAGAATGCAATCGCAATTATCCAATAACGCGCGAATTTACCTAGTGCCATGAAAAATGCGGCCTGCCATGGATTAAGTCTTAGCCATCCGGCAGCAAGACACAGTGCATCACCAAGTAATGGCACCCAGGCTAGCAGCAATGCAGGTGTGCCATAGTGCTGTATTTTTTCCACATGTTTAAGCTTACGGGTTTGAGGTAGTAACCGACCCATACCGAATGACACCATACCACCTAGCGTATTGCCGAGAGCACTTAGCAAAAGTGCGGGCCAAAATAATTCCGGATACACTTTCAGCACACCAATCAGTACAACTTCGGAGCCACCAGGAAGCAAGGTGGCGGCGAGGAAGCTGCTTATGAAAAGCGATAGCAGACTGGTAGATTCAGTCATGCTCAGAAAGTCGGCGGGCTCTGTTAAAGCCACCTTTCTTGCTAAAAATTAATGACAGACTGATTAAAACTTGATTGCCGAAAAAATCTTTTTTGCCAGATTACCGGTTGCTTTAAGTGGGTTTGCGCGAATCACTTTTTCCTGTTCGGCCATCATTAAAAACAAGCCGTCCATTGCCTTGCGCGTAATGTAGTCATCCATCTTGGTATCACGTTCGTCTATCAAACCAAACTGCACGCCCTTTCCAGCGAATTGATCATAGGTTTCCGCGAGCTTTACTTTCTGCATTGAAGTTGCCACGATAGGTTTAAATTTTTCGGTCAACGCAGTTTCAGTGTTTTTGCGGAAATATTGCGTGGCGGCATCACTGTCACCTGTGAGTATGCTTTTGGCATCTTCTACGCTCATTTTATTGACAGCGCCGACTAGCAGATCTTTTGCCTCAGGCACCGCTGCTTCGGCGGCGCGATTTATAGAGGTAGTCAAGTCGTCGGAAAACTTTCCCATGCCAAATTTACGTAATAAGCCATCTGCTTTTTGCAGGCTTTCCGGCAGAGGAATGCGCACCTTGTCGTTGCCGAGGTAACCATTCTCTTTGGAAAGGTTGGCCACGGCAGTTTCTGCACCCTGAATAAGGGCTTGTTTCAAGCTGGAAACCTGATCATTGTTGCTAAAATCGGCCAAATTTGTTGCAGATTTTTCAGCCCCAGTTGTCGCTGGTGTGTTGCTAGGGGCGGCAGACTCTGAGTTTTCAGGGCTGGATTTGCCAAAATTGTCAAGCCCTTTGTTGATTAAGTCACCAAAGTCAATGGCGTGAGTATGGCTGGCAGCAAGCGTGATAAAGGCAAATAGAACGCTTTGGATTATATGTCGAGGCATCATGGTATTTCTCCTTTAATGAGGTGGTTTAAAATTTGGCATTAAACTGTTGTAAACTTTTTGGGAAACACTCAGATTGAGTATCGAGTATATTATTACCAATGTGGTAAAAGCGTGTTGGTGAGGATGCATAATTTTCCTGCATTGTAATACTGAATTAGTGTATGCATGTAATCATTACATTTCTGCCACATTTTTTGCAGAGCCACCAAATCAACTCGGAGTCAATATGAGCGAACCGCTATTGATCGCTAAGCATAACAAGCAAGAACTTTTTCTACTGCCGCAAATGGCCAACCGCCATGGACTGGTAGCAGGTGCGACAGGAACTGGCAAAACTGTTACCCTGCAAACACTTGCGGAATCCTTCAGTTCTATTGGTGTACCCGTATTTCTTTCTGATGTCAAGGGGGATTTGTCCGGTTTGAGCAAGGCCGGTGGCAACAATCAAAAAGTTGCCGAAAGAGTCGCGCAACTCGAACTGAAAAATTTTGTGCATCGCGCCTACCCTGTGACGTTCTGGGATGTATTCGGAACCAAGGGGCATCCGCTACGTGCCACTATTTCTGACATGGGGCCGGTGCTCATTGGGCGTATGTTAAATTTGAACGAAGTGCAGCTGGGCGTGCTGGCACTAGTGTTCAAAGTGGCTGATGACAGTGGGCTGTTATTACTTGACTTGAAGGATTTGCGCGCGCTATTGCAGAGTGTTGGTGACAATGCAGCAGACTTCACCACCGAATATGGCAACATCTCAACCGCCAGCATCGGTGCAATTCAACGCGGCCTGCTGCAAATTGAAATGCAAGGCGGTGAAAGTTTTTTTGGTGAGCCGATGCTCAATATTGCTGACCTGATGCAGACAGATGCTAACGGCCATGGCATGATTAACATTCTGGCCGCCGATAAATTAATGTCTTCGCCCAAAGTGTATTCCACTATGTTGCTGTGGTTACTTTCCGAGCTATTTGAGAATCTGCCAGAGGCGGGTGATCTTGCCAAGCCCAGACTGGTATTCTTCTTTGACGAAGCGCATTTGTTGTTCAACGATGCTCCTGAGGCACTACTCGATAAAATTGAACAGGTGGTACGACTGATTCGGTCTAAAGGCGTAGGTGTGTATTTTGTCACCCAAAACCCGGCAGATGTGCCGGACAAGGTGCTGGGTCAGCTCGGCAACCGCGTGCAGCACGCGCTACGTGCCTTTAGCCCACGCGACCAGAAGGCTGTGAAGGCAGCAGCTGAAACCATGCGTGACAATCCCGACCTGGACGAAAAAGTCGCTATTACTACGCTGGGCGTAGGCGAAGCACTCATTTCATGTCTGGACGAAAAAGGCCGCCCGAATATTGTTGAACGTGCACTGATTGTTCCGCCACAGGCTCAAATTGGCCCGATTAATGAAGCGGAACGAAAAACCGTTATTCAAAACTCGCTACTTGTTGGCCACTATGAAAAAGTAGTGGATCGCGAATCGGCTTACGAAAAAATCAAGAAACGCGCTAGCAATGAGCCCGCAGAAGGCACAACTGTACCGGCTGCTGCACCAGCTCAAGAAGGCAAGAGTAGCAGCGATGGATTCGGCGGGATATGGGGAAGTATATTTGGTGGCGGTACATCAAAAAGTCGTGAAGGTGTAGGTGAGGCGTTTGCCAAAAGTGCTGCTCGTGCTATTGGCTCAAGAATTGGGCGGCAAATTGTTCGTGGTGTACTTGGTTCGATTTTTGGCGGTAAACGATAAGTAAATTGTGTAGTAAGTTTCCTTCATTGTTGGCAAAAGCAATCGTTAATCTGATGGGCGTTTCTAGTTTTTTAGGGTGTCCTTATGTTTTGCGCGGCATGTATAGGTCAGTAATACTACCTTCGGCAATTTCCGCTGCAAAGCCGACAGTTTCCGACAGCGTGGGGTGCGGGTGGATAGTCAGGCCGATGTCTTCCATGTCCGCACCCATTTCTAGTGCAAGCACTGTTTCAGCGATCAATTCACCTGCGTTGCTGCCCACGATGCCTGCACCGAGAATACGTTTTGTTTGCGGGTCATACAGCAGCTTGGTAAGCCCTTCTCCACGTCCCATCGACAATGCACGGCCACTCGCTGCCCACGGGAAAGCGGCCTTCTCATAGGTGATGTCCTGTGCTTTGGCCTGCGTTTCGGTCAGACCCATCCAGGAAATTTCTGGATCGGTATAAGCCACAGACGGAATAGTGAGCGCGTCGAAGCTGGCTTTATGCCCGGCAATAACTTCCGCAGCCACTTTGCCTTCATGTGTTGCTTTGTGTGCCAGCATGGGATCGCCAACTATGTCGCCGATAGCATAGATATGCGGCACATTGCTGCGTTGTTGCTTATCTACTGGGATAAAGCCTCGCTCATTGACTACGACACCTGCTGCTTCTGCGTTAATTTCGTGTCCGTTTGGACGACGTCCCACGGCGAGCAGCACACGGTCATATAGTTGTGACTGTGGTGCATTGTCACCTTCAAAGGTGATATTCAACCCTTCCGCCCTTGCCTCAATTTTGGTGACCTTGGTCTTCAAGTAAATTGCTTCGTAACGTTTTTCGATGCGCTTATGCAATGGGCGCACAAGATCGCGGTCAGCACCAGGAATCAGCCCATCGGCCAACTCGACCACAGAGATTTTGGATCCTAGCGCGTCATAGACCGTGCCCATCTCCAAGCCGATGATGCCTCCGCCAATAATCAACATACGCTCAGGAATATCCTGCAACAGCAATGCACCGGTGGAATCTATTAAACGAGGATCATCGTACGGAAAGCCAGAAATGCGCGTCACGCTGGAGCCCGCTGCGATAATGGCATTATCAAACGTGATGGTTTTGCTGCCGTCGGTGGTTTCCACTGTGATGCTGTTAGGCGAGCTGAATTTCGCCGCACCGTAAACTACTTGTACTTTTCGCTGCCTGGATAATGCGGCTAAGCCGCCGGTTAGCTTGGCGACAATTCTTTCCTTCCAGCTGCGAATTTTATTAATATCAATTGTGGGTTTACCAAAAGTGACACCGTGTTGCGAAATTTCATCTGCTTCAGTGATAGTTTTGGCGACATGCAGCAGCGCCTTCGACGGAATGCAACCTACATTAAGGCAAACTCCACCAAGTTTGGAGTCGCGCTCAATTAGTATGACCTGTTTGCCCAGATCCGCAGCGCGGAAAGCTGCGGTATAGCCACCGGGACCGGCACCCAAGACAACTATTTCAGCGTGAAGGTCGCCTTTCCCAAATGCAGGAGAAGCTGGGATAGGAGATTCAGGCGTTGAAGGTGAAGTAGATATACCTGGTGGCACAGATGTCGTTACCTCTACCTCCTCTCTTTCTGTGTCAGGCGAGGAAGTTGGCGCTTCTTCTGACATGGGAGGGGAGGAATCAACTGAAGTGGATTGAGCAGGCGAAGAGATTGGCTCTTCCCCTTCCATTGCCGACTCTGTTTCCAATATTAAAATCAATTCGCCTTGGTTGACCTTGTCACCAATCTTGATCTTTAATTCCTTTACAATCCCTGCAGCGGGGGAAGGTATATCCACCGTCGCTTTGTCGGTTTCCAAAGTAATCAGTGATTGTTCAGCTGTCACGGTTTCGCCAATGTTTACCATTACCTCGATAATAGCTACATCCTTAAAGTCACCAATATCCGGCACGTTAACTGCGAGGGTTTGTTTCATAATTTTCTTTCGCGTTCATTTCAGGCAAGTGAATTTTCACTTAATCTTTTGGTGAGAAATGTATCTGCTAACTTCTTATCTGTCCGCTGCCCATCACAACAAACTTCTGTGAGGTTAATCCTTCTAACCCTACCGGGCCGCGCGCGTGAATTTTGTCAGTGGAGATGCCGATTTCTGCGCCTAACCCATATTCAAAGCCGTCGGCAAAGCGAGTTGAAGCGTTCACCATCACCGAACTTGAATCTACTTCGCGTAAAAAACGCATCGCCTTGGTGTAATTTTCAGTCACGATGCTGTCGGTGTGCTGTGATCCGTAGTTGTTTATATGGGCAATAGCATCATCCAGTCCGGCCACTACTCGAACGCTCAAAATAGGCGCAAGATATTCAGTGCGCCAATCTTCTTCTGTCGCAATTGCCATTTGAGCAACTAATTTACAAGCGGCCTCGTCACCACGCAGCTCAACACCCTTGCCTATATATGTTTTACATAATTGAGGCAGCACTTGTGCTGCTACACTGGCTGCCACCAATAATGTTTCCATGGCATTGCACACCCCATAACGCTGAGTTTTTGAGTTGTCGGCGATACGGAAGGCTTTATCTAAATCAGCCTCGTCGTCGATATATACATGACAGACGCCGTCCAAATGTTTTATAACCGGCACACGAGCGTCTTTCGAGATGCGTGCAATTAGGCTTTTCCCACCACGCGGCACGATCACGTCCACATATTCCTGCATGGTAATGAGTTCGCCTACTGCTGCGCGGTCAGTGGTGTTGATCACCTGCACCACATTCTCTGGCAAGCCAGCTTCACGCAGCCCTTGCTGTACGCATGCCGCAATTGCCTGGTTGGAATGAATCGCCTCGGAGCCACCGCGTAAAATGGCAGCATTGCCAGATTTCAAACACAGCCCTGCGGCATCAGCTGTCACATTAGGGCGCGATTCATAAATGATGCCGATGACGCCAAGCGGCACGCGCATTTTACCGACCTGGATGCCGGAAGGACGATATTTCAAGTCGCTAATCTCGCCAATGAGATCAGGCAAGGCAGCTATCTGTAATAGACCTTCCGCCATACTGAGAACGGTTTTTTCAGTTAGGGTGAGACGGTCGATGGAGGCCGCATCTAGCCCGTTTACATGTGCAGCAGCGGTATCCTTGGCGTTCGCCGTAACAAGTTGTGCGGTGCTACTCAAGATAGCAGCAGCAATTTTTTCAAGAGCACAATTTTTTGCCGCAGTACCAGTTTGCGCCATAATGCGTGACGCGGCGCGTGCCTCATGCCCAACCTGTTGCATGTATGTTTTTATGTCATCCATTTCTACCTCGTCATTCAAGCGGAGTTCGTATACGAACAAAGCGCAGCGATACTCATCATTATTGTCTGCATGGCCATCCCATTTTCGAGCATTTTACCATTGCACTTAAGTTAAAATGCGCACCTTGTTTATCAGGAGTCTGACATGTCTGACATTCTACAAAAAATTCTTACTGTTAAGGCGCAAGAAGTTGCTGCCGATAAAGGTAATTGGTCATGGGGAACTGTGCGCGCCGAAGCGGAACAAGCCTTACCCACTCGTGATTTTGTCGGAGCCATTCGCAGTAAATTGACTGCAGGTCAGCCCGCAGTGATAGCCGAAATTAAAAAAGCCAGTCCCAGTAAAGGCGTGTTACGCGCAGATTTCCGTCCTGCGGAAATTGCGACCAGTTATGCAAGTAACGGCGCGGCCTGCTTGTCCGTGTTAACCGATGCGCAATTTTTTCAGGGCAGTGCCGACTATTTGCAACAAGCGCGGGCCGCTTGTTCAATCCCAGTGCTCCGCAAGGATTTTATGGTGGACACCTACCAAATTTATCAGGCTCGAACGTTAGGCGCAGACTGTATCTTACTGATTGCGGCAGCATTGAGCTTGGCTCAGATGCAAGAGTTTGAGGCTTTGGCGCACAGTTTAGGGCTAAGCGTGCTGGTAGAGGTGCATAATAAAGCGGAATTGGATCAGGCATTGCAACTTACTACCCCGCTCATCGGCATAAACAACCGCAACCTGCGTACTTTTGAGGTGAAGCTGCAAACTACGCTGGATTTATTGCCGCGCATTCCACAAGAACGTATAGTGGTAACTGAAAGCGGTATTCTTCGAACAGAAGATGTACAGCTGATGCGCAGCAATCACGTCAATGCTTTTTTGGTGGGTGAGGCATTCATGCGGGCTGCTGAGCCAGGCGTTGCATTAGCAGGGCTGTTTGCGTTGTGATGCTTGTGCGCACGCCATTATCTCCTGATTCTACTTTCGCATCTTTGTTGGAATAGTCAGCTAACAGATGTTTTGGTGCTGACGAGCTTGCGCTCACGGTCAGTAGAGGCGTTACGAACAAGTCACTGGCTTAACAAATGGTCAGTGTGGATAGTTTTTAGATGCCGATATTGATGTATATCGCCAGCATCTCATCAATAGAAAAACGGGCACCTTAAGGTGCCCGTTCATGATCCAACTATATAATCCTCTTTCGAAGATTATAATTTAGAACGCGTGTTTCATACCCACTGAGAATGCAGAAGGATCGTTACCCAAAGCAGCAACGCTAGTGGAAGAGCTAGCACTGTTAAAGCCAAGTTGGTAATTTGAGTTTCTATCATTTCTCAAACGAGTGTACAACGCATAAAGTGTAGTCTGTTTGGTCATTCTATGGTCAAAACCAACTGTATATTGCTGAGCGCCAGTTTTATTGGCTTTACCAGCACTACCACTTACATCGGCAAATGCTAATTTAAGTGCATCATCTGCAGTAACGTTATACTTGGCAGATAGATAATAGGCCGTGGAGCTGCCAGGGCCATTGGAATTCCTGATATTTTCAAGAGCACCATTTAACGCGAACAGGGTATTAGAGTATCCAAGACCACCTTTCCATGCTGATGTATTGAATGAACCATTGCTCAGCTCATTGCTCATGCTTTGATAGGCTACAGTTGCATAAATTGGACCAGCATCGTACATTGCAGCAACCGATGCACCTTCATTTGTGTGATTGAGGCTGTTACCTGGATTTAGTCCTGCTGGGGAATTCTGCCCAGGTGCTGTACCACCTTGATCACCAAAATAAGAACCTGCCACACTGAAGCCGGAATAATTCAAGCTATTGAAACCAACGGTGTTGCTAGTACGAGCATCGTGACCGTTACCCATCAAGCTACGGTTATCAGCAATGGTGTTATGGAACATGTCCATGCCGCGGGTAGCTAACTTATAGGGTGTATCGAAACGACCTAGTCTTAAAGTACCTGCAGTGTCACTTCTCAATCCAGCGAAGGTATCACGTTGGGCCAGACGTGTTGCAGAGCGACTGTTCTGCGTTTGACCGTTCCCTGCTCCAATCGCGATTTGGCTTTCTATTTGCCAAATTGCGGATAAGCCGCTACCTAAGTCTTCTGAACCCTTCAATCCGAAGCGTGATGCATTAGAAGCGACCCCTTGACTATCCCTGTTCCCATCATTATCTATGACGTCATAGGATACGTTGGCTTGACCGTATATGCTAACGTCTGCCATTGCTGCTGAGGTCGCAAATACGCCCGCGACGGCTAGAGCAATCAAACTCTTATTCATGTTCATTTCAATGTTCTCCTTGATTTACTAAATTGGTTTTCCGGGAAAACCTCTCAAATTTAATCCACTTGTGAGAAGTCAGGCAGCATTTTGACAGAGAGGTTTAGAGATAAGCAAGGTGCTTGTTGTATTATTGCAACATAAAGGTAATCAAAAAATCCTCTGTAGTTAACGTAAGTGGCCATGATTTGCAAAAGTTACTTTCAGCGTTGAATGAATTCATCATTAAACCTAGCTTTTCAAAGTTCATTTGAACTCAGCAATATACTTGATGAGGCTTGCATTGCTAGACTTCCTTCTGCGTCGGCCTGATGTCAAGTGGCTGCGCTTACAAGAAGAATCGCTGTATATATAAACGATCGATCACATTTATTATTTCAGAAGACACAACTCGTATCAGCAATTTCAGTTCGTTCAGCGCACCCAGAGCTACAGCCCAAAAGACTTGGCACAATCGATCGGTGTAATCGGTTGATGCGGCGCTCGCCATGATTTTTGGCGTGCATCTGCAAAGTCGTTGTTTTTATGTAAAAACTTGACAGTAGACTTTGTCCATAAAGTGCGGTTGCCTTCAATTATGGAAGTTCTATCGGTTTTGTGCCATTATTCATCGATAGTATTCTGTTTTGTTTTGGGCGTTTGTCAGACACTCATTCCTATAACTCTATATCTCTATGGTGTTGAGAATATTCATGTTTAATCAAATAATTCAGTGAATTTTTATATGGGCTTGCACCCCGAGAATTTTAGTTATTCTAGACAGAATCATACAATACTTTACTAATTGCGTTTTTTCGCTCGGGATTTAAAAACGCCCCTGAAAATTGTTTTTTAAGGAGAGATTTAATGGTGAGTTTACAACCGCCTGTTTGCGATTTCGGCTGGATGGCTCATGAATTTAACTTGCGGGGTGTGGATGGGAAGCGTTACACCCCGGAAAATGCATGCGGCAAGAATGGTCTGTTGGTGATGTTTATTTGCAACCATTGCCCCTATGTAAAATCCATCCGTGAACGCATAGTGCGGGATACACGCGAACTGCTGCAACATGGCATTAACAGCATTGCCATCATGTCGAATGATTCTGCTGAATATGCGGAAGACTCTTTCGAGAATATGCAGAGAATGTCTGAGGAATTCGCTTATCCATTTCCTTATGTTTGGGACGAGACACAGCAAGTTGCTAAGGATTATGGAGCAGTATGTACGCCAGATTTTTTCGGGTTTAATGCTCAACTGGAATTGCAATACCGTGGTCGGCTGGATGCATCGCGCAAGGAGGCGGTGCCGGATGTGCCACGTGATTTATTCGATGCCATGGTGCAAGTGGCTCAAACTGGCAAGGGACCGCTAGAGCAGATCCCCAGCATGGGCTGCTCCATTAAATGGAAAAACGCATAAATGGAAAATCGAAACATAAATCAAAACTCATTCCGCTGAATGGAGCTTCGCTATACTTGCGCAGGGGCTCATAAACTTTAGGACTTTTGCGGCTGAGTTATTTGTACTGAGGCGATAGAGGCCATGTTTTTCAGCAGCAAATCCGAATGTGAACCGCATCAGCCTGTTTGTTTTATGCTAGTTAACGCATCATGCTCAATATCCGTCAGGCGGTTACAAAAAAGTTGAACATCATGAAAGGCGATTGGCGTGCAGATATTGATACTCGGAGCCGGGCAAGTTGGCTCAACAGTGGCGGAGAGCTTGGTTGGAGAGAATAACGATATAACCATAGTTGATACTGACGCGGAAAAACTGCGTCTGCTACACGACCGCTTTGATCTACGCACGCTGGTGGGAAATGCTTCACACCCTTCTGTACTGGAGCAGGCTGGCATTGCAGATGTTGATATGTTGTTAGCAGTTACACAAAGTGATGAGGTTAACATGGTGGCCTGCAAGCTCGCCGCCAGTCTGTATAACACCCCGACCAAGATTGCGCGTATTCGCGCCGCAAATTATCTGGAACATCCCGAAATATTTAGTGCTGATAATTTTTGTGTCGATTTTTCCATTTGCCCGGAACAGATACTCACTGATTACATATACAAGTTGATTGAGTTTCCAGAAGCCCTGCAAGTGCTGGAGTTCGCTGGCGGCCGGGTGTCTCTGGTGGCGGTCAAGGCGTTTGAAGATGGACCTCTGGTAGGGCGGGAATTGCGTTACCTTCGCACCCATATGCCCAATGTTGATACCCGGGTCGCGGCAATTTTTCGTCAAGATAGGCCAATTATTCCAGAAGGCGGTACGGTGATTAAGGCAGGCGACGAGGTTTTTTTTATTGCTGCAACCGAGAATATTCGCACGGTGTTGAAAGAGTGGCGGCATATGGATAAACCAGCCAAACGGGTAATGATTGTTGGCGGCGGCAATATCGGGCGTAGGCTGGCGCGAGCATTAGAGCGCGACTATCAGGTTAAGCTTATTGAGCACAATAAGAAAGCATGTGAGTGCTTGGCAGGAGAATTGACTCATACGCTGGTGCTGTGTGGCGATGGGACTGATGAAAATCTGCTGGCATCCGAACATGTTGCAGATGTGGATGTATTCTGTTCTCTGACAAATGATGATGAAAACAATATTATGTCCGCGTTACTAGCCAAAAAATGGAGTGCACGTAAAGTGCTCGCATTGATTAAGCGCAGTTCATACGTTGATTTGGTACAGGGCGGAAAGATAGATGTTGCATTATCACCAGCCCAAGTTACGATCGGTTCGTTGCTTGCCTACGTGCGACAGGGTGACGTGGCAGTGGTGCATGCGCTTAGGCGCGGAGCGGCTGAAGCGTTAGAGATGGTGGTACATGGCGAACGACATTCGTCTAAAGTTGTAGGACGACGCATTGATGAGATTGAATTGCCCAAGGGGGCTACTATCGGCACGATCGTGCGCGAAGAACAGGTGATCATGGGGCACCATGACACGGTTATTGAGGCGGACGATCATGTCATCGTATTCGTGATCAATAAAAAAATGATCAGTAAGGTTGAAAAATTATTCCAGGTCGGCCTGGGGTTCTTTTAATGCAACGCTCGCTGACCGTTATTCACGCGCTTGGCATGATGTTAATCATGTTCAGTGTCACGTATATCTTGCCTATTGGCACATCGCTGATTTATCAAGACGGTACATTGATAGACTTTACTTTGGCGATGGTAATGACTCTTGCGGTGGGCTGTCTGATGTGGCTGCTCACACGCCATAACAAAGGTGAGCTCTCTATACGGCACGGATATTTTCTGGTGGTAATGATGTGGACGGCGATGCCAGCTTTTGCGACTTTGCCGTTATTACTACTGATCAATGGTCTGTCTTTCACCGATGCCTATTTTGAAACGATGTCTGGCATGACAACCACGGGCGCAACCGTGTTGACTGGCTTGGATGCTTTGCCACCCGCCATTAACTTGTGGCGGCACGAACTAAGCTGGCTGGGTGGCATGGGTATTATCGTGTTGGTGGTGGCGATATTGCCCCTGCTGGGCGTTGGTGGTCGTCAATTATATAAGGCAGAAATGCCAGGTCCGATGAAGGATGCCGCCCTTGCTCCGCGCATTGCAGAAACGGCTCGTAATTTGTGGCTGGTATATCTCTGCATTACGGTGGTTTGCATCATATCGCTACACTTAGCAGGAATGTCTTGGCTAGATGCTATCTGTCATGCATTCACTACGGTAGGATTGGGCGGTTTTTCTACGCATGACGCTAGCGTGGGATATTTTAATTCTTCCACTATTGAACTCGTAATGACCGTATTCATGCTGCTGGCAGCAATGAATTTTGCGACACATTTTCTGGTATGGCGAAAAAAAAACCTGAAACTTTATCTGCTTGATACTGAGAGCCTCGGTACTGCAATCATGCTAGTAGTAAGCTGTTTTGTTATTGGTACATTTTTATGGTGGCAGGATATTTATCCGAATTTATGGACAGCGCTGAGATATGCGAGTTTTAACTTGGTGTCAATCGCAGCTAATTGTGGTTTTTCCAGCACAGATTACAGCCTTTGGCCCATGTTTGCACCGCTGTGGATGCTGTTTTTAAGTTGTATTTGCGCCAGTTCGGGCTCTACTGGCAGCGGTATTAAAATGATTCGCACGCTCATTTTAATAAAGCAGGCGGGACGTGAACTTATCAAACTATTACACCCGGCCGCAGTAAACCCGTTAAAAATTGGCGGCCGCGTAGTGCCTGACAATATAGTATTCTCGGTGCTGGGCTTTATCTTTCTGTATTTTATGAGCATAGTCGCATTGACTTTTGCTTTGGTGATAAGTGGGTTGGACTTTTTATCTGCTTTTTCTGGGATAGTTGCCTGTATTAACAATGTTGGCCCTGCATTGGGGATATTGGGTCCAGCAAGCAACTATGGGATATTGAATGATTTTCAGACTTGGGTATGTACCCTTGCCATGCTGATCGGACGCTTGGAAATAATTACCGTGCTGATTATTTTTACCCCGCAATTTTGGCAACGATAACTTGGTGTTTCATAAACTCTGTGTGGGTAACAAGCAAAATTATGAAGCTATAGTTCGTTAACAAGGTAAAGATCCATGCCACATCGTCATATGTTATGGGCAGTGTTTCCGTAGCCATGAAAAGGAACTGTTTTGCAGCTTGTCTTAGAAATTCATAGTTTATAATTTTGTTAATGTATTACTGAATAGCAAGGGCTAATGATGATATTGCAGAAACCTGCTGTTTTGCTATTTGGCAAAAATGGCCAAGTTGGCTTCGAGGTGCAAAAAACATTGTCGCAGTTTGGTTTGGTGCATGCTTTTGGTCGACAAGATTGCGATTTGTCTAATTTATCGCGGATAAGAGAAATTGTGCGACAACTGCGGCCCGATATTATTGTGAATGCTTCGGCATACACCGCAGTAGATAAAGCCGAAAGCGAACCACAAATTGCTTATCTGATTAATGCCTCTGTACCCAGTGTGCTCGCAGAAGAAGCTGCCTCTGTAGGCGCGCTGTTCGTGCATTATTCGACTGACTATGTCTTTGATGGCATGCAACCCGGGTGGTATCTAGAAGATGATGTCCCAAACCCTCAATCGGTTTATGGTAAAAGCAAACTTGCGGGCGAAAGCGGAATTACAGCGGCTGGTTGCCGCAATTTGATATTCCGAACCAGTTGGGTATTCGGCGCGCATGGTGGAAATTTCGCCAAGACGATTCTTAGGCTTGCTAAAGAGCGCGAATCGCTGAGTGTAATAGCTGATCAGTATGGTGCGCCGACATCGGCACATTTAATTGCGGATGTTACCGCCCAGGTTGCTATCCAGTATTGGAATGAAGTGAACCGAGAAAGCTTTCCCTACGGCATCTATCATTTGGTGGCTGCTGGTGAAACAACTTGGTACGATTATGCCAAATACGTCATTGCTTATGCTGAAAAGATAGGAATTAAATTACGTTTAAAATCGACTGCAATTGAAGCAATCTCCAGTATCGACTATCCATTACCAGCGCCACGCCCGTCCAACTCCAAGCTTGATAGTGAGAAGTTGCGGAAAACATTTGGTCTGGCTCTTCCAGATTGGCACCAAGATATGGCGATTGTCTTGGGTAAAATTATTACGGTTTAAGCATTAACGGGCGCCTCAAAAAATTCAACTTATCGAGCAGCCGTTTCGCATCCTGCCTGTTTGCCCCGTTTTGTTACAGTACGACGCTACTCAAAAATTTATCGTTTACATATAACTTGGTTATATGCCGCGTTCAAGTTGTATTCTCGTGCCTTGACTTGCTTAACAGCCCTGTCGGACTTAAGGTAATCGGCTGCAAAGTGAGCTGAGCAGTGTATATTTCGCTGCTATATTTGGGCAATAGAAAACTATTACTCTGAAGCATCGTCACAAATCTACCCGTGCTGAGTTAAATTTTCGCTACGTCTCTTTAAGTCCGACAGGCTGCTAGAAAACTGAGTTTTTAGTGGTGCCCTGATGACCAAGTGGAATTAACGGCAATAATCCCGAAATTAAACAACAGTGGCGAAATCAGTCTTTGGATACAAAGAGCCATAGAGTGCGTATTCAAAGGCAGGGTTGACTGATTTTCCTTGAATGCCCAAATCAAAAAAATGCTAAATTATTCACGGGTGCGCACTAAGCGTACCCGATAGCCAGCACTGTTATGCTCAGAGCCGTAATCCACGTAGCCATAATCGAAATTGACTCCCCAAGCGTAAGAAGGCTCACCCGCCGCAGGCGGAGCCGACCAAAAAGGAGAGCCTGGCGTTTCCGGAAAGGCGACTGTATCAATCGCTGGGTTACAGCGGCTGGAGTCCACAATGCTCGACAGCTCTTTCAGGCTAGGGAGGCGCCATGGTTTGCCACTAGTTAAGGCTTCATTTTTAGCCCAACTTTGTGCCTGATCCGAATTAAACGCGGTTGCGTTTCCACTGCAGACATTGTTTATGATCTTCATGCCTTCTGCGTACCGCCGCCAAATGAGACCGGTAGTGTTGTCAGTGACTTCATTACCGTCCGTTGAAATTACATATCGCGTCTGGGTTTGCGTATCTGGGTTGTCTGGCGAAGCCTCTATGTCTGCCAGCGGCAGGGGATTAACGGTTTTCATGGTTATGCTCCTGACGTTATTTAAAAATAGACTTGTACATCCTACTCTGACTATATAAAAATATTGAAAATAATTCCTTATTATATTTAATTTTGATCAGTAGTATCCGTTTAAATGAAAGTGTGAATAGCTAGATGCCATGATTGAAGTGAAATTTCGAGCAATGTCAATAGAATGGCGTCTCTGGTTTGAACGGCCAATTGCGGTTCTCGTGGTCTTCTGGTTTTTTCGCGGAGGTTGTCATGAATAGTGGGAGGCTCTGTTCGCAAATTCTTGGGTTTCTCACCGGTCAGTTATTTCATCACCGCCTGCCACATGAAGGTAATCGCTACATACCAAGTACTGCATAACTGAGAAGCAACGGGATACAGGCTGTGGATAACCACCTTGGGTGTGAACGGATTGGTATGCGATGGATTGTAACCATGCACAAAATATCCGCAAGCACTTCACATATTCCTTTTTTTTAGTTAGGATGTACTCTATAACCTCTGTAGTGCATCTTCACTCAGCTTCACACTAAATCAGTAGTATCTTTAACTTCTAAATTATAAAGCGAGATTAATTATGAGTGAGCACATCCGTTATGTTACCGACTCAACCTTTGACGCCGATGTACTGCAAGCACCACTACCAGTACTGGTAGACTACTGGGCAGAGTGGTGTGGCCCATGCCGCAGTATTGCTCCTATTCTGGAAGAGATCGCCAAGGAATATGCCGGACGCATGACTGTAGCTAAAATGAATGTAGATGAAAACCAGCAAACGCCACAGAAATATGCAGTTCGCGGTATTCCTACACTAATGCTGTTCAAGAACGGAAATATCACAGAAACTAAGGTCGGCGCGTTATCTAAATCGCAGCTCACCGAATTTATTGACAGCCATATTGAAATCATTTAAAGTGTTCTGTCAGTAATACTAATTGCTGACAGATCCTGCTGCACCATACTCACAAACCCTGATACTCAAGATAGTTAATCAAGCGGCATCCGCGCGCAAACTGTAATACCTCCCTGAGCAGGTTCCTTCAACTTCGTAATATCATCCATCTCTATTATATGCATTTATCTGACCTCAAGACCAAACACATTACTGAGCTGGTGGGCATGGCTACAACTAACCGGATCGACAACGCTAACCGCATGCGTAAGCAAGACCTGATTTTTGCTTTGTTAAAAAACCAGGCAAAAAAGGGCGAGAGTATTTTCGGCGAAGGTACACTGGAAGTATTGCCCGACGGATTTGGCTTTCTGCGCTCACCAGATATTTCCTACTTGGCGGGTCCAGATGACATCTATGTTAGCCCGAGTCAGATCCGTCGTTTCAATCTACATACTGGAGATTCGATCGAAGGAGAGATTCGCACCCCCAAAGAAGGGGAGCGTTACGTCGCCTTAGTAAAGGTGGACAAGGTTAATTCCGAGGCTCCGGAAAATACAAAAAACAAGATACTTTTCGAAAACCTGACACCATTGTTCCCAACTAAGCAAATGACACTGGAACGAGACATCCGGGCCGAAGAAAATATTACGGGTCGCATTATTGATATTGTCGCTCCAATCGGTAGAGGGCAGCGTGGGTTGCTGGTAGCTTCGCCCAAGTCTGGCAAAACCGTGATGTTGCAGCACATTGCTCACTCCATTGCGGCAAACAACCCGGATGCACATCTGATTGTTCTGCTTATCGACGAACGTCCTGAAGAAGTCACTGAAATGAGTCGCAGCGTGCGCGGTGAAGTTGTTGCATCTACTTTTGATGAGCCTGCTACACGCCATGTCCAAGTCGCCGAAATGGTGCTCGAAAAAGCTAAGCGCCTAGTTGAACATAAGAAAGATGTAGTTATTCTTCTGGATTCCATTACGCGGCTGGCGCGTGCCTACAACACAGTTGTTCCATCTTCCGGCAAAGTGCTTACTGGCGGTGTTGATGCTAATGCCCTGCAACGCCCTAAACGTTTTTTCGGGGCGGCCCGTAACGTCGAAGAAGGCGGTTCACTTACCATTATTGCCACGGCACTAGTGGATACCGGTTCTCGTATGGATGATGTGATTTACGAAGAATTCAAGGGTACGGGCAATATGGAAATTCATCTTGACCGACGCATGGCAGAGAAACGCATCTACCCAGCTATTAACATTAATCGTTCCGGTACACGCAGGGAAGAGTTGCTGATTAAATCGGATATCTTGCCCAAAATCTGGGTGCTTCGCAAACTGCTCTATCCAATGGATGAATTGGAGTCAATGGAATTTCTGCTGGATAAAATTAAAGCGGCTAAGAACAACGCGGATTTCTTTGATTCAATGCGCCGCTAAGGTCACAAAAGATTCAGTCCTCATGTTTATAAGGTGCAAGCTATATTAATCCTGCAGAAATATGGCAGTTTTACTATAGCTTGCAACTTTACTTCCCGATACTACAGCTGAGCTCGCTTACTTATCCGATCAGCGTTCTTCAGGTCTACTGAATATTCTCTCCTTGGGCCGAGGGAAGTTTGCTTTTACGTCTACGGTGTCAAATAGATTACAGCCTTTGCGTAGATTATCTTCTTCCCGCTCCAATGCAAAAGTAGCCATCATTTTTGATGAATGGGTAGCCAAAATAATTGTCAATCCAGGAAACTGTTCCTGCGCCATTTTTTTAAGCTGAGTAAGAAGTCGTTGTTGCCTGTCTTCGTGCAAATGAGCTTCAGGTTCGTCGATTACCAAAATTGTGTTGCGCGTCATATATGCGCCGATTCGCACAAACAACTGCACCAAACTTTTTTCCCCGTTGCTGAGTGAGTCAAGTCGATGCACATTCCCGTTGCGTACAATTTCAACCTCATGCGGATCTTTACGAACATCCTTGATTGCGGTAATGGTATCTGCAAAAACTCGCTCATTAACTAATTTAAGCGCACGATCAAAACGTCCGTCATCAAGCCACTTCAACCAAACCAACAGGTTGTCGAGCGAGTCACGCCAATCGCCGGTTTCTGTGCCAAAAGAATATGAAGGTGCATAATTCCAGTCTATAGGTGGAATAATGGCGCGATGCTGATCCGGATTAACTTGAACAATATTACGATAGGCCGAGAAATAAATGACTGTGGGCCAGTCCAGCATACTTTCTTCAAAGCCACCAATTTTTTCACCTGTGGCTGCATCAATACCTGAAATAAAGTTTGAAATCCATTTGTCATGCAGGCCAATTGTTGACCAAGTTTCCGCTTCATCGCGACAAAAACCAAAGCAATGCCATTGCTGCGCACGCACTTTGCTCAATGCTTCTTCGTCCCACTGGCTCAAGTTTTCTTCAACCGCCAGCTTACCAGCAAGCAGGGATAGTACAGCAACTCGTTCATGGCCATTGTCACTATAGTGAATACGAAAATCCAATTGTGCTCGTCCCGGGCCGTGATCCAAGCTTTCTAGGTTAAAAGGTGAATCGACGCGGCGATTATGAGCTGCGGCTAAATCTTGTATCTTGGTAAAGCCTGTCATTCCCACTAAGGCCGGAAACAGTTCCAGTATCGTTGTCTTGCCTCGGCCATTTTTGGAATGAAGCATAAAAAAATTGCATGACTCCCCATTGTTATCGGTGAAGCTTATTTCTTCTTGCTCAGTCTGGAATGGACCAATGCGGTCTATGGTCAGCCTCAACGGCGTAAATTCATATATCTGGAAGTTATCCATTGATTGTTTTCTCCTTGTGGCGATGGCCTGCACGATGTTGTAGTCATTCAGCAAGATGCCATGCACGTGAGCTGTCGGTTGGCTATGAGCCGACAGCACTCGCCCGTTCATTGCTAGCTTTCCGAACCGGACTAGGGCTAATGGAAAAACAAAAAATATTCTAGACTAAAGAGGATTGCCCAGTCAAGGTGAAGTCAGATTGCGTGCCAAGATGGATGGAAAGATTGGACGGGTATGCTTTTTAACATATGGATTTACAGAAAAATGTAATCTTAAGGGTGCCTTTAAAAATACACTGACTATCTATTGGATTTCAGATATCACGTACCTCGCGCCAAAACTGGTTGGCTGTATTTTGCAGCGGGATGGGCTTGTATTCACGCAAGATCATTGGGCTAGGTGAGCCGCGGTTCCAGCAGTATTAATCTGTCAAGCGTTGCAGATGGCGATCAGGCAGTGGTGAACAACGGTTGGGTTGATATTGCATACAGGTCGAGGCCACAATAAAAACGTGACGAAGTAAATTGTGGGGTTCTATACAATACACACGACGGTACGCTGCCTTGGGAAATTTAACGCCAACAGTTTGCGAAATACAGCTCGCAGCAAAACTGTCTATCGAGGCGCCCGTAATTATTTGACCGCTACACATTAAACATGCGGCGTATTTGATTCGAAACAAGCATTGAAGCTTTGACCGGGTTTTGTGCCTGCTGAAAGCTGTAGAGGGGAGAAAGACGTGTCGCAACGTGGAGAATGAAGAAAAAAATGAGAAACAATCGTCTATGTTGCGTGATATGTGGTGCGCTCCAGTCATTAGAAATGTTGGATTTTTTGAGGTACTCTTGAGTAACTGTAAGTGAATTAATTGGATCGAATATGGCTTTAGGATACTTGAAATTTCAACCATCTGCCCAATCTACTAACTAACCATTTCTATGGAGGAGCCATAATGAGATTCGACAAATTTACGACTAAGTTGCAACAGGCGCTGTCTGATGCGCAAAGTTTGGCTGTGGGTAGTGACAATCAATTTATTGAACCGCAGCATTTGCTGCTGGCATTGCTCAATGATGCCGATAGCGGTGCGGCTTCACTACTTGCGCGTGCCGGTGGAAATGTAGTTCTCTTAAAAGAGAGATTGACACAAAGTGTGGAGCATTTGACCAAGGTGGAAGGGCACGGCGGCGAAGTGCAGGTTGGGCGCGATCTCGCCAGCTTGTTAAACATCGCCGACAAGCAAGCACAAATTCGCGGTGACCAATTCATTGCCTCAGAAATGTTTTTGTTAGCTCTAACGGAAGACAAAGGTGAATGCGGGCGTCTATTTAAGCAGCAGGGTGTGGCTCGTGCGGCGTTGGAGCAAGCTATCAATGCGGTGCGTGGTGGGCAAAACGTAGGTAGCCAAGAAGCTGAGGGTCAGCGTGAGGCACTAAAAAAGTACACTATGGACCTGACCGAGCGTGCGCGTCAAGGCAAGCTGGATCCAGTGATCGGACGTGATGATGAAATCCGTCGAGCTATTCAAGTTCTGCAACGTCGCACCAAGAATAACCCGGTTTTGATTGGTGAGCCAGGCGTAGGTAAGACCGCTATCGTGGAGGGATTAGCGCAGCGTATTGTCAACGAAGAAGTGCCCGAATCTCTGAAGGGTAAACGCGTCTTATCGCTTGATATGGCTGCGCTATTGGCAGGAGCAAAATATCGCGGCGAATTCGAAGAACGTTTGAAATCTGTACTGAAAGAATTAGCCTTGGAAGAAGGGCGCATCATCGTATTTATTGATGAACTGCATACAATGGTCGGTGCGGGTAAGGCTGAAGGTGCAATGGATGCGGGCAACATGCTGAAGCCAGCGCTGGCGCGCGGCGAGTTGCATTGCATCGGCGCCACTACGCTAGATGAATATCGCAAATACATTGAGAAAGATGGTGCGCTAGAGCGTCGTTTCCAAAAGGTGCTGGTGGATGAGCCGACAGTGGAAGCAACCATTGCTATCCTGCGCGGCTTACAGGAAAAATATGAGTTGCACCACGGTGTGGAGATTACCGATCCCGCTATTGTGGCAGCAGCAGAATTGTCGCACCGTTATATTACCGACCGTTTTTTGCCGGATAAGGCAATTGATCTGATAGACGAAGCTGCCGCGCGCATCAAGATGGAAATTGATTCCAAGCCGGAAGTGATGGACAAACTTGACCGGCGCCTGATTCAATTAAAAATTGAACGCGAAGCAGTGAAGAAGGAAAAAGATGAGGCGTCGAAAAAACGTATGCAGCTTATTGAAGACGAGATTGAAAAGCTGTCGCGTGAATATGCCGACCTGGAAGAAATATGGAAGTCGGAGAAAGGCTCGGCACATGGCACAGCACAGGTAAAGGAAGAAATCGAACGCACACGTGCCGAAATCATTCGGTTGCAACGCGAAGGTAAATTGGAAAAAGTAGCCGAGTTGCAATATGGCAAGCTCCCACAACTCGAAGCGAAATTGAAAGAAGCGAACCAGGTTGAGGCAACTAAGCCCCAGAACCGTCTGCTACGCACGCACGTTGGCGCGGAGGAAATTGCAGAAGTAGTAAGTCGCGCTACTGGCATTCCTGTTTCCAAAATGATGGAAGGCGAGCGTGACAAACTGCTGCAGATGGAAACCAAGTTGCACGAGCGCGTGGTCGGACAGGACGAGGCGGTACGCTTGGTGTCGGACGCAATCCGTCGCTCGCGTTCTGGGCTAGGGGACCCTAACCGTCCATACGGGTCTTTTCTGTTTTTAGGGCCTACTGGGGTGGGTAAAACCGAATTATGTAAGGCGTTGGCTGGATTTTTGTTCGATTCTGAAGATCATCTCATCCGCATCGACATGAGTGAATATATGGAAAAGCATTCCGTGTCGCGCCTGATTGGTGCGCCGCCAGGCTATGTCGGTTATGAAGAGGGCGGCGGGCTCACCGAGGCCGTTCGGCGCAAACCGTATTCCGTCATATTGTTGGACGAAGTGGAGAAAGCGCACCCGGATGTGTTCAACGTGCTTCTGCAAGTGCTGGATGATGGCCGCATGACAGACGGACAGGGGCGTACAGTAGATTTCAAGAATACAGTGGTTGTGATGACCTCGAACCTTGGCAGCCAAATGATCCAACAGTTATCTGGTGATGATTACCAAGTAATCAAACTGGCAGTGATGGGCGAGGTAAAGAGTTATTTCCGTCCTGAATTTATTAACCGTATTGACGAAGTGGTTGTGTTCCATGCCCTGGATGAAAAAAATATCAAGGCTATCGCACGTATTCAGTTGGGTTATTTGGAAAGCCGTTTAGCTGCAATGGATATGAAACTGGAAATTACTGATGCGGCTCTGGCGGAAATTGCCACTGTTGGATTCGACCCTACTTATGGTGCCCGCCCACTTAAACGTGCAATCCAGTCACAACTGGAGAATCCGCTCGCCAAACATCTTCTGGAAGGCCGTTTCGCCGCTAAAGATACTATTAAAATTCATTGCTTGAATGGGGTGATGAAGTTTGATAAAGATTAAAATCATATAGAAATACCGCAGAATAGATGAAGGGGAGGGCGATTTTCTTCCCGTCACTCTATCCTCGGTGTGCGTTTTGCTCGCCGCGAGCTCTCCAGTCAATTGTTCTATATAGAAATAGATGAGGTCGGATTTTACGTCAGCTATCATTGAAATAAATTGAGTCTGATCGTTCACCGTAACAGCCGACAGCTAGCGGATTGAAGTCCAGCTCTAAGGGTTGTTTGTAAACTCCAGCAGTTATCAAGAAAGTTGCGAGGTAATCGAGCCAAGGTCGAAAATCGCCTGAAGGATGCTGATATTCTTATCTAAAAAATCTATTAGATTTTTTTTTGTAAGATCTTAGCAGTTTGCGGGCGAAAAAAAGCCGATACTTTTTTAAATAATTTATTGTCAGTGCGCAGTTGGCAGATTTTGGTCTCCCGTTGACGTATGCGTTTTTGCTTGGAAGTGATAGGCTTCTCGGCACCGGCTTTGCCCAGTCGCTCAGCCCGGTATTGTTATCCAGTAGCTTACTACTACGCGACCTAAGCAAACGTCGGCTATGCTGACGTATAACTTGAGAGCACCTTTATCATTATTGCGAGTAGCAGCTTGCATGCTTACCCTGGTGCTAGGTAAGGCAAGGCGAGAGTAAAAAAATTGAACGCATCGTATATGTCATATGTAAGTGATAATTTTTTAGAGTAACGCGGTATTGTGATGATGATTGGAATTTAGGAGGTGCCCTTGAATTTTTTCGCCAAGCTGTAGCGAGTAGGTTCATAGTGTGTAAAAGTGGGGGAGGCGTGTTTAAAAATGGCAGTCATGGTGCGTGAATGCTTGTGCAAAATACTCAGCGAACAAAACTGAACATTCGGATGTTTAAGAGCCATAACTCTCTAACACAATGATTTAAAATTAAAATAATTAATAAGATGTCTAAAGAACTACTGATTCGCTTTGCTGAAAGTCGTGATGCTTTAGTTATAACTAAATTTAATCGAGCCATGGCTTTAGAAACGGAACTGAAGGAATTAACACCGGAAGTAATATCAAAGGGCGTAAATAATCTTTTAAATAATCCCAGCCTTGGGTTTTATGTGGTTGCAGAAAATGACGATGAAGTTATTGGATCACTAATGGTAACTACGGAATGGAGCGATTGGCGAAATGGTATTTTTTGGTGGGTTCAAAGTGTTTACATCGAGCCAAATGAGCGTCGAAAAGGGGCTTATACAAAGCTTTATAATTTTATTAAAGAGTCTGCAAAAAACAATCCAAATGTTTGCGGGTTTCGCCTTTATGTGGAAAAAGAAAATATTCTTGCCCAAAATACATATAAAGCTCTTGGCATGATTGAAACAGATTACCGGATATACGAAGAACTAAAGCTAGGGACCCGCTTCTGTTTGAACACAAAATAATAAGCATTCCAGAATCCACTAGCTCGGCAACTAATGTAGTTTAAACATTAAGATTTGTACACTTTAAAAGTGGCACGAGCGTGTCAATCTTAGTGAGGATGTCGCTGGCCTTTATAGTCTAGATAAACAGCTTTCGTTTGGCGTTATGCACTGCGATATTCTTTGATAGCAGCTTTCAGCTTGGTCACGCTGCTGAAAACGCCACGAAGAATGCTTTTGTCTGTGCTGTCGTAAAATGTAGTAGTTCAGACTTAATCTGACAGTAAAGTCTTGCCAAAGGGTGGGG